>NZ_JBFTLP010000002.1:0-483023 GCF_056396505.1 Arthrobacter sp. 05T410 | reverse complement strand
GTTGTAGGTGCTCCTTAGAAAGGAGGTGATCCAGCCGCACCTTCCGGTACGGCTACCTTGTTACGACTTAGTCCCAATCGCCAGTCCCACCTTCGACAGCTCCCTCCCACAAGGGGTTAGGCCACCGGCTTCGGGTGTTACCAACTTTCGTGACTTGACGGGCGGTGTGTACAAGGCCCGGGAACGTATTCACCGCAGCGTTGCTGATCTGCGATTACTAGCGACTCCGACTTCATGGGGTCGAGTTGCAGACCCCAATCCGAACTGAGACCGGCTTTTTGGGATTAGCTCCACCTCACAGTATCGCAACCCTTTGTACCGGCCATTGTAGCATGCGTGAAGCCCAAGACATAAGGGGCATGATGATTTGACGTCGTCCCCACCTTCCTCCGAGTTGACCCCGGCAGTCTCCCATGAGTCCCCGCCATTACGCGCTGGCAACATGGAACGAGGGTTGCGCTCGTTGCGGGACTTAACCCAACATCTCACGACACGAGCTGACGACAACCATGCACCACCTGTGAACCGGCCCCAAAGGGGAAGGACTGTTTCCAGCCCGGTCCGGCCCATGTCAAGCCTTGGTAAGGTTCTTCGCGTTGCATCGAATTAATCCGCATGCTCCGCCGCTTGTGCGGGCCCCCGTCAATTCCTTTGAGTTTTAGCCTTGCGGCCGTACTCCCCAGGCGGGGCACTTAATGCGTTAGCTACGGCGCGGAAAACGTGGAATGTCCCCCACACCTAGTGCCCAACGTTTACGGCATGGACTACCAGGGTATCTAATCCTGTTCGCTCCCCATGCTTTCGCTCCTCAGCGTCAGTTAATGCCCAGAGACCTGCCTTCGCCATCGGTGTTCCTCCTGATATCTGCGCATTTCACCGCTACACCAGGAATTCCAGTCTCCCCTACATCACTCTAGTCTGCCCGTACCCACCGCAGATCCGGAGTTGAGCCCCGGACTTTCACGGCAGACGCGACAAACCGCCTACGAGCTCTTTACGCCCAATAATTCCGGATAACGCTTGCGCCCTACGTATTACCGCGGCTGCTGGCACGTAGTTAGCCGGCGCTTCTTCTGCAGGTACCGTCACTTTCGCTTCTTCCCTACTGAAAGAGGTTTACAACCCGAAGGCCGTCATCCCTCACGCGGCGTCGCTGCATCAGGCTTGCGCCCATTGTGCAATATTCCCCACTGCTGCCTCCCGTAGGAGTCTGGGCCGTGTCTCAGTCCCAGTGTGGCCGGTCACCCTCTCAGGCCGGCTACCCGTCGTCGCCTTGGTGAGCCATTACCTCACCAACAAGCTGATAGGCCGCGAGTCCATCCAAAACCACAATAAAGCTTTCCACCCCCCACCATGCGATGAGGAGTCATATCCGGTATTCGGATCATCGTTCGACTTGCATGTGTTAAGCACGCCGCCAGCGTTCATCCTGAGCCAGGATCAAACTCTCCGTTGAAGTAAAACAGACACAACATGCGCCCCCGGGAAAACGGGATRCACACGCTGCACAAAATTTGAAACCAGCCAAATAACACCAGACCACACCACGGGGTGGCGGGCCCGGCAAATTCAACCAATTCAATACAATAAATTGGTATCAACAAACTTGGCACACTATTGAGTTCTCAAACAACAGACACATTCGAATACTTGCCGAAACAATTCATTTCCATGAATTCTTTATTCCGTTTTTTCTTCGCTGCGATGTTTACAGCTTATTTCATTCATTTCCACTTTGCAAATTCGCGATTTTCATCGGAATTTCGCTTTGCGGAGCGAATCCGCCCAGCAGAATTGAAGCAATTTTCATTATGTGCGCCTGGCGCATGAAGAATTGCTTCTCATTTGTGGGGGTTTGTCACCACTCAACGGCGGCAACTCAGAAAACAATACACGCTCCTTCCCGGCCGTGCAAATCGGCCGGGAAGGAGCGTGCAGGTGCGTTTTCGGTACCAGTCAGGATCCCGTGCTGGTCAGGGCGCGGCGACTTCCACCGTTGCCAGGTTCTTCTTGCCCCGGCGCAGAAGCAGGTAGCGCCCGTGCAGCAACTCGCTGGCCGCAATAACGGCGTCGGGGTCAGATACCTTCGCATTGTTGACGTAGGCGCCGCCCTCCCCCACAGTGCGGCGTGCGGCGGACTTGCTCTCAGACAGACCGGAGGCGACCAGCAGCTCGATGATGCCCAGGGCGCCGGCGTCAACCGTGGCGGAGGGCAGCTCGGAGGTTGCCGCCTTCAGTGTCGCTTCGTCCAGTACGGAGAGGTCGCCGTTGCCGAACACCGCGGCGGAAGCCGCAATGACCTTCTCGGTGGCGTCCACGCCATGGACGAGCGAAGTCACCTCGTAGGCCAGCTTTCGCTGGCCCTCGCGGGCGAAGGGCCGTTCGGCGATCGCGAGCTCCAGTTCCTCAATCTCGGCGCGGCTCAGGAAGGTGAACACTTTGAGTCGGTCCGCGACGTCGGCGTCCGCCGTGTTGAGCCAGAACTGGTAGAACGCGTACGGGCTGCACATGGTTGGATCCAGCCAGATCGCGTTGCCCTCGCTCTTGCCGAACTTGGTGCCGTCAGAGTTGGTGATGAGCGGCGTTCCCAGGGCGTGGACGTGCTTGCCCTCAACCTTGCGGATGAGCTCGGTGCCACTGGTGAGGTTGCCCCACTGATCCGAGCCGCCGGTCTGCAGCATGCAAGCGTAGTCGCGGAACAACTGAAGGTAGTCCATGCCCTGCAGGATCTGGTAGCTGAACTCCGTGTAGCTGATGCCTTCGTCGGAACTGAGGCGGGAGGCAACGGCGTCCTTGCGGAGCATGGTGCCGACACGGTAGTGCTTGCCGATCTCGCGCAGGAAGTCGATGGCGCTCAGGGGCGCCGTCCAGTCCAGGTTGTTGACCATCCGGGCCGCGTTGTCGCCCTCGAAGCTCAGGAACCGACGGACCTGGGCCTGAAGGTAGCCCACCCACTCGGACACGGTGTCCTTCGTGTTCAGGGTGCGTTCCGCCGTCGGACGCGGATCACCGATCAAGCCCGTGGAGCCGCCCACAAGTCCGAGCGGCTTGTGGCCGGCCAGCTGGATCCGGCGCATGAGCAGCAGCTGGACCAGGTTGCCCAGATGCAGGCTCGGTGCGGTCGGATCGAAGCCGCAGTAATACGTCACGGGGTCGCCGGCGAGGAGCTTTTCGAGCTCCGCCTCATCCGTGGAGACGTGGACAAGGCCGCGCCATTTCAGCTCCTGCCAGATATTGGCAAAGCTGGGATCGTTCTGCTGGGCATCGAGAATATTTAGCTGGGACACGGAATCTAAGTTAGCAGGATCAACCGGGCCGCAGCGCAGGTGACGCCCGCCGGCCCGGGCCTACTCCTCGATGCCTGCCGGGACTCCGGCGGCGGCGATGAGCCGCAAGCGCTGGGTGGGCCGGGTCATGGCCACGTACAGGTCACCCACCCGGCCGTGCTCGTGGTTGAGCATGTCGGTCGGTTCCAGGACCACGACGCCGTCGAATTCCAGCCCCTTCGCCTCGCGGGGACTGATCACCACGATGTCCTGCGCGTAACTCCCGGCGCCCGTCCCGACCCGGTGGCCGTACACGGCCCGCAGTGCCGCGCTGGCCTCGGGGAGAAGGCCGCCGTCGGCGATGACTGCCAGCAGGCCGCCCTCGATGGCGTCCAGTTCCTCCGGAAGCACCTCGACGAGCTTGTTGACGATCTGGCCCTGGCCGACTTTGTCGATGACCGGGGACCAGCGCCCTTCCCGCACGGCCTTGGGCGCCGAAACCACCAGTCCGGCCGCGGTCGCCATGCGGGCGGCGGCCTCGGCGATCTGGGACGGGGTGCGGTAGTTGACGGTCAGCTCCTCGAGCTGCCAGCGGTCGCCAAACATGGGGCCCAGGGCGCTGTGCCAGGAGTTGGCGCCGGCAACAGAACTGGTCTGCGCGATGTCGCCCACGATCGTAAAGGACTTCAGCGGGCAGCGGCGGACCAGCAGCCGCCACTGCATGGGTGACAGCTCCTGCGCTTCGTCCACCACAATGTGCCCGAAGGCCCAGGAACGGTCCGTGGTGGCACGCTCGGCAGCGGTCAGCCGCGTCTCACGCTCCTGGTTCTGGTCCACCAGGTCTTCGGCCGTGACAAGGACGTCCACACCGGCGGTTTCCATGTTGACCAGGGTCTGCTTGGCGTTGGCCAGGTCGCGGGCCCGGTCTTGTTCCTGCTGCGCCAGGCCGCGCCCGGCGGCGGCATCAAGCTCGCCGAGCAATTCGGCAGCCTCGTCCAGCAGCGGAACGTCGGACTCGGTCCAGGGCGAATCGGCCGGGCGGAGCAGCAGCGCGCGTTCTTCCGGGCTGAGGTTCGGGGTGCATGCCTCGAGGATGGCCGGCTTGCTGAGCAGCTCCCCCACGAGTTTCTCCGGGGTCATCGGCATCCAGCACAGGTTCAGGGCGATCCGGACATCCCGGGCCGAGCGGACATCCTCCGCCAGGTAGGAGCGGTCGGCGTTGTTGCCGATGTTGCCTGCCTCCACCAGCTCCGTCATCTGCTCGGTCAATTCGCGGAGCAGGATCTTGACGAAGGAGACGCGGGCCTCGTTGTGCGGTTTGCCCGTGGCGCGCGCCCTCTCCTTGGCGCGGCGGACCTGCCTGGGTGTGAGGACCAGTTTGCGGCCGTCCACCTCAAGGGTCCGGTTTCCGGCCGGAATGCGCTGCCGGTTGGCCACGGCGTTGGCGACCACCTCGGCCATGTCGAGCCGGCCCTTGATGGCGGCGACGGCGGAGTCCGGCTCGGCCACGGCGGTGATGCCGGGCATCAGCCGGCCCAGGCTCGCCATGACGACGCCGGTCTCGCCGAGCGAGGGCAGCACGCGTTCGATGTACTTCATGAAGGACGACGTCGGCCCCACCAGCAGGACGCCGGCGCTCTTGAGCCGGTCCCGGTGCGTGTAGAGCAGGTACGCGGCGCGGTGCAGGGCGACAGCGGTCTTGCCCGTGCCCGGGCCACCCTGGACCACGAGGGCGCCGGAGATGGAGGAACGGATGATCCGGTCCTGCTCGGACTGGATGGTGCCGACGATGTCTGACATCCGGCCCGTCCGCTTGGAGTTCAGGGCAGCCAGCAGGGCACCCTCGCCCTGGAGCGAATCGTTGTCGGCGAGCATGCCGGCGTCGAGCACGTCATCCTCGATTGCCTTGACCTCGCGGCCCTGCAGGATCAGGTGGCGACGGCGGCGGACGCCCTGCCGGTCGAATGCCGTGGCCTGGTAGAAATGGCCGGCCTCGGGCGCACGCCAGTCCACCATGAGCCGCTGCAGGTCCTCGGTGGTCAAGCCGATGCGGCCGATGTACTGGGCCTCCCCGGAGTCCAGGTCCAGGCGGCCGAACACGAGCCGGTCATCGACGGCGTCGAGCTGGGCGAGACGGTCCTCGTAGAGGGCGGCGAAGGCATCACGTTCGGAAACGTTCTGCATGGTGCCCACGGCACCGGCCCGGCGCACCTGGGCCAGCTGGGTGCGCTTCTCCGCCCGCAACTCATCGAGCCGGGCGTAAAGTCCGGCCACATAGTCGCGTTCATGGGCCAAATCAGCGTCGTGCATCGAACGTTCCCCTATCGAAAAAGACAGACCCACCATTCTACAGCCATTTCGGCGGCACGGCTGTTGCATGTCGCCGAACAATGCCAAGGCAGTCTTCGTCAGGGAATTCTACCGACACGTCCCGGATGGTCCAGCCCGGCAGGCCCGCTAGATCCGCAACAGGGACCGGACGTTGTGGCCGGTCAGGGCCGTGCGGCCGCCAAGATCGTCGAGTTCCATGACCACACCGATGCCGGCCACGTGGATCCCGCACCGCTCGAACAGCCGCGCCGCGGCGCCGAGCGTGCCGCCCGTGGCGAGCACGTCGTCGAGGATCAGCACCCGGCTCCCCGGCGCCAGGTCCGTGGTGTGCAGCTCAAGGGTGGCGGTGCCGTACTCCAGGGCGTAGTCCTCGGAGAACACCTCGCGCGGAAGCTTGCCGGCCTTGCGAACCGTGATGACCCCGGTCCCGGTGGCGTAGGCGGCGGCCGCCGCGAGCAGGAAGCCGCGGGCCTCCACTCCGGCGACGGCGTCGAACTGGCCCTGGAAAGGTCCCACCAGGGCATCGACGACGGCCCCGAAGGCGGCGCCGTCGGCGAACACCGGGGTCAGGTCCTTGAAGCTGACCCCTGGTTTGGGATAGTCCGGGATGGTGGCGCACAGGCTCTTGATCAGCTCATCCACCGGCATTGCAGTCGTCGTCTGGTTCGGGTCGCTTTGATTCACCCATCCACCTTACTGGCTGGTAGCGGGAAGCCTCCCGGGCCCCGGCCTCCCGGCCCGCCAGCTCCGCGGCAACCCGCCGGCCATCGAATGTTCACGCTGTCGGTGCCGGATTCGCCGCCCCTGTCCATCCCGCCGGTGATTGAATGCTCGAATGCGACACGAAATCGTCCTCTCCGGCCATGGGATTCGGCTGGTTCCGCTGGCCCCGCACCATGCGGCAGGCCTCTTCGATTTTGTGGACGCCGGCATGTGGGCAGGCATGGCGGCGCCGATGCCGGGGACTGCCCGCGAGCTGGCGGCGCTGTTCCGGTCACGGCTGGAGGATCCCGCCACCATCCCGTTCGCCGTGACGGACGGGCGCACAGGGGCCCTGCTGGGCACGACGTCCCTCCGCGACTACGTTCCGGACCAGCAACGCCTGGAAATCGGCGGAACATTCTACGGGCGGCAGTTCTGGGGCAGCCACGTCAATCCGGCGAGCAAGCACATGCTCCTCGCCTACGCCTATGAGGTACTGGAAGTGGACCGGGTGGCTTTCCGCTGCGACGCCCGCAACACCCGGAGCGCGACGGCGATCGAACGCCTCGGCGCACAATTCGAGGGGGTCCTCCGCGGCCACCGCGCGGCGCCAGGCGGGGGACGCGCGGACACCGCCGTCTTCTCGATCCTCTCGCAGGAGTGGCCGCACGTGCGCGAGGACCTGCGGCGCCGGCTCGCCCCCTTCGCCGTCGGCGCCGGCTACTCGCTGGGCAGCTTCGCAGCAACCTGGAACCCCTAATCCCCTGCCGCTGGAGGCAAGGCGTCCGGCTCCGGCGGGCGCAGGAGTTCGTTGGCAAGCCCGTAGGAGACGATGTCCAGCGCTTTTCGGAGCGCGCGTTCGGCGTCGAACCGCCCGGCTGCCACGCGGCTCAGCCGGGCGTAGTCCCCGGCCCATCCGGACCGGCGGAACCTGTCGGCGTCACCGTGAAGGAGCCGTCCATAGAGGACGTCCTCGAACAAGTCATGGTCGGCCAGGGCGATTTCGGCCATCAGCGCCTCGCGGTCCCGGATCATGCCGTTGGTGAACATCCCGGCCGCTTCCGCTGCGCCTTGGGCTAGCCGGGAGTCCGCCGAGTAGTTGCACAGGCGCAGCGCCCGCACCACGAGTTTGAGCGAAACGTGTTCTTCGGGAACGATGAATTTGCGCAGCAGGGCCGCGCGGAAGAGCTCAATCCAGTGCCGGCGCTCTGCTTCGACGGAGTCCGCCGCGACCTGCCCGCCATCGGGGGTGAACAGTTCCACCATCCGGAAGTACTCGGTGGCCAGCTCCGCGAAGATCTGGAGCCGCTCCAGCTCGCTGCCCGGTTTTCCGCGCTTTCCCTCGCCCATACTGCTCCATCATCCCCCACCGCACGTGCCTGCATCAGGGCGCGGGAACGGGGCGCACACAGTGCCCGCTACCTCACGCGCCGCGGGCGCTTGGCGCCTTTGCCGGCTTTGCCGCCTTGTAGCGGGAGACGGTCGGGTCGCCGCTGAGCCAGAACCGCCAGGGGTACTCGTGGCTGCCGCCGTCGCCGGAGACGCCGACGCGCGGACCGGAGCTGATGCCCGCGGCGACCCCCTCCGGCGGGTACGCGGCCGGTTCCAGCCGGAACGGCGGCGCGAGGGCATCCCGCCCGCTGTCCGCCGTCGTCAGTCCCAGCGCGGTGGCCAGCCGGGCCGGCCCGCTCGCGAGGTCGACATCCGATTTCGACGTCGGCCGTCTGGCCCTCGCCAGCTCATGTCCCGCGACCACTTCGCCGGCCCGCAGCAGGAGCGCCGATGCCACGCCCTCGGGCCCGCACACGATATTGGCGCAATGGTGCATCCCGTACGTGAAATACACGTAGAGGTGGCCGGCCGGACCGAACATCGGGGCGTTGCGGGCCGTTTGGCCGCGAAAGGTGTGGGACCCGGGGTCAGGGTGGTGCGAATCATGCGGGCCCAGGTATGCCTCCACTTCGGTAATCCGAACCGAGACGGATCCGCCGGGCCCGTCGTGCGTCAGCACCGCGCCGAGGATCAGCGGCGCCACGTGCCGGGCATCGGCCGAGAGCAGCTCGCGGACGATCTCGGCCGCGCCGGACTGGGCAGGAAGCGGGCTGGAAGTCATGCTCAGACTTTAACAAACACCGCCGAAGGAGAGGACGGCAGTGTCCGAATTCCGCTAGCAGCTGCTCCGCGAAGCTGGCAGGATGGGGTGATGGACTTCTGGCAGCGCTACCGGGCAATCGATGCCCGGGACACCCGATTCGACGGGCAGTTCTACACAGCTGTCCGGACCACCGGCATCTATTGCCGGCCCTCGTGCCCCGCGCGGACGCCCAAGGCGGACAATGTCACGTTCTATGAAACGTCCGCCGCGGCGCACGACGCCGGCTACCGTGCGTGCAAACGCTGCCTGCCCGAGGCCGTGCCGGGTACGCCGGCCTGGAACGTGCGCTCCGATATCGCCGGCCGGGCCATGCGGCTCATCAATGACGGCGTGATCAACCGCGACGGCGTCGAGGGGCTCGCGGCCCGGCTCGGATACTCCTCGCGCCAGCTCAATCGGATCCTCAGCCACGAACTCGGCGCCGGCCCACTGTCCCTGGCACGGGCGAGCCGCGCCCAGACCGCCCGCACCCTGCTGGTCTCCACCGCCATGAAAGTCTCGGACATCGCCTTCGCCGCCGGATTCAGCAGCGTGCGCCAGTTCAACGAGACCATCGGCGAGGTCTTTGCGATGACGCCTTCCGCGCTCCGGGCCACAGCCAGGCATCACCGCTCCCCCGCGGCGACCACAGCGCTCACACTCAACCTTCCGTACCGCGAACCGTTCGACCCGGGCGTCTTTGATTTTTTGGCAGTCCGCGCCATCCCCGGGATCGAGGAAGGTACCTCCACTTCCTACGCCCGGACCCTGCGGCTGACGCACGGCGATGCCCGCTTCCGCGTGGATTACGACGCCGGCGCGCCCGGGCGTCCGCTCGTGCTGACCATCGGCGCCGTCGACCTCCGGGATCTGGCCGCCCTGCTGAGCAGGGTCCGCCGGCTGCTGGACCTGGACGCCGATCCGGTCGCCATCGATGCCGCCCTCGAGGCCGACTCCCGGCTGGCCGCCGCGGTGGCGCGCACGCCGGGCATGCGGATGCCCGGCGCCGTTGATCCGCAGGAGCTGCTGATCCGGGCGATGATCGGCCAACAGATCACCGTGGCCGCCGCGCGGACCGCCCTGGTCCAGCTTTCCGCGGTCGGAAGCGCGAGCCTGGTGCCCGACGACGGCCTCCACCGGCTTTTCCCGACGGCCGAGCAGATCGCCGGGACCGGCTTCGAACTGCTCCGAGGCCCGCAGCGGCGGATCGATGCTGTCCGGGGCGCCGCGGCGGCGATGGCCTCGGGCGACCTCGACTTCGGCTACGGCGATGACGTGCAGGGGCTGGAGGCCAAACTCCTGCCCCTGGCCGGCGTCGGGCCGTGGACCGTGGGATACGTCGCGATGCGGGTCATCGGCGCGCCGGATGTGTTCCTGGCCAACGACGCCGCGGTCCGCAACGGCATCCGTTCACTCGCCGAGACCCCCGACGGCGCCACCCTTACCCCGGATTTCCGTGAGGTCAGCCCCTGGCGCTCCTACGCCACCATGCACCTGTGGCGCGCAGCAGCGGCTGCCCAGGCCGCGGCGCGCAAGCCGTCCCTGCCGCCGAGGCAGGCTCCAACGCAGAACCACAAGCAGACTCCGAAGGAAGCGAAACCATGAAAGCCCAGCTGTTGACCATGTCCACCCCGGACGGTCCGTTCACCATCATTGCCCGGGACGGGGCTGTCTTGTCGTCGGGCTGGACCGCCGTTCCCGGCGAGCTGACCGGCCAGATCCACGCTGACCTGCTTCCGGCCGAATTCGAGACCGTCACCGGGCTCGGCGGGATCTCCGAAGCCGTGGAGGCGTTCTATGCCGGCGATCCGGAGCCGGCCATGGGGGTGCCGGTGCTGCAGAAGTCCGGTCCGTTCCGCAGTCATGCCTGGGACGTGCTGCGCACGGTCGCGCCGGGGCGCCCGGTGACCTACACGGAGTACGCGGAGCTGTCCGGCAACGCCAAGGCCGTCCGGGCGGCGGCCAGTGCCTGTGCCTTCAACGCGGCGGCACTGTTTGTTCCCTGCCACCGCGTCATCCGCACCGACGGGACCTTGGGCGGCTTCCGCTGGGGGCTGGCCGTCAAGGGCAGCCTGTTGGACCGGGAGCGCGAAGCAGCCCTCGCGACGGCACGGGCCTAGGCCCTATTCCATAGCCTGCCGGACCCAGGCGTGCTCAGTTGTTGACGGGCGCACCGTGTGCGAGGGACGGCCTGCCGGACCCGGGCGGGCTTAGTTGTTGACCGGAACGCCGGCAGGCCAGGGCAGCAGCTTCGGAAGGTCGACGCCGTCGGCCGCGGCGGTGGCGCGCAGGCTGCCGAGGGTGGGGTTGCGGCCGGCGAGCCACGCGGCGATGTCCGTGAGCATGCCGTTGATCACGGTCGAGGTTCCGCCGCTCCCGATGGCCACCGCGGGCAGGCCAAGTGGCTGCAGCACGAAGCGCTGGCCCTCGGGTACCCGGGCGGAGAGGAAATCGAAAAGGTGCCCGCAGAACGGGCGGCTCCAGGTTTCCGGTCCGTGGCCGGTGCCGAGATCGGCGGCATGGATGACGAGTTCGCGCCACAGTGCCAGGCCGCCGTCGAACACGACTCCTCCGCGGTAGGTGATGGGCTCACGCCAGCCGGCCGCGTCGAGGGAGTCGAAGGCGCGCAGGGCCCGGTCCAACGCCGCGTCGAGGTCGGCCCGGTGCTGCCCGAGGCTGTGGCCGGCCGCCATCTCGATGGCGCGGTTGCGCCCCTCGAAGCCGCCGTCATAGAGTTCGACGCCCTCACCGCGGGCGGCATATTCGAGCTGCCGGCCCATTGCGTTGGCGATCCCGCAGATGTGGGCCAGCACGTGCCCGCGGCTCCAGCCGGGCAGTTCCGACGGCGCTTTGATGTCCTGTTCCGTCAGTTTCGCGGCGATTCCGGCCACGACTCCGGCG
Organism: Arthrobacter sp. 05T410; assembly: GCF_056396505.1. NCBI lineage: Bacteria > Bacillati > Actinomycetota > Actinomycetes > Micrococcales > Micrococcaceae > Arthrobacter > Arthrobacter sp. 05T410. The sequence goes on along the minus strand of NZ_JBFTLP010000002.1, from coordinate 471,689 downwards.
GCGCGGTGCAGTTCTGCCCGAAGGTTCTCTGGTGTGATTGAGGTCATGGCGCCCATCCTAAACCGAGCCACCCGATTAAGTCGGATTAACTGAGCGTTGCCCGGTCAGCGGGGCGCGTAGCGGTGCCGGATGTGCCGGCGGTCGTGCCGGGCCTGCCAGAATTCGATTTCGCGCGGCCGGAGGGCGTAGAGCTGCCAGTCTGTGTTTTCATTGTTTGCATTTTCGCTGCCGTCGGCGCCGGGCCGGGCCCGCCAGTCGGCGGCCGAGGCTTCCGCCGACAGCTCCACGACGTCCCCGGCCACGCGGACCTGGCGGCCCTGCTGTTGCCAGAAGAAGTTCAGCGCCGCATGCGGGTTGGCCGTGAGCTCTTTTCCCTTGCGGGATTCCCTGGAGGTTGCGAAGTGCCAGCCGTCGGCGTCGATGTCCTTCAGGATCAGCATCCGCGACGACGGCCGGCCGTGCTCGTCGGCGGTGGCCAGGCTGCACGCGTTGGGCTGCGGCACCCCGGCCGCCAGGGCCTCGTCCAGCCACAGCCGGAACAGCTCCGCGGGGTCCGCAGGCGCCGCCGCAGGGTCGAAGTCCGGGAGCACTTCCGGGAAGTCGGGCAGGGCACGCAGCAGTTGGCGGAACGATTCGCTCATGTCGCAATGCTAGCGGGGAGTTTTCGGCGGCAAACGCACAACGCTCGCTCACTTTTGGCAAGAAATCCGCCGACGCTCCTGCAGGCAATGCAGGAGCGTCGGCCGAGACGCTGCCGGAACTCCCCACCGGCACCCTAGCCTCGCAAGCTCGGCCAGGGAACCCTCTCGCGTGTGCTAATTAGCCCGCGTACTCGCGCACACCGGCGAGCTCGCCCTCGAGGGCCAGCAGCTGGCGTTCGACGGCGGCCGGTGCGGTGCCGCCCTGCGAGTTCCGGCTGTTGAGCGAACCCTCGGTGGACAGGACCGTGCGGACCTCCGGCGTCAGGTGCTCCGAGATGGCGGCGTATTCCTCGTCCGTGAGGTCCCAGAGCTCGACGCCGCGGCTTTCGGCCTGCTTGACCGCGGCGCCGGAGAGCTCGTGCGCCTCGCGGAACGGCACACCCTGGCGGACCAGCCATTCGGCGATGTCCGTCGCCAGCGCGAAACCCTGGGGCGCCAGCGCTTCCATCCGTTCGGTGTTGAACTTCAGCGTCGCGATCATCCCGGAGACTGCCGGGAGCAGGACCTCCAGGGTGTCGGCGGCGTCGAAGACCGGTTCCTTGTCCTCCTGCAGGTCGCGGTTGTACGCGAGCGGCAGGCCCTTCAGGGTGGCCAGCAGCCCGGTCAGGTTGCCGATCAGCCGGCCGGCCTTGCCGCGGGCGAGTTCGGCCACGTCCGGGTTCTTCTTCTGCGGCATGATCGAGGAGCCTGTGGAGTAGGAATCGTGCAGGGTGACGAAGGAGAATTCCTTCGTGGCCCACAGGATCACTTCCTCCGAGACCCGGGACAGGTCCACGCCGATCATGGCCGTGATCCAGGCGAACTCGGCGAAGACGTCGCGGGAGGCGGTGCCGTCGATCGAGTTGTGCGTCGCCGAGAAGAAGCCCAGGTCCGCGGCGACGGCCTCGGGGTCCAGGCCGAGCGAGGAGCCCGCCAGGGCACCGGAGCCGTAGGGCGAAACCCCGGCGCGCTTATCCCAGTCGGCCAGCCGCTGCACGTCGCGCAGCAGCGCCCAGGCGTGGGCCAGCAGGTGGTGGCTGAGCAGTACCGGCTGGGCGTGCTGCAGGTGGGTGCGGCCGGGCATGGCCACGCCCTGGTGCGCCTTGGCCTGGTCCACGAGAGCGTCAATCGTGGCGAGCACGCCGCGGGCGATGATCCGGGCGTGGTCGCGCAGGAACATCCGTCCCAGGGTGGCCACCTGGTCGTTGCGGGACCGGCCGGCGCGGAGCTTGCCGCCAAGCTGGGTACCGGCGCGCTCGATCAGGCCACGCTCGAGCGAACCGTGCACGTCCTCATCGGACTCGGCCGGCAGGTAGGCGCCGGAGGCGACGTCCTCATCCAGCTGCGTCAGGGCGGCCAGCATGCCGTCCAGTTCGGCGTCGTCCAGCAGCCCGGCCTTGTGCAGCACGCGGGCGTGCGCCTTGGACCCGGCGATGTCGTAGCGGGCCAGCCGCCAGTCGAAGTGCGTGGACTTGCTCAGCGCGGCGAGGGCGTCCGCTGGGCCGCCGGCGAACCGGCCGCCCCACAGCGCTCCCGTATTTGTAGCCTCAGACTTTTGCTCAGCCACAGGGGCTACTCTCCTGCGACGCGGATGTCGCGGCCGGAGGCAACCTTGGCGGACATGCCCCACAGCTCGATGAATCCGCGCGCCATCGACTGGTCGAACGTGTCGCCGGTGTCGTACGTGGCAAGGTCGAAGTCGTAGAGCGAGGTCTCGGAGCGGCGTCCGTTGACGATCGCCTGGCCGCCGTGCAGCACCATGCGGATGTCGCCGGAGACGTATTTCTGGGTGTCCTCGATGAAGGCGTCGAGGGAGCGCTTGAGCGGCGAGAACCACTGGCCGTCGTAGACCAGCTCGGCCCAGCGCTGGCCGACGGTCGCCTTGAAGCGGGCCTGCTCGCGCTCGATCGTGATGTCTTCGAGGTGCTTGTGCGCGGTGATGAGCGCCATGGCGCCCGGTGCCTCGTAGATCTCGCGGGACTTGATGCCCACGAGACGGTCCTCGACGACGTCGATCCGGCCCACGCCCTGGGCACCGGCGCGGCGGTTGAGTTCCTTGATGGCCTGCAGCGGGGTGACCTTGACGCCGTCGATCGCGACCGGCACGCCGGCTTCGAAGGAGATGGTGACCTCATCCGGTGCCGGCGGGAATTCCGGGGTGGCGGTGTAGTCGTAGATGTCCTTGGTGGGGGCGTTCCAGATGTCCTCGAGGTAGCCGGTTTCGACGGCGCGGCCCCAGACGTTCTGGTCGATCGAGTACGGGTTCTTCTTGGTGGTCTCGATCGGCAGTCCCTTTTCCTCGGCGAAGGCGATGGCCTTGTCGCGGGTCAGGGCGAGGTCACGGACCGGGGCGATGCACTTCAGGTCCGGGCCCAGGGTCTGGATGCCGACTTCGAAGCGGACCTGGTCGTTGCCCTTGCCGGTGCAGCCGTGGGCGACGGTGGTGGCGCCGAATTCGCGGGCGGCCTTGACCAGGTGCTTGACGATCACCGGGCGGGAGATGGCCGAGACCAGCGGGTAGTGGCCCTGGTAGAGGGCGTTGGCCTTCAGCGTGGGCACGCAGTACTCGTTGGCGAACTCGTCGCTGGCGTCGGCGACGTAGGCCTCGACGGCGCCGCAGCCCAGCGCGCGCTGGCGGATGGTCTCCAGCGATTCGCCGCCCTGTCCGACGTCGACCGCCACGGCGATGACCTCGGCGCCGGTGGCTTCACCGATCCAGCCGATGGCTACGGAAGTATCCAGGCCACCGGAGTAGGCCAGAACAATACGCTCAGTCACGGAAATGCTCCTTAGTTGTTTGGTGATGCATTAAGTCTGGGAAAAGCTCTGTTGCAAGCCTGTCACACACCCGGGTGCCCGGTCCTGTGAAGGGCTCATGGTGTGGCTTATTGGCCGGCCTCCTCGGCGAACTGCAGGAAGCGTGCGGCGATGTCCGCGCCGCCCAGGGGGTCCCGGGTGACAAGCAGGACGGTGTCGTCCCCAGCGATGGTGCCCAGAATCGAGGGCATTACGGAGTGGTCGATGGCGAGGGCCAGGAAGTTCGCGGCACCAGGCGGGGTCCGAAGCACCACGAGGTTGGCGGAGGCCTCGGCGGTGACGAGCAGTTCCCCGCACAACCGGGTCAGCCGGGCGTCGAGGATTTCCTGCGTGACGCCGCTCTTGGCCGCCCGCTCGCCGCCCTCCCCCGGGACGGCGTAGACCAGCACGCCGTCCTTGCCGCGGACCCGGACGGCGCCGAGTTCCACGAGGTCTCGTGACAGCGTGGCCTGGGTGACCTGGACGCCGTCGTCCGCGAGCAGCGCCGCGAGCTCGGCCTGGGAACGGACAGATTCGCCCGTGAGAATCGCCGTGATCCGCGCCTGCCGGGCTGTCTTGGTGGCCGGGCTGGCCCCAGGAGAGGCTGGCTGGACGGACATCAGGCCGGTCCGCCCACCGGTGCCGGACCATCGAGTGGCGCGAGCCCACCGACTGGCGCCAGACCGTCAACCACTGCCAGACCGGAGCGGTGCATGAGCCAGGCCATGAGTGCCTTCTGCGCGTGCAGCCGGTTTTCGGCCTCGTCCCAGACCACCGACTGCGGGCCGTCAATGACGTCCGCGGCGATCTCGTAGCCCCGGTAGGCCGGGAGGCAGTGCAGCACGACGGCGTCCGGCGCCGCGAGCTTCATCGCGTCGGCATCCACGGAATAGGCACGGAACAGCTTCATCCGCGCTTCCTTCTCCGCCTCCTGGCCCATGGACACCCACGTGTCGGTCGCGACGACGTCGGCGCCCAGGAGCGCTTCGGCGGGGTCAACCGTCACCAGCACCGAGCCGCCGGTCTCCGCGGCACGGTCCTCGGCGGCGGCGATGATCTCCGGCGACGGCAGGTAGCCCTCCGGTCCGGCGATACGGACGTTCATGCCCGCCGTCACGCCGGCCAGCAGGTAGGAGTTGGCCATGTTGTTGGCCGAGTCGCCCAGGTAGGCCATGGTCAGGCCCTGGAGCGAGCCTTTGTGTTCCTTGACGGTCAGCAGATCGGCCAGGAGCTGGCATGGGTGGTAGTCATCGCACAGGGCGTTGATGACCGGAACGCGGGAGTTCTCGGCCATGGCGACGAGCCCGGCGTGCGCGCCGGTGCGCCACACAATGGTGGAGACCATGCGTTCGAGCACCTTGGCAGTGTCTTCGACCGATTCTTTGTGCCCGATCTGCGCCTCGCCGGGGTTGATGATGAGCGCGTTGCCGCCCATGTCCGCGATGCCGGTGGCGAAGGAGACCCTGGTCCGGGTGGAGGTCTTGTCGAAGATGACGGCCACCGTCCGGCGGCCGTTGCCGTCTGCGGCGAAGGGCTGCACGCTGTAGGGCGCGGCCTTCATCCGGACGGCGAGCTCGAGGACCTCGGCCTGCTCGGCCGGGCTGAGGTCCGTGTCCTTGAGGAAATGTCGGGTGGGCACTGAGGCGGTCACAGCGGCGGTCACTTGGCGTCCTTTGCAGCGTTGGTCTTGGCGGTCTCGAGCAATGCGGGCAGGGCGGCCAGGAAAAGGTCTGCCTGCTCGGTGGTCAGGATCAGCGGCGGCGCCAGCCGGATGGTGCGCGGGCCCGGGCTGTTGACGATGAACCCGGCGTCGAGGCCGGCGGCCACGACGCCCGGGGCGACGTCGGCGTCGAGGTCGAAGCCGATCAGCAGCCCCTCGCCGCGGACCTCGGTCACGCCGGCGATTCCGGCGAGGCCGGCGCGCAGATGCTCCCCCAGGTTCCGGACGTGGGCCAGGATGTCCTGGTTTTCCAGGACGTGCAGGGTGGCGAGGGCGGCGGCGGTGGCCACCGGGTTGCCGCCGAAGGTCGTCCCGTGCTGGCCGGCGGTCAGCAGAGCAGACGTTTCCGGGCCGAACGTGACGAGCGCGCCGACCGGGAAGCCGCCGCCCAGGCCCTTGGCGAGGGTCACGGCGTCGGGCACGATGCCGGCGTCCTCGCTGGCCAGCCACTTGCCAGTGCGGCCGATGCCGGTCTGGACCTCGTCGAGGATCAGCAGGGCGCCGGCCGCGCTCGTGGCCTCGCGGGCCGCCTTGAGGTAGCCGGCAGGCAGCGGCCGGACGCCGGCCTCGCCCTGGATCGGTTCGAGGAAGACGGCGGCGGTGGTCTCATCAATGGCGGCGCGGAGCGCCTCGATGTCACCGAACGGGACATGCACGACGCCGCCGGGCAGCGGCGCGAATGGCGCCCGGTAGGCCTCCTTGGAGGTCAGCGCGAGGGCGCCCATGGTGCGCCCGTGGAAGGCGCCTTCGAGCGCGATGATCTTGGTGCGCGGCTTCGCTGTTTTTCCCGCGACAGTATTCTCCGCGGCCGCGGACTGGCTGGCGCCACTGTTACGGCGCGCCAGCTTGAAGGCCGCCTCGACGGCTTCGGTGCCGGAGTTGGCGAAGAACACCTTGGAGCCGGCCGGGGCCTTGGACAGTTCCAGCAGCTTCTCGGCCAGGGCGATCTGGGTGGGGCTCGTGAAGAAGTTCGAGACATGGCCCAGGGTGGCCAGCTGGCTGGAGATCACCGAGGTCACGAACGGGTGGGCGTGGCCGAGGGCGTTCACCGCGATGCCGCCGAGCAGGTCCAGGTATTCCTTGCCGTCGGCGTCCCACACGAGGCAGCCGGCGCCGCGGACCAGGACCCGCTGCGGGGTGCCGAAGACGCCCAGCAGCGAGGACGAGTAGCGGGACAGCCACTCGGCTCCGCTGCGGCTGGAAACGATTGTGGTTGCGGCGGTCTCCGCAGCGATGGGGGCCCCGCCCGTCCCCGGCCTCACCCCCTCCTCGCCAGCTCGGACGGGGACCCCGGAGGCCGTGGGCCCACCGCGGTGCCCGACCACACCCGGCCCCCCATCGCTGCTGCGGCCTTCAGCGGAATGGCTCAGTTCAGTGCTGCTCACTATGCGTTCACTTCCTCGTCGGGGACGACCTGGGTGCCGATGCCGGCGGTCGTAAAGGTTTCCAGGAGCATCGAGTGCGGCAGGCGGCCGTCCACGATGTGGGCGCGCTCGACGCCGTCGTCAATGGCCTTCAGGCACGCCGCCATCTTCGGGATCATGCCGGACTCAAGGCGCGGCAGCATCTCGCGCAGCTCCGACGCCGTCAGCGACGAAATGAGCGATGACCTGTCCGGCCAGTTGGCGTAGAGGCCTTCGACATCGGTCAGGATGACCAGCTTGGAGGCGCCCAGGGCCGACGCGACCGCGGCCGCCGCCGTGTCCGCGTTCACATTAAGTACCTGACCGGTGGTGGATCCGTCGTCGTGGATTTCCGGGGCGACGGTGGAGATCACAGGAATCCGGCCGGCCGCGAGGATGTCCACAATGCCTTCCGGGTTCACCCCGACCACCTCGCCCACCAGGCCCAGGTCCACCTCTTCGCCGTCCACCACGGTGCCGGTGCGGACGGCGCGGAGCAGGCCGCCGTCTTCGCCGGACATCCCGACGGCGTACGGGCCGTGGGAGTTGATTAGGCCCACGAGTTCGCGTCCCACCTGGCCGGTGAGGACCATCCGGACCACGTCCATGGCCTCGGGCGTGGTGACACGCAGCCCGCCCTTGAATTCGGATTCGATCCCGAGCCGGCTGAGCATGGCGTTGATCTGCGGGCCGCCGCCATGCACCACCACGGGGTGGATGCCGACGTGGTGCAGGAACACGACGTCCTCGGCGAAGGCGCGGCGGAGCTCGTCGTTGACCATGGCATTGCCGCCGTACTTGATCACCATGGTGCTGCCGGCAAAGCGCTGGATCCAGGGCAGCGCCTCGATCAGCGTGGCGGCTTTGTCCCGGGCGTCGGACTGGGAGGTGGTCTCGCGTGTCTGGGTGTTCATGCTGTTCGTCCTCTGTTCATCCCTGCTGTTCATCCCTACTGTTCATCCCTGCTGTTCATCCCTCCGGGGAGGTCAGCTGGAGTAGGCGCTGTTTTCGTGGACGTAGTCGTGGGTGAGGTCGTTGGTGAGGATCGTGGCCTCGGCCGTACCGGCCTGCAGGTCGATTTCGACCAGGACCTCGCGCGGTTCGAGGTCCACGAGGTTCCGGTCATCGCCTATGCTGCCGTTGCGGCAGATCTGCACACCGTTCATGGACACGTTCAGCCGGTCCGGTTCGAAGGCCGCGTCGGTGGTGCCGACGGCGGACAGCACGCGGCCCCAGTTGGGGTCCTTGCCGAAGATCGCGGTCTTGAACAGGTTGGAGCGGGCGACGGCGCGGCTGACGATTTCGGCGTCCCGCTCGCTCGCGGCGTTGAACGTCCGGATCGCGATGTCGTGGCTGGCGCCCTCGGCGTCGCCGATCAGTTTCCGGGCCAGCTCGGCGCAGACCTGGGTCAGGCCGGCGCCGAAGTCGGCGGCGGACGGCGCGGCACCGGAGGCGCCGGAGGCGAGCAGCACCACGGTGTCGTTGGTGGACATGCAGCCGTCCGAGTCCGCCCGGTCGAAGGTGAGCCGCGTGGCGTTGCGGAGTTCGGCGTCGAGCACGTCCGGCGGGACGTCGGCGTCCGTGGTGAGGACCACCAGCATGGTGGCCAGGCCCGGGGCCAGCATGCCGGCGCCCTTGGCCATGCCGCCGATGGTGAACTGCGTGCCGTCCGCGGCCGTGCCGGTGAAGACGGACTGCTTGGACACCGAATCCGTGGTCATGATCGCGGTGGCCGCCGCGGGGCCGCCGTCCGCGGCCAGGGCTGCGGTGGCGGAACCGATCCCGGCCAGGATTTTCTCCATGGGGAGCTGCTCGCCAATCAGTCCGGTGGAGCAGACCACGACGTCGGTGGCAGAGACGCCGAGGGCCTCGGCGGTCTTCTCCGCGGTGGTGTGCGTGTTCTGGAACCCCTGGGGCCCGGTGCAGGCGTTGGCGCCGCCGGAGTTGAGGATCACGGCATCCACGCGGCCGTCCTTGACCACTTCGCGGGACCAGTGGACGGGGGCCGCGGCGACGCGGTTGGACGTGAAGACCGCCGCGGCGGCCTTGGACGGGCCGTCGTTGACCACGAGGGCCACATCCGGCTTGCCGGAAGCCTTGAGCCCGGCCGTCACGCCGGCGGCGCGGAATCCCTGCGGTGCGGTGATGCTCACGGTGCGACTCCCTGGAGGTTGAGGCCGGCGGTTTCCGCCAGGCCGAGGGCTAGGTTCATGGACTGCACGGCCCCGCCGGCGGTCCCCTTGGTGAGGTTGTCGATGGCGCAGCACACGATCACGCGGCCGGTGTGCTCATCGAAGGCGAGCTGCATGACCGTGTGGTTAGATCCCTGGACCGATTTCGTGGAGGGCCACTGCCCCTCGGGGAGCAGGTGCACGAACGGTTCGTCGTCGTAGGCTTCGGCCCAGGCGGCACGCAGGTCTGCGGCAGTGACTCTGCGGCCTGGCTGCTGCCGCACCCTGGCGGTCGCCGTGGTGAGGATGCCGCGGCTCATCGGCGCCAGCGTGGGCGTGAAGGAGACGGTGACCGGGGCCCCCAGCGCTTTCGAGAGTCCCTGTTCGATCTCGGGGGTGTGCCGGTGTCCCCCGCCGACCCCGTAGGGGCTCATGGAGCCCATGACTTCGGCGCCGATCAGGTTGACCTTGGCAGCTTTGCCGGCCCCTGAGGTGCCGGAGGCGGAGACGATCACGACGTCGTCGCCCTCCAGCAACTGGTTGCTGAAGCCGGGAGTGAGGGCCAGCAGGGCCGAGGTCGGGTAGCAGCCGGGGACGGCGATCCGGGTGGCGTCGCGGAGGGCATCGCGCTGGCCGGGCAGTTCCGGGAGGCCGTAGGGCCAGGTTCCGGCGTGGGCCGACCCGTAGAACTTCTCCCAGGCCGCCGGGTCCTCGAGGCGGTGGTCCGCGCCGGCGTCGATGACCAGGGTCCCGGCGGGCAGCTGCGCCGCGATCTCCGCGGATGCCCCGTGCGGAAGCGCCAGGAAAACGACGTCGTGCCCGGCCAGGTTATCCACGGTGGTGTCTTCGAGAATCCGGTCCGTGAGGCCATGGAGATGCGGCTGCAATTCCCCTAGTCTGGAACCGGCGTTGCTGTGGGCCGTGATGGCGCCGATGGTGACGTCGGGATGACCGGCGAGGAGCCGCAGGACCTCGCCGCCGGCATAGCCGCTAGCCCCGGAAACGGCAACAGAAATAGTCATAAGCACGACTATACAGCAAGAGTATGCATAGATGCCGATATTTATGCATCGATGGGCGTGTGTCCAAAGCTCCCGAACGGCCCGCCGCGGAAACCCGGGGCGTATGCTTGGTAAAGGGTGATCCAGACCGTGCAGCTGCGAATGTCAGCTGCAGCGTTGCCCGTAACCGTGACGAGGCAAGCGCCCTATGACCGCCACTTCCACCCTTCCCGCCGAAACGCCGGCGCGGCCGCCATCGCGGGTCCGGCAGCCCAACGCCGTCGTCCTGAGCTACTCGGAACTCCTCAAGAGTGTGAAGACGGCCGGCCTCCTCGAACGGCGCGTCGGATTCTACATCACGGTGTTCGCCAGCCTGGTGCTCCTGATGGCCGCCACCTGGTTCGGGTTCGCGCTGATCGGTGACAGCTGGTTCCAGCTCCTGATCGCCGCCGCCCTGGGCATCATCTGCACGCAGTTGAGTTTCCTGGCCCACGAGGCCGGGCACCGGCAGATCTTCGCGTCCCGCCGTGCCAACGACTGGGCAGCACGCCTGCTCGCCACCTCCGTGGCCGGGATCAGCTACTCCTGGTGGGAGCAGAAGCACGGCGCGCACCACAACCACCCGAACGTCATCTCCAAGGACCCGGACATCGCGCCCGGCCCCATCGCCTTCCACCCCGAAGCCGTAGCCGACCGCCAGGGACGCCTCGCGTTCCTGACCCGCAAGCAGGGCTGGTTCTTCTTCCCGCTCCTGTTCCTGGTGGGCCTGGGACTGCAGATCGATTCCGTGAAATTCATCGTCCGCCGGGCCAAGGTCACGCACCGCTGGGTCGAAATCCCGATCCTCGCGGTCCGGCTCAGCCTCCTGCCGGTCCTCGCGTTCACCTTCCTGCCGCTGGGCATGGCGTTCGCCTTCATCGGCGTCCAACTGGCCGTGTTCGGCTTCTACATGGGCGCGTCCTTCGCGCCGAACCACAAGGGCATGCCGGTGCTGCCGGCCGACAGCCGGGTGGACTTCTTCAGCCGCCAGGTCCTGACGTCCCGGAACATCTCGGGCGGCCGCTTCATGGACATCCTGCTCGGCGGCCTCAACCGCCAGGCCGAACACCACCTCTTCCCGGACATGGCCCGCCCGCAGCTGCACCAGGCCGCCAAGATCGTCCGCGAGTACTGCGCCAGGCACCAGGTCCCGTACACGGAAACCACGCTGATGCAGTCGTACGCCATCATTGTCCGCTACCTCAACGACGTCGGACTCGCCGCCGGCCGCCACTTCGAATGCCCGATGGCAACGGTAACCCGCCGCTACTAAAGGACGGACCGCCGGCGGCCGCGCAGGACCTGCCACCTCCTGGCAACGTCGGCCCAAACATCACGTGACGGCTGGTTACGGAAGGCCCCTTCATGGTTACCCCCGGTGTCCCTAGGATGGACCCAGGGACCGGGACAGAATTCCCCGCCCGGAAAAGGAGCCACATGATGCACGCAATCGTCGCCCGCCAGGCCGGCGGCCCCGAGGTCCTCGAACTCGACAAGACAGCCCGGCCCGTTCCCGGGCCTGGCCAGCTGCTGGTCAAGGTCGCGGCCGCGGGCGTGAACTTCATTGACACCTACAAGCGCAGCGGCGTCTACAAGGTCAGCTACCCCTTCACGCCCGGCTCCGAGGCCGCGGGCACCGTGGAGGAGGTCGGCGACGCCGTCACCGGGTTTGCTCCCGGTGACCGGGTGGCCACGGCCGAGGGCGCTGACTGCTACGCCGGCTACGCACTTGTCGATGAGGACAAGGCCCTCCCGGTTCCCGACGGTCTGGATGATTTCACCGCCGCGGCGCTGCCGTTGCAGGGCGTGACGGCCCACTACCTGATCAACTCCACCTTCAAGGTCGAGTCCGGCCACACCGTGCTGCTTCACGCCGGCGCCGGCGGTGTGGGGCTCCTGATGATCCAGTTGCTCAAGGCCAGGGGCGCCAACGTCATCACCACCGTTTCGACTGACGCGAAAGAGCAGCTGGCCCGCGAAGCCGGCGCCGACCACGTGCTGCGCTACGACGGTTTGGCCGACCGGGTCCGGGATCTGACCAACGGCACGGGCGCGGATGTGGTGTACGACGGCGTCGGGAAAGACACTTTCGACGCCTCCCTGGCGTCCCTGCGCATCCGGGGCATGCTGGTGCTCTTCGGCGCAGCGTCCGGCCCGGTCCCGCCGTTCGACCCGCAGCGGCTCAACGCCGGCGGCTCGCTGTACCTCACGCGGCCCACTATGGGCCATTACCTGCGCGACGCCCGGGAACGCCGCTGGCGCTCCGACGAAGTCTTTGCCGCCGCTGCCGACGGCAGCCTCAAGGTCAGGATCGGCGCACGCTATCCTCTCGGCGAGGCAGCCCGTGCCCACGAGGACCTTGAACAGCGCCGCACCACCGGCAAAGTCATCCTCGTCCCCTAAGCTGCACGGTCCCCCAAGCCGTACGGCAACACCATCCGTTCATCTCCTGCAGGGACAATGCGCCAGTGACCGAGCAACGACTGACCCCCAGTGAAGCCCCCGACGCCGGTGCGGTGCAGAGTCTTCCCGCTCCCCGTCCCACCGTCCACGAGCCCCAGCTGCCGGGCGCCCTCTCCGCCCCGCCGGAGCGCACGCTGATAGACATCGTCCGGGATACTGCCGCCCGGTACCCGGACGCTTCGGCGCTCGACGACGGCCACCGTTCGCTCAGTTACGCCCAGCTCATGGACGAGGTCCGGGCCACCGCCCGGAAACTGCACCTCGCCGGGCTGGGTGCCGGCGACAAGATCGGCGTCCGGATCCCGTCGGGCACCAACGAACTCTACGTCTCGATCCTGGCGGTGCTGCTGGTCGGTGCGGCCTATGTCCCCGTAGACGCCGACGATCCCGACGAACGGGCCAAACTGGTCTTCGGGGAGGCGAGGGTGGCCGGCATCCTCCGCGCCGGCGGGAAGATTGTCACGGACAGCAACCGCCCCCGCCCGTTCCCCGCCGCGAGGCCGCCGGGCCCCGACGACGACGCGTGGGTCATTTTCACCTCCGGCTCCACCGGCACCCCCAAGGGCGTCGCGGTCCGGCACCGCTCGGCCGCCGCGTTCGTGGACGCCGAGGCCCGCATCTTCCTGCAGGCCGATCCGGTGGGCCCGCAGGACCGGGTGCTGGCCGGCCTGTCCGTTGCCTTCGATGCCTCCTGCGAGGAAATGTGGCTCGCGTGGCGCCACGGCGCCTGCCTGGTTCCGGCACCCCGGGCGCTGGTACGGACCGGGATGGACCTCGGCCCCTGGCTCATCAGCCACGGCATCACCGTGGTCTCCACTGTCCCCACACTGGCCGCTCTCTGGCCCGTGGAGTCGCTGGAAAGTGTCCGGCTGCTGATCTTCGGCGGGGAGGCGTGCCCGCCCGACCTTGCCGAACGGCTCGCCGTCGAAGGACGCGAAGTATGGAACACCTACGGGCCCACCGAGGCTACCGTGGTCGCGTGCGCCGCGCAGCTCGGCGCGCCCGGCCCCATCCGGATCGGCCTGCCGCTGGACGGCTGGGACCTCGCCGTCGTCGACGCCGATTCGCTGCCCGTCGCCGAAGGCGCGGTGGGCGAACTGATCATCGGCGGCGTGGGGCTGGCCCGGTACCTTGACCCGGTCAAGGACGCGGAAAAGTATGCCCCCATGCCGTCCCTGGGCTGGCCGCGCGCCTACCGCTCCGGCGACCTCGTCAGGTACGAAGCAGAAGGCCTCATTTTCCAGGGCCGCGCCGATGAGCAGGTCAAGCTCGGCGGCCGCAGGATCGAGCTCGGCGAAATCGACGCCGCCCTGCAGTCCCTGCCGGATATCGCCGGCGCCGCGGCCGCCGTGCAGACCACCGCGGCCGGCAACCAGATCCTGGTCGGCTACCTTGCCGCCGTCGCGGGCCGGGACATCGACCTCGCGGCCGCCCGTGAACTGCTGGGCGAACGCCTGCCCGCGCCCCTCATTCCGCTGCTGACGCTCGTCGATTCGCTGCCGACCAAGACCAGCGGCAAAGTGGACCGCCACGCCCTGCCCTGGCCGCTCAGTGGAACCGGAGCGGCGGAGGCCGAAGGTGCCCCGCTGAACCTGCCGGAGGACGCGCAGTGGATCGTGGAGCAGTGGAGCGCCGTGCTGGGAAGCCCGGTCACCAGCCTCGATGCCGACTTCTTCGCCTACGGCGGCGGCTCGCTGGCCGCCGCGCAGCTCGTGTCCGCCCTCCGCGTCCGCTATCCCACCATCACGGTGGCCGATATCTACGCGACACCCCGGGTGGGCGCCCTGGTGGACGAGGCCCGGCAGTCGCTGCCGGAGGGTGGTGCCGTCGCCGCCCAGGAGCGCACCGTCCGGCCCACCGCGCGGAAGTCACAGGCCTTCCAGACGCTCCTGGGCGTTCCCTTGCACATCCTGGTTGGCATGCGCTGGCTGACCTACCTGATGGCAGCCAACAACCTGCTGGCCGCCTTCGCCGGATTCAGCGCAGCGCCAACGATCTCATGGTGGTGGGTGGGAGCTTCCTGGCTGGTCTTCGTCAGTCCCGCCGGGCGGATGCTGCTCTCCGTCGCCGCCGCCCGCATCCTGCTGCGCAACGTGGTGCCTGGCACCTATCCCCGGTCCGGGCGGGTGCACCTCCGGCTCTGGCTCGCGGAACAGATCCAGGACCTGGCCGGCGCCATCAGCCTCGCCAGCGCGCCCTGGGTGCCCTACTACGCGAAAGCGCTCGGGGCGAAGATCGGCGAGAACGTCCAGCTGCACTCGCTGCCGCCCGTCACCGGGATGCTGACCCTCGGCACAGGGTCCAATATCGAGCCCGAAGTCGATCTGTCCGGCTGGTGGATCGACGGCGACCGTGTCCACATCGGCGCCATCCGGATTGGCCCCGGCGCAAGCGTGGGGGCCCGCAGCACGCTGATGCCGGGAGCCACGGTGGGTGCCGGGGCGCAGGTGGAGCCGGGTTCCGCTGTGATCGGCAAGGTCAAGGCGGGACAGCTCGTGGCCGGGTCGCCGGCCGAGCGCCGTGGCAAGGCCCGGCACTCGTGGCCGGACTCCCCGGACGAGCACCGGCTGATGGGCCGGTTGTGGTTCGCCGGTTTCGCCGCCGCCTCCGCCATGCTGGCGCTCATCCCCTACGTCTCCGCCGCCGTCGCGGGCTTGGTGATCTTCGCGTTCATCCAGGGCAGCTCCTCACTGCCCGCGGCCCTGCCCGGCATAGCGCTGTCGATCCCGCTGGCGGCGCTGGCATGGTTCCTGACCAACCTGCTGCTGATCCTGGCCACGACGAGGCTCCTCAGCGTCGGCCTCGCTGAAGGCTACTACCGGGTCCGGAGCCGGATCGGGTGGCAGGTCTGGGCGACCGAGCGGGTACTGGATCTGGCCCGGGATCTGCTGTTCCCGATCTACGCCAGCCTCTTTACGCCGGTCTGGCTGCGGCTTCTCGGTGCGAAGGTCGGCCGCAACGTGGAGGCCTCGACAGTGCTGCTGATCCCGCGCATGACCACCGTGGGCGAGGGCGCGTTCCTGGCCGACGACACGATGGTGGCGTCCTACGAACTCGACGGCGGCTGGATGCACATAGCACCGGCCAAGATCGGCAAGCGGTCTTTCCTGGGCAACTCGGGCATGACGGCGGCCGGGCGCAGCGTGCCCAAGAACTCCCTCGTGGCGGTGTTGTCCGCGACGCCGGCCAAGGCGAAGTCCGGCACATCGTGGCTCGGCAGCCCGCCGGTGCGGCTGCGGCGCACCGCCATCGCCTCGGACGACACGCGGACCTACCAGCCGCCGCGGAGGCTGAAGGTCGCGCGGGCCCTGTGGGAGCTGTGCCGGTTCGTCCCGGTCATGCTGACGGTCGTCATCGCCGTCGGTGTGATGCTCGCGTTCGACGCGATGGCGGCCCTCTTCAACTACGGAGTCGCCGCTCTCCTGAGCGGGGTGGTGATCCTGCTCGCCGGGGCCACGGCCGCGGGCAGTGCTGTCGTGGCCAAGTGGCTGCTGGTGGGCCGCATCCGCCCCGGCGAGCACCCGCTGTGGAGTTCCTTCATTTGGCGGAACGAGGTAGTGGACACGTTCATTGAGATGGTCAGCGCCCCGTGGTTCGCGCGCGCTGCCACGGGGACGCCGGCTCTGGTGTGGTGGCTGCGGGCACTCGGCGCGAAAATCGGTGCCGGGACCTGGTGCGAAAGCTACTGGCTGCCGGAGGCGGACCTTGTCACCCTTGGCAGGAATTCGACCGTCAACCGCGGGTGCGTGGTCCAGACCCATCTGTTCCATGACCGTGTCATGAGCATCGACACTGTTACGCTCGATGACGGAGCCACCATGGGCCCGCACGGCGTCATCCTGCCGCAGGCCAGGATCGGCAGCGGCGGCACGGTGGGGCCGGCATCCCTCGTCATGCGGGGCGAAACCGTCCCTGCCGGGACGTACTGGATGGGCAATCCGGTCAGCCCCTGGGACGGGCCGGCACCGCCCGCAGGGCCCCGTTAGGCCCGGCGCCTGCGCACGTCAACCAGCACCACAACCGAAGGTCCGTCCATTGAGCACCAGCGCACCAAGCAGCAGCGGCGCCGCCGCCCGCGGGGACATCAGCGGGGAAATCAGCCGCGAAATCAGCCGGGCCACGAGCCCGGAGGCCGGCGCCCCGGACCCCTATATGCCCGGCCACGGGACCAATGCCTACCGCGTCACCCGGTATGAACTCGATCTGGACTACCGGGTCAGCAGCAACCGCCTTGCCGGGCACGCCGTCCTGCACGCCATCACGCAGCTCCCGACGTCGGCGATCGTCCTGGACCTGGCCGGCTTGCGGGCCACGAAGATCCAGCTCAACGGGCGCAGGGTACGCCGGTTCACGCAGCGGGCCGAGCAGCTCGTTGTCTACCCCGACAACCCGCTGCTCGCCACCGAGGCCTTCACGCTGGACATCCGCTATGAGGGGTACCCCGCGCCGCGCCGCGGTGTGTGGGGCGAAGTGGGCTGGGAGGAGCTCTCCGATGGGGTGCTGGTCGCCGGGCAGCCCAACGGGGCAGCCTCCTGGTTTCCGTGCAATGACCACCCGCGGGACAAAGCGAGTTACCTCATCACCGTGACCACCGACGCGAACTACCGGGCCGTGTGCAACGGGGTGCTGCTCTCCCGCACCAGCAGGGCCAGCCGCGAGACCTGGGTCTTTGAGCAGGCCGAACCCATGGCCACCTACCTGGCCACGGTCCAGATCGGCCGCTACGGGCTCCTGACGCTCAATGCCGACCGGCCCTCAGGGCACGTTCCGCAGTATGTGGCCGTGCCGGCGTCGCTGCAGGCGGGCGCCCGGGCCGCCCTGGCCCGCCAGCCCGACATGATGCGGACCTTCACGAACTGCTTTGGGCCGTACCCGTTCCCGGAGTACACGGTGGTGGTCACCGACGACGTCCTGGAAATCCCGCTGGAAGCGCAGACACTGTCCATCCTGGGGCCCAACCATCTGCGGCAGGACTGGGAATCACAGCGGATGATCGCCCACGAACTCGCCCACCAGTGGTTCGGGAACTCCCTGACTACTGCGACCTGGAAGGACATCTGGCTGCACGAGGGCTTTGCCTGCTACGCGGAATGGATCTGGTCTGAAGAGGCCGGCATCATGTCGGCGGCGGCCCGCGCGCGCGCCGCCTGGCGCAAGCTCGCCGCTGCCCCGCAGGACCTGATGGTGGGCGACCCCGGCCCCGAACTGATGTTTGACGACCGGGTCTACAAACGCGGCGCCCTGGCGCTGCACGCCCTGCGGGTACGCTGCGGCGACCTGGCGTTCTTCGCCCTGCTGCACGACTGGACGGACCGCTTCCGGCACGGCACCGTGACCACCGCCGACTTCATCGTCGCGGCCGCCCACACGACGGGCCTGGACGCAGAGGCCCTGTTGCACCCCTGGCTGTTCGCCGACGCCCTGCCGCCGCTCCCGCAGGCAACGCCGCCCAAGATCTGATCAGGGGCCGGAGCCCTGACTAGGGAAGGACCGCCAGGGCGACGGCTGCCACGAGGTCAGCGGGCAGGCCCGTCTCTGCCGGCGGCAGGTCCCGGAGCCCTGCGCGGCCGTTCACTGTTGGCGCCAGCACGTCCAGGGTGTCCGGGGCCGTCTGCAGCCCGGTGCCCAGCATTTTGAGCCAGGCCTCCTTGCGCGCCCACAGGCGCGCCCTGCCCTGCAGCAGCGCGATGCCGGCCAGCCCGGCGAGGTGCCGTTGTTCCGCCGGGGTCAACACGACGTCGTCGAACCCGTCGAAGTCCGCCCGGGCAGGATTCTCGACGTCGATGCCCAGGTGCTCGCCCGGGTCCGGGTCCACGACCCCGGCCAGAAGCGTCCAGCCGGCCGCACGGGACAGGCTCAGCAGCAGCGGCGCCGCGAGGCCCCGGAGCAGGTAGCCGGGCCGGCCGTGTGAGATGTCCGCGCCGGTGCCGCACCGAGGGCAGCTGTACCAGGCGGTGAGGTCCGACGCCGGAACGCCGAGCAGGCCGGCGGCGAACCGGCGCTGCGCGAGCCGCCCGTGCAGGAAGTCCTCCCGGGTCCGCGGGGTCATGGCCCGGGCCCGGACGAGTTCGGCCCCGTCCAGCAGGGAGCGGGAGTCGCGTTCCAGCTCCGGTTCCGGGTAAAGGGCTGGTGCCGCGTCCACTGTCGCCCCCAGGTCCCTGGGAACACGGGGGTCGCCGGGAACGCGAAAGGGCGGGCAGGCACGCACAACAAGGTGTGATGCCATGACCCGCCCCTTTCAGAAACGTCTGCGCTGTGACCAGCGCAGTCCTCAGCGCTGCACCGCTCCGAATCGTTCGTGGGCGGCGGCCACGGCACCTTCACGGGCCTCCGAGGCCTCGTCCGCCGTCAGGGTGCGGTCGTCGGCGCGGAAGCGCAGGCTGAACGCCAGCGACTTCTTTCCTTCTTCGATGCCCTTGCCCGCGTAGACATCGAACAACGCGACGTCCTCGAGCAGTTCGCCGGCGCCTTCACGCAGCGCAGCCAGCACCTCCCCGGCCGGGACGTCCTGCGCCACCACCAGGGCCACGTCCTGCGTGGCCACCGGGTACGTCGAGATGTGCCGGGCCACGATCACGTCGGCGGCTGCCTCGAAGAGGGCGTCGGCGTTCAGTTCCAGTGCCACGGAACGGGCCGGCATGTCGTGCGCCGCCAGCAGCTTCGGGTGCAGCTCGCCGGCGTAGCCCACCACTTCGCCGGTGCGCAGTTCAAGCTGCGCCGCCCGGCCCGGGTGGAAGGCCTGATGCCGGCCCTGCGTGACCAGGAGCTCGACGCCGATCACGTCGCCGGCGATCCGGGCGATGTCCACCGCGTCCGCCCAGTCCCAGGCCCGCGGGGCGTGGCCCGGGGCAGCGGGAGAGTCGTGCCCCGTGAGCACGGCGGCGAGGTGCAGCGGCTGGTCCGGGACGCCGTCGTACAGGGCATCGAGCACGTCGTCGCCGGGCTTGACGCCGAGCGGCGGAATCGCGGAGGTGCCAAGCTTCTCGCCCGGCAGGAACACGAGCCCGGCCTCGAAAAGGGCGAGGTCGCGGAAGCCGCGGGAGTGGTTGCGCTTGGCAACCTCGATCAGGCCCGGCAGGACGGAGGTCCGCAGGAAGCCGTGCTCCTCGCTGATCGGGTTGGCCAGCTTGAGGGCCTTGCGCTCCGCACCTTCGGCGGGGACGCCAAAGGTGTCATTGGCGGCCTTCGAGACGAACGGATACGCCAGCACCTCGGTGAGTCCGGCGTCGGCGAGGGCCTGGATCAGGCGGCGGCGCTGCTGCTGGACGCGGGTCAGGCCACGGCCCGGGGGCGCCACAGGCAGGGTCGCCGGGATCTTGTCGTAGCCGACCAGCCGGGCGATTTCCTCGGTGAGGTCGTCCTTGGTCTCGAGGTCCTGGCGCCAGCTCGGGGCGGTCACCGTGTAGCCGTTGCCGGTCTTGGCAACGACGGCGCCGAGGTCCTCGAGCGAGGTCAGGATCTGTTCCTCGGTGAAGTCGATCCCGATCCGGGCTGCCGCGTACTCTGCCGGCAGTTCGATGGTGACGGCGTCCGGCGCGGTCCCGACGTCGGTCCCGGCCTCGTCGGCCGTTCCGCCGGCGAGTTCGACCAGCAGGTCCACCACACGCTGGGCGGCCACGTCGGCCACCTGCCAGTCCACGCCGCGTTCGAAGCGCTTGGACGCCTCGGAGGGCAGCTTGTGCCGGCGGCGGGCACGGGCGATCGAGACCTCGTCGAAGTGCGCGGCCTCGACCAGGACGTTCGTGGTGGTGTCCGAGACTTCGGTGTGGGCACCGCCCATGACACCGGCGATTCCGATGGGCCCGGATTCGTCCGTGATCAGCAGATCCTCGACGTCGAGCGTGCGCTCCTTGTCGTCCAGGGTGGTGATCTTCTCCCCCGCCGTGGCCCGCCGGACCACGATGTCGCCGGCCAGCTTGTCCAGGTCATAGCAGTGGTTCGGCTGCCCGAGCTCGAGCATGACGTAGTTGGAGATGTCCACCGGCAGGGAGATGGACCGAATGCCGGCGAGCCGGAGACGGGAGGTCATCCACGGCGGGGTGGGCCGGGTGGCATCGACACCGCGCACGGTGCGTGCCACGAAACGGTCGCAGCCGGGCTTGCCGTAGATGGGGGCGTCGTCGTTGAGCTTGACGCCATAGCCGCCGGAGAGCGACTGCGGAACCTGGACCTTGGAGACCGGGTCCGTGAACACGGTGCCGGTGGCGTGCGCGTATTCACGGGCCGCACCGCGGATGGAGAAGCAGTAGCTGCGGTCAGGGGTGACGTTGATTTCGGCGGCCTGGTCGTAGAGGCCGAGCAGTTCCATCGCGTCGGTGCCCAGTTCCGGGTCGAGGCCGATCCGGGACAGCACCAGGATGCCGTCGTGGTCCTCCCCGATGCCGAGTTCGCGGACGGAGGCGATCATGCCGGCAGAGAGGTGCCCGTAGGTCTTGCGCGCGGAGATCCGGAAGTCGCCCGGCAGCACGGCGCCCGGGAGGGTGACCACCACCTTGTCGCCTTCGACGAAGTTGTGGGCGCCGCAGATGATGCCCTGCACGCCGGAGGGATCGATGCCGGCGCCCGTCAGGGTCTGCTCACTGCCCTCGGGGACAACCCGGACCTGGCACCAGTTGATGGTCTTGCCGTTGGACTGGGGTTCCTTGACGATGCTGAGCACCTGGCCCACCACGATCGGACCCTGGACGGCGTCCGTGGGCCGGTGGACTGCTTCTTCTTCGAGCCCGACCTTGACGAGCTCGGCCATGACGTCTTCGGCCGTCGCTTCGGCCGGTACCTGCGCGAATTCGCGCAGCCATGAAAGTGGGATACGCACTGTTAGATCTCCATCCCGAAGTGCTCGCTGAAACGTACGTCGCCTTCAATCATGTCGCGCATGTCGCCAACCTCGTTGCGGAACATGAGGGTGCGTTCGATGCCCATGCCGAAGGCAAAGCCTGAATAGATGTCCGGGTCGATCCCGGCCGCGCGCAGGACATTGGCGTTGACCATGCCGCAACCGCCCCACTCGATCCAGCTGGGGCCGCCCTTGGCGCCCGGGTGCCAGATGTCCAGCTCCGCGGAGGGCTCGGTGAACGGAAAGTAGTTGGGCCGCAGCCGGATCTGGGCTTCCGCGCCGAACATCTGGCGTGCGAAGTGCTCCAGGGTGCCGCGGAGGTCCGCCATGCTCAGGTTCTTGTCGATGGCCAGGCCCTCGAACTGGTGGAACACGGGGGTGTGCGTCGCGTCGAGCTCGTCCGTGCGGAACACCTTGCCCGGGCACAGCACATAGATGGGCAGCTCCCGTTCCAGCATGGAGCGGACCTGCACCGGCGAGGTGTGCGTGCGCATGAGCAGGTGGGCCTCGGGCGGCTCGACGAAGAACGTGTCCTGCATGTCGCGGGCGGGGTGGTCCGGCTTGAAGTTCAGGGCATCGAAGTTAAACCATTCGGACTCGACCTCGGGCCCTTCGGCGATTTCCCAACCCATGCCGACAAAGATGTCCGCCACGCGGTCCTGCAGCGTGGACAGCGGGTGCCGTGCACCGGCCGTGCGCCGGCGCGGCGCTGCCGTGACATCCACGGTCTCTTCGACGAGGATCCGCGCGTCGTTCTCGGCCTCGAGCGCGACCGTGCGGTCCGCGAGCGCCTTGTTGACCCGTCCCCTCGAGGCGCCCATGAGCTTGCCGGCGGCGGCCTTCTGGTCCTTGGGCAGCGCGCCGATCTCACGGTTGGCGAGGCTCAGGGCGGACTTCTCGCCCGTGTGGGCGAGGCGCACGGCCTTGAGTTCATCGAGGGTCGCGGCGGCGGCGATGGCGGCAACGGCCTGGTCTACGGCGGCGGTAATAGCGGCTTCATCCAGAGGATTCGGGACGGCTGCGTCCGGCAAAGTTTCAGTCATCTACTGTTCTTAGCTACGAGTCGGATCATGCCAACAGCGTGCGCCGGGCACAGGGCACGGCGCAGGTTCTCGGCAAGGCTTGTGGTCACTGTCCCCAGTCTAGTAGACGGCCGTCGGCGGCATGGCACGGCCGCCCCGCACGTGACGCAGCGGTGCCGGCTGCACCTGGGCACGCCAACGCCGGGATTCCAAGGGCACGGGACATCCCGGCGGACCCCTGACCGCCGGGCACACCCCCGGCTACCATGGCCTCATGACGCCCGGACAACGGCTTCGCCAGATCGCCAACCTGCTCAACGGCTCCACCCTGCTGGGCCTGCTGCTGGCAGCCTGTGCGCGGACAACCGTCAGCTCCGGTCCGCGCGGATTGCTGATCGCTGGCCGCTACCGCTGGCGGTTGCCGTTTGCTGCGGCCTTCACGGTGGGCAACGTGATCCTCTTCCGGGCCGGACCGGAATCCGCCCGCGCCAATCCAGTGCTGCTGGGCCACGAGGAGCGCCACAGCACCCAATACGCCTGGTGCCTCGGGCTGCCCTTCCTTCCGCTGTACTTCATGGCCGCCGGCTGGTCCCTCTGGCGCACGGGCAACCCGGGCAGCGCCAACATCTTCGAGCGGCACGCCGGCCTGGAAGCGGGCGGCTACCCCCGGCCCGGCCTGCCCGGAACCAGACCACGCACGCACCGCAGAATGGGCACCGCCCCCGAACGTTACGAGGCCTGACATGACAGACAACCCCCGAAGCATCTCCGTTGCAGGAACCGGCAGCGCCGAGGCGGCGCCGGACCTGCTGACCGTGTCGATCGGCGTTGAATGCCGCCGCGAGACCGTGGCCGAGGCCTACGGCGAGGCCGGAACACGGTCGGCCGCCATCACGTCGGAGCTCCGGCAGCACGGCGTGGACAGCGCGGACTTGTCCACCTCGGGGCTGAACGTCCGGGCCGAGCTGAACTGGCAGGATGGCCGGGGCCAGACCGTGACCGGCTATCTGGCCTCCAGCACGCTCACCGTCAGGATCCGCGAGTTGTCCGCGTCCTCGCAGATCCTTGCCGCGGCGGTTGCTGCCGGCGGCGACGCCGTCCGGCTGAACGGGCTGACCCTCGGCTTCGCCGACCCCTCGGCCGTGGAGGCCCGGGCCCGGGAGGCCGCCTGGCAGGACGCCCGCACCACTGCCGAGCATTACGCCGCCCTCGCGGGAACCGGGCTGGGCAGGGTCCTGTCCCTCACCCAGCACACCGGCTTCCAGGCGCCGATCCCCGTGGCGAAGATGCAGCGGGAAGCGGCGGTGGCCTCACTCACCGTCGAGGCCGGTGAGTCGGGCGTCACCGCCACCATCGGCGTCGTCTGGGAACTGCTGGAATGATTGTCCAGTAATTGTGGAAGCAGTTGTTTCGCGTCGCCGACGGCGGCCGCCACGGGCTCGGGCGGCGGATGACCGGTTTGGGCTAGTGGGTTGCGCCGGCAGGGAGCTTGAGATCCGCCGTCGTCGCCAGCGCAGTGCGCACGACGACGGCGAGCGCCGCCGCCATCTGGGCGGCCGGCAGCGAGGGGGCACTGCTTCCGGCCGGAAGCTGCGTGTCCTGGTAGGGGACGTGGACAAAGCCTCCCCTGGTGCCCGGACGTAGCCGCAGGGCGTGCATGAGCGTGTAGAAGACGTGGTTGCAGACATAGGTCCCGGCACTTTGGGACACTTCGGCCGGGATCTGCTCTGCGGTCAACGCCGCGAGCGCCGCCTTGACGGGCAGCGACGTGAAATAGGCTGCCGGTCCGCCCGGGACTACGGGTTCGTCCACGGGCTGATTGCCGGCATTGTCCGGAATCCGGGCGTCGTCACAATTGATGGCCACCCGTTCCAGCGAGATGCGCGCCCTCCCGCCGGCCTGGCCGGCGCACAGCACAAGCTCCGGCGTGAAACGCTCGAGGGCCTCCGCCAGCACCTGGGCCGACTCGCCGAAGACGCATGGCAATTCCACCGCCTGGACATCCAGCCCTTCGGATTGGAGCAGCCGTGCCGCCGAACGGGCCGCTGCCCACGACGGATTGGCCGTATCGCCGCCAAATGGCTCGAACCCGGTCAGGAGAATCATCGCCCCAGCCTAACAATCCGCCGCCCCACTGCCCGGCAAGGCGCCACCCCCGCGGCACCCTTAACCCGGCCCCGTCCACACTTGGCCGCCAGGGCAGGTGTCGCTCCGGCCTCACGCGTCTGTCCGCGTCGGCAGGGTGAGGATTTCGGCCCCGTCGTTGGTGATGGCGATCGTGTGCTCACTGTGTGCAGTCCGGCAGCCGGTCGCACTTCGGAGCGTCCACCCGTCGGCGTCGGTGATGAGTTCAGCGGTGTCGGCCATGACCCATGGCTCCAGGGCGAGCAGCAGCCCGGGGCGCAGCTTGTAGCCACGGCCTGGCCGTCCGGTGTTGGGAATGTGCGGGTCCTGGTGCATGGTCGATCCGATGCCATGGCCCCCGAACTCGGTGTTGATCGGGTACCCCGCCTCGCCAAGGACTGAGCCGATGGCATGGGAGATGTCGCCGATCCTGGCTCCGGGCCGGGCAGCGGCTATCCCTGCGCTCAACGCGCGCTCGGTCGCGCTGATCATCGCGACGCCTTCCGGGGGCTTTGAGCCGCCCACGATGAAGCTGATGGCGGAGTCTGCTGCGACTCCCCGCTTGGAGACGGCGAGGTCGAGTGTCAGCAGGTCGCCGTCGGCCAGCGTGTAGTCGCGTGGGAGTCCGTGGAGCACGGCATCGTTGACGGCCGTGCAGATGTAGTGTCCGAACGGCCCGCGGCCGAAGGACGGCTCGTAGTCGACGTAACAGGACTGCGCACCAGTCTCGGCGATCATGGCCTGCGCCCATCGGTCGAGGTCCAGGAGGTTCGCGCCGACCGTGCTGCGGTTCTTCAGCGTCTGCAGGATGTCAGCGACAAGGGCGCCTGCTTCTTTGGCCCGGGCAAGTTCGGTGGGATTCAGGATCTCGATCATGCGGCGCCTTTCTCACGCGTCCAATAACTATACCGGTCATATTATCCCGGTATAATCGAAGCCATGGTCAGGTTGCCCCTCACATTCGCAGAGATCGAGCGCGGACAGCGCCTCGGCGCCCTGTTGCGCCGCGCCAGGGGGGAACGTTCGATGCTCGACATCGCGCTCGATGCACGCGTCTCACCGGAAACCCTCCGGAAGATCGAGACGGGCCGCGTAGCGACCCCCGCCTTCCCGACCATCGCCGCTATCGCCGGCGTCCTCGGACTCTCCCTCGATGCGGTGTGGGCCGAGGTCAACCAGACCAAACGCGCCACTGAACCAACCGGCCCTGATCACAACGCCCGTGAGCGGCTGGCTTCGTAAGCCTCGATCCCGCAGCTGCGCAGGCCGCCCCATGCTGCAACCGGCCGCCGCCTCGCCCGTCAGCATCCTTGACATTCAGTCGAACATATATTCGAATGTAGGCATGAGATGGGACGCACAAGCACTTGAGCGCGGCGATTCCCCGGCCGCCGCTTCGCCCACGGCTGCCCTGCTGCCCCTGGCCGGACTCGTGCGGACGGTTTCCACCCCGGAGTTTGCCGGGGTCACCTTCCATGAGGTCACCGCCAAATCGGTGCTCAACAAGGTGGTCGCCGGTTCGCGGATGCCGTTCGACTGGACCGTCAACCCCTACCGCGGCTGCAGCCACGCCTGCGTCTACTGCTTCGCGCGCAAGAGCCACACCTATCTGGACTTCGACGCCGGACTGGACTTCGACAGCCAGGTGGTAGTCAAGATCAACGCCGCCGAGATCCTGCGCAAGGAGCTGGCCAAGCCCTCCTGGCGGCACGAGCACGTGGCCCTCGGCACCAACACGGACCCGTACCAGCGCGCCGAGGGCCGCTACCAGCTCATGCCCGGCATCATCGGTGCCCTCGCCGATTCCGGCACTCCCCTGTCCATCCTCACCAAGGGCACGCTCCTTGCCCGGGACATCCCGCTGCTGAAGCATGCCGCGGCCCAGGTGCCGGTGGGCGTGGGCATCTCGCTGGCCATGACCAACGAGCAGCTGTCGGAAGCCGTGGAACCGGGCACGCCTGGGCCACGTGCCCGGCTGAAGCTCATCTCCCGTCTGCGGGAAGCGGGCCTGCCCTGCGGCGTCATGGCCATGCCCATCCTGCCGTGGCTCTCCGACAGCGACGACGCCCTCGACTCCCTCTTCGGGGCCCTCGCGGCGGCCGGTGCCACAGGGGTCACGGCCGGTGCGCTGTACCTGAAGCCGGGCACCCGTGAATGGTTCATGCAGTGGATCGCCCGGGAACATCCGCACCTGGCGGGAAAGTACCGCCGCCTGTACGGCAGCGGGTCGTACGCATCCAAGGAATACCGCGCCTGGCTGGCAGGGCGGGTCCGGTATTTCAAGGACCTGCACGGCTTCTCCGGCTCGCAGGGCTTCAGCCACCGGGACCTGGACGGGGGCAGCGACCATGACAACGCCCGGGAGGAAGAAGCCCAGTACCCGGCCGGGAGCATCCCGGACACCGCGGGGCACGCAAACCCACGCCACGCCGGCGCCATCCGTTCCGACGCGGCCCAGCCCACACTGTTTTGAAGCCAGCTCCACCTCAAGCACACAGAGCCATGTGCTCCCCTGCGCAGTCAGCCGGAGCGGAAAATGCCCTGAGCCGCCGGGCGCAGGATGCCTAAAGTGCCTTGACTGCGCCGAGCACCCTGGCCAGCGAATCCTTGGCGTCCCCGAACAGGAGCGTGGTCTTGGGATCGTGCAGGAGCTCATTCTCGATGCCGGCAAACCCCGGGCGCATAGACCGCTTCAGGAACACGACCTGCTGGGCCTGCACCACTTCCAGGATCGGCATCCCGTAAATCGGCGAACCCGGCGAGGACTTGGCCGCCGGGTTGACGACGTCATTGGCCCCGACTACCAGAACGATGTCCGTGGTCGCGAATTCGGGATTGACTTCCGCGAGCTCCCGCAGTGACTCGTACGGCACGTTGGCCTCTGCCAGCAGCACGTTCATGTGGCCCGGCATGCGTCCCGCCACGGGATGGATGGCGAACACGACGTCCACTCCGCGGGCGCCCAGTGCCGTGGCAAGCTCCGCCACAGTGTGCTGGCCCTGGGCCACGGCGAGCCCATAACCGGGAACGATCACCACCCGCTGGGCGTAGCCGAGCTGGACGGCAATGTCCTCCGGGGACGAGGAACGCACTGGCCGGTCGCTCAGGGCGGTCGAACCCGCCGTCGAGCCGCCCTTGAACGCCCCGAACATGATTCCGCCGACTCCGCGCCCCATGGCCGAGGCCATGACCTTGGTCAGGATGGTGCCGCTCGCGCCCACGAGCGTCCCGGCGACCAGGAGCAGGACATTGCCCAGGACCACGCCGGACGCTGCCACCGCCAGCCCCGTGAACGCATTGAGCAGGGAGATCACGATCGGCACGTCCGCCCCGCCCACGGGCAGCACCAGGAGCAGCCCGGCGGCGAGGCCCAGGCCCAGCAATGCGAGCGACCAGCCCAGCGACCCGGTCAGGACCACCAGAGCTCCTGAGATGACCGCCCCCAGCAGGACGGCCCCCATCACCCAGGGCATGCCGGGAAACAGCAGCGGACGGGTGCTGATGAGCTCCTGCAGCTTGCCCACGGTCACCGCGGAGCCGGCGAAGGACACCGCGCCAACCAGCATGGTGAAGACGACGGCCAGGCGGACCCAGGGATCTTCCTGGTGGCCAAGTTCCAGTACGGCGACGAGCGCCGCGGCCCCGCCTCCGACGCCGTTGAAGAGCGCCACGAGTTGGGGCATCTGGGTCATCTGCACCCGTCGCGCCACGGGGAAGGCTATCGCGGAGCCCACGGCGATGGCCGCGAGGATGAGTGGAACATTTTCCAGCCGCGCGGAGAGGAAGACGGTGACGACGGCGAGGAGCGCCCCGGCCGCGCCGATGGCGTTGCCGCGGCGGGCAGTTCGTGGCGAGCTGAGGCCCTTGAGCGCCAGGATGAAGCAGACGGCGGCCACAAGGTAGAGCAGGGCTGTCCATTCGGGGCTCAGGAGGCTCATTTGGACTCCCCCGCCGAGTCGGCGGAGCTCCCCTCGCCGGGGTGTCCTTCGCCCGCGGTTCCGCCAGCTGTGGCGGCGCCGCTTGGGGCGGGGATGCGTGTCCGTTTGTGGGCGCTGAACATCTCCAGCATCCGGTCCGTGACCACAAAGCCACCCACCAGGTTGACGGTGGCCAGGACGACTGCCAGGAGCGCGATGCCGAGGACCCACGGGTCACTGGCCTGTCCGGCCACGATGATGGCGCCGACCAGGATGATGCCGTGGATGGCGTTGGCGCCGGACATGAGCGGTGTGTGCAGTTTGCTGGTGACCTTGGAGACGACTTCGAAGCCAACGAACACCGCGAGCACCACCACGGTCAGCAACACGACGGGGCCCATCACGCCTCCCTTTCCAATGCTTCCGCGGTGGGGGCGTGCCGCACCGTGCCGCCGTGGGTCAGGCACGTTCCGGCGACCACGTCGTCGTCGAAGTCCGGGGCCACCGAGCCGCAGTCGGTCATGAGCGCGAGGAAGTTGCTGACGTTCCGGGCGAAAAGCCGGGACGCGTCCGAGGGCATGGCGGATGCCGCGTCCTGCAAACCCACGAGCGTGACCGATCCGCCGTCGACCGGCACCTGCACGTCCTGGCCGGCGATCACGCCTTCGACGTTGCCTCCGGATTCCGCGGCGAGGTCGACGACGACAGACCCTGCCCGCATGCCGGCCACCATGGCGGTGGTCACCAGCAAGGGAGCGGCCCGGCCGGGGATGGCGGCCGTCGTGATCAGGACGTCCGCCGCCGCGACATGCGGGGCCAGGAGGCTGCGTTGGCGTTGCGCCCGGTCCTCGCCGAGGGCACGGGCGTAGCCTCCGGTTCCGTCTGCCGCCGCATCGATGTCAAGGTTGATGAACGTGCCGCCCATCGAGGCGACTTCCTCGGCGGAGGCGGCCCGGATGTCGTTGGCCGAGACCCGGGCGCCGAGCCGCTTTGCCGTGCCGATCGCCTGCAGCCCGGCGACGCCGGCCCCAAGGACGAGCACCCTCGCCGGCGGGATGGTACCGGCGGCGGTCATGTAGAGCGGGAAGAACCGCGGGTAGCGGACGGCGGCTTCCAGCACGGCGCGGTAGCCCGTGACCAGGGACTGGGAGCTGAGCGCATCCATGGACTGCGCCCGGGAGATCCGCGGAAGCAGCTCCAGGGCGAACGAGGTGATCCTGGCAGCGGCGAGTGTCCGGACGGTCGGCAGCTCCGAGGACGGCGATGCCAGCCCGATGGTGACGGTGCCAGGCCGCAGCCGGGCCGCGGCCTCCGGGGTGAGCGGGCGGACATGCAGCAGGACGTCCAGGGCCTCCAACGGGAGCTCGGAGATGACCGTCGCGCCGGCCTCCTTGAATGCGGCGTCGGCGAAGCCGGCTTCGGTGCCGGCACCGCTCTCGACCAGGAGATGGAGCCCGAGCGCCGTCAGCTGCCGGGCCGTCTCCGGTGTGGCCGCGACGCGGCGTTCTCCGGCTCGCTGCTCTCGTCCGACACCGACCTGCACGGGCCACTCCTCTCGGTTGGGATCAGAGTAGGCACATGCCTGACCGTTTGGCGAGAGGCGGGCTCCCGAAGCGCGGCGGCGAGTCCGGTCAGCGGCCCAGGCCCGCTTCCACTCCGCGCGGCCCTGTGGCCTGCACAGCCGCCAGGAGGGCCTCGACGATGGGGAGGTCCGCCGGGATCCACGGCAGGTCCAGGACCCCTGCCGGATTGCGGAGGTCGAGCCAGCGCAATTCGTCATGGTCCTCCAGCGGCCGGGGTTCTCCCTGCGCGAGCTCCGCGAACCAGACCCTCATCGCCGCCTTCGCGTTGAGCGGCCAGCCCGCGGCAGTTTCCGCGGGCAGCTCCGCCCCGAGCCGCACCAGCACGCCCAGTTCTTCCCGGAGCTCGCGGTGCAGGGCGTCCTCGGCGGCCTCGCCTGGTTCGACTTTTCCGCCCGGGAACTCCCACATTCCGGCAAACTGCGGCGGCGCCGTGCGCCGGGCCACAAGGAGCATGCCCGGGTCGGCCAGGGAGTCCACTACTGCGCCGCCAACGACGCCTATGAGTCCAGTCACGCCCTCAAGTCTAAGGCGGGCGCAGGGTCCGGCGCCCGGGGGCCGGGGCCAGGGCCAGGGCCAGGGCCAGCCCAGGTAGGGGACAATGGTGGAGGCGGCCGCCACGACACCTTCCGGAATATTCGGCGTCCCCTCCCGGTTCTTAAAAGCATATTTATCTGTCCGATCCATCCGGCCTCTCCCGGAAAATCTCTCCGAAAAGACGAATGACAACCACCACACACGCCCCGGCGCCGACCAAGTCCGGCACCCGTCACGTTGCCCTGGCAATCATTGCCCTCGCGATGGGCGGCTTTGGCATCGGCACCACGGAATTCACCATGATGGGCCTGCTCAAGGAGATCGAACAGGGCCTGAACATCAGCACGCCCGAGGCGGGTCACCTGATTTCGGCCTACGCCCTCGGCGTCGTGATTGGCGCGCCGGTGCTGGCCGCGGTCGGGGCCAAACTCCCGCGGAAGTATCTGGCCCTCGGGCTCATGCTCTTCTTCAGCATCGCCAACCTCAGTTCCTTCCTCGCCCCGGACTACGGCTCCATGCTGGTGTCCCGGTTCGCCGCGGGACTCCCCCACGGCGCCTTCTTCGGGGTCGCGGCCGTGATTGCCGCTTCCCTGGTGGCGCCGACCAAGCGGGGCTGGGCCATTTCGATGGTCATGGCCGGGCTGACGGTGTCCAACGTCATTGGCGTCCCCTTCGCCACCTGGCTGGGCCAGAGCTACGGGTGGCGGCTGCTGTTCCTGCTGGTGGGCCTGATCGGCATCATTACGCTGTTCATGCTGTGGAAGTTCGTCCCGTTCCAGAAACCGCACGCCGATGCCAGCTTCCGCAGGGAGCTCGGCGCGCTCAAGCGGCTGCAGGTGTGGCTTGCCATCCTGGTCGGCATCGTCGGCTTCGGCGGGTTCTTCGCGACCTACACCTACATTTCGCACACCATGACCTCCGTCGCCGGCCTCCCGGCGGCCTGGCTGCCGCTGGTCGTGGCCCTGTACGGCGTGGGCATGGTGGTGGGCAACATCGTTGGCGGCCGGATCGCCGACAAATCCGTCATGGGCACGATTTACTGGGTCCTGCCCGGCACGGCGGTGGCACTCGTGGTTTATGCCGTGGGCGTCCACTGGGCCTGGTCCGCGCTGGTCATGGTGTTCGTCGTTGGCGCCGCCGGGTCCATGCTCGTTCCCGCCCTGCAGACCAGGCTGCTCGATGCGTCCCCTGATGCACCGTCGCTGGCCTCCTCGCTGAACCATGCTGCGCTCAACGTCGCCAACGCCCTCGGTGCCTTCCTGGGCGGCCTGGTGATCGCCTGGGGCTGGGGCTACGTCGCCCCCGCGCTCGTGGGCGCCCTCCTGGCCGTGCTGGGTCTCGGGGTCGCCGCCTTCAGCGGCGCCGTGGAACGCCGGCGGCCGCTGGCCTCCTAGCCACCCCGCCACCCGCCACCCGCCAGAACAGCCGCGGCCGAACAGCCTCGGCCGCGGTACCCCGCCAACGGCAGAGGAAGAGGCCGAGGCAGCAGGGTGCAGATGCTCCAAAAAGAACAGCAGTCCTGTCCAGTGATGCACTGGGCAGGACTGCTGTTCTGTTGAGGGGCTGCCGTTCCATCTGGCGGCTGCCGTTCTCCCTATGGGCTTCCGTTCTCCCTGTGGGCTGGGCGGCTCAGGGGGCGCTGACGCGCTGCACATCCGGTTCCAGATAGATGACCCGGGCAATCGGGACGGCTTCCCGAACCCGGACCTCCGCGTCATCAATCGCCTTCGCAATGTCCTGGCCCGAGTCCGAGCGGCCGATGCTGATCTTGGCCGCCACCAGCAGCTCCTCGGGGCCAAGGTGCATGGTCTTGAGGTGAATGATGCTGGTGCCGCCGGCCTCGATCGCGCTGCGGATCTTGGCGACGTCATCGCGGGTGGCCGACTCGCCCAGCAGCAGGGACTTGGTTTCCATGGCCAGCACCACGGCGATCGCCACGAGCAGCAGACCGATCATCGCGGTACCGAGGGCGTCCCAGATGCCGTTCCCGGTCAGGAGCGTCAGGCCCACGCCGAAGAGCGCGAACACCAGGCCCACGAGGGCGCCGAAGTCCTCGAGCAGGATCACCGGGAGTTCCGGCTGCTTGGCGTTGCGGATGAACTTAACCCAGCTCTGCTTCCCACGCAGGGGGTTGGATTCGATGATCGCTGTCCGGAACGAGAACGACTCGGCAATGATCGCGCCGATCAGGACGGCCAGCGGCACCCACCAGAAGTCACCTTCGATGGCGTGCGGGTGCTGGATTTTTCCCCAGGCCTCGTACAGTGCGAACAGGCCGCCGACGCTGAAAAGCACAATCGAAACGATGAAGGCGTAGATGTAACGCTCGCGGCCGTAGCCGAAGGGGTGCTCGGGGCTGGCTTCCCGCTTTGCGCGTTTGCCGCCGAGCAGGAGCAGCAGCTGGTTGCCGGAGTCTGCGAGGGAGTGAATCGCCTCGGCCAGCATGGACGAGGACAGCGTCAGAAAGTAGGCGACGAACTTCAAAACGGCGATGGTCAGGTTTGCGGCCAGCGCCGCGAGAATCGCCTTGGTACCGCCATTTGCAGCCACGTGAGCTTCTCCTTATGGGGTTCTTCCGGGGTGTATGCGAACACCGGAAGAACCCAGCGCCCACAAGGAATACCGTACCGGTTTCCGGCCGGCGCCGAACCGCGGCGGGGACCAACGCTGCCACGTAACGATTGGGTAGTCCCCTGCTGACAAGCAATCCGCCCTATGTTAGCTTGAAGCCATATTCGGTATTCACAATTTGGATGCCGAAAAATATGTAGGAGGAGACATGGGCTTTCTTGGCTGGATCATTCTCGGACTCATAGTGGGTGCAATCGTCAAGGCACTCTTGCCCGGCAGGGTCGGTGGCGGCTGGGTTACCAGCCTCGTGCTCGGCGTCGTCGGCGCGATTGTTGGCGGCTGGATCGGGGACCTGCTGTTCGGCGGCGGCAAGATGGAATTCTGGAATCTCGGTTCCTGGCTCCTGGCCATCGTCGGTGGCCTCGCGGCCGCGTTCATCTACGGCGCCATCACAGGGCGCAACAAGACCACCACCTAATTCTTCAAGGCACTGGCCGCACACTTTGTGTGGGGGCGGCAGTGACACTACGACGGCGGGGCTCACCATTCGGTGGGCCCCGCCTTTCGTTTGGCCTGCGTTTTTCGGACAGGAATTCCTGCCGGACCCGCTGGTTTCCTGCTGAGCGGCTAGGGGGTTTGCTGGGAGCGGGCGCTGGCGTACAGGCAGACAGTGGCTGCGGTGCCGAGGTTCAGGCTTTCCGCTTCCCCGTACACCGGCACGGCCACCCGGTGGTCGGCCAGCGCGATCTCGTCCTCGGACAGGCCTTGGGCCTCGTTGCCGAAGAGCCAGGCGGTCGGCTGTTCCAACGCGTACTCCGATTCGGCGGCGGATGCCCCCAGGCGGCGGGCCGCGTTCTCGTCCTGGAGACGGTCCAGGTCCAGTTGTCCCTTGCCGTCCGCGGCCAGCACGCCGACGCCACGCTCCCGGCAGCGGGCCACGACTTCCTCGACCTCCGCGCCGAGGACAACGGGCAGATGGAACAGGGAACCCGCCGTCGACCGCACGGCCTTGGGGTTGTAGATGTCCACGCTCGAGCCGGTCAGGATGACGGCGTCGGCGCCGGCGGCGTCGGCCGCCCGCAACACGGTGCCGGCGTTGCCGGGGTCCCGGACCTGGCACAGGACGGCAATCAGCCGCGGGCCGGTGTCGAGCACGTGCTCAAGGCTGACGTCCAGGAAGCCGCAGACGGCAATGATGCCCTGTGGGGTGACGGTGTCCGCCATCGCAGCGATCACTTCGTCGGTTGCGAGGTGCGCGTGGGTTCCCTCGGCCAGCTGCTCCAGCTCCGGGTGGCGATCCAGGCAGGCCTCGGTGGCGTACACCTCATAGACGATGCCGGGCTCCCCCGCAGCGATCCTCTTCCGGTGCAGGACCAAGGCCTCACGGACCGCCTGCGGGCCTTCGGCCAGGAACTCGCGACGCTTTAAACGGGCCGGGCGCCCGGCAAGCTGTGCCACCTTCCTCATCCGATCAGCTCGGGGGTTGGAGAGTGGAAAGTCTTGCGGGCGCCCGGTTTCGTTCATATAAGAACCTTAGTGGCTATTCCAGCCGGCTCTTGAACGAGACAGTCTTTCAACTGCGGGAGGAACTACTTTGCAGCCTCGTCGGCGGCCTTCTTGGCAGCAGGCTTCTTCGCGGGAGCCTTCTTGGCAGCCTTGGGAGCCGGAGCAGCCTCAGCCTGGACGGCCGGAGCGGACGTGTCGGCAGGCAGCGAGTCCTTGGCGACCTTGACCAGCGCGGCGAAGGCGTTGGCGTCGGAAACGGCCAGCTCGGCCAGCATACGGCGGTCAACCTCAACCTCAGCGGCCTTCAGGCCCTGGATCAGGCGGTTGTAGGTCAGGCCGTTGGCGCGGGATGCAGCGTTGATGCGCTGGATCCAAAGACGGCGGAAGTCGCCCTTCTTCTTCTTACGGTCACCATAGCTGTACACAAACGAGTGCAGCAGCTGCTCTTTTGCCTTGCGGTACAGGCGTGAACGCTGTCCGCGGTAACCCTTTGCGCGTTCGAGGATAACCCGGCGCTTCTTGTGGGCGTTAACCGCCCTCTTCACACGTGCCACGTGCGTACTCCTTAGAAAATTTCTGATCCCAAGCGTCTACTGCCGGAACGGTCCGGCTGGCCTGAGAAGCCTTTTTGGTAGTTGACTGCTGCCAGGCGGCGAACAGTCAGAGAACTTGGAACTTAGATGCCGAGCATCTTCCGGATGACCTTGGCGTCGCCCTTGAAGACGATCTTGTCGCCGGCAAGGCGACGGGTCAGCCGGGAGGACTTGTGCTCGAGGTAGTGGCGGCGGTTGGCCTGCTGGCGGCGCAGCTTGCCGGTACCGGTCAGCTTGAAGCGCTTCTTAGCACCGCTGTGGGTCTTCATCTTCGGCATGGGAACCGATCTCCTTACGTATCCGCAGAAAAGTCTGCAGCTCTTTCGTGCAGCCACCCCTGCGGGCGGCGTGCTGGTTGCCTGCTGCCGGACATTGCTGTCCGCCAGCCGTGAACTAGTTGGTCTTCTTGGTGCCAGGCTTGGCGGCTGCCCGGGGGGCGGCCGGCCGTGCGGCGGGCTTCGGCGCTGCGGGCCTGGGTACCGGCTTCGGAGCAGCAACCGGCTTCGGTGCTGCTGCCGGAGCGGCTGCCTTTTCCTCGGGAGCCTTCGCTGCTGCCGGGGCCGGAGCGGCCTTCGGAGTCGCAGGAGCCTTGGCTGCTGCCGGCTTCTCGGCGGCCTTCGGAGCCGCCGAAGCCTTCGCTGCTGCCGGCTTCTCGGCCGCCTTCGGAGCCGCCGAAGCCTTCGCTGCTGCCGGCTCCTCGGCTGCCTTCGGTGCGGCTTCCGCCGGCACGTCCTGGGCGGGGGACTCGTCGGCCTTGGTCTCTTCGACCGGAGCCGCTTCAACCTTGGCTTCTTCAACCTTGGTCTCTTCGACCTTGGTCTCTTCAACCTTGGCTTCTTCGACGGGTGCCTCCGCTGCGGGTGCCTCCGGCGATACGACGTAGCCTTCCGGCAGGAGGTCCGACAGCGTCTGGGTCAGCGGGGCGTTGCCACCGGAGACATCGACGCGTCCCGAAGCCTTGGCTTCGTTCTCAGCCTTGGCTTCTGCGCGCTGCGTTGCGCGGCGGGCCTCCGCCTTGGCTTCGGCCTTGTTCTTCAGCGGGCCAACCACCATGACCATGTTGCGGCCATCGATGCGCGGGCTGGACTCCACCACACCAACTTCGGAGACGTCGTCGGCGAAGCGCTGGAGCAGGCGGATGCCCATCTCGGGGCGCTGCTGCTCGCGGCCGCGGAACTGGATCATGGCCTTGACCTTGTCGCCGGCACCGAGGAAGCGGAGCGCGTGTCCGCGCTTCGTTTCGTAGTCGTGGGTGTCGATCTTCAGGCGGAAACGGATTTCCTTCAGGACCGTGTTGGTCTGGTTCTTCCGGGCCTCGCGTGCCTTGACAGCGGCTTCGTACTTGTACTTGCCGAAGTCCATCAGCTTGCACACCGGAGGCTTCGCCTGCGGTGCAACTTCAACGAGATCAAGATCGGACTCGGCAGCCAAACGCAGGGCATCCTCAATACGGACAATTCCTACTTGTTCGCCTGCAGGGCCGACCAGCCGCACCTCGGGGACGCGGATACGCTCATTGATTCTTGGCTCGCTAATGTTAAAGCTCCTGTGTTCGTGAGGGGTATTCCACCGGCAAAAAGAGAAGGCCCCCAATTGCCGGAGCAATCGAAGGCCTCGAGATCGGAACTGCCGCCCTCAATGGGGCAACATGCACTTCCTGCGGACCGGAGTCCGAGGTAGTGCCCGACCAGGTACCCGGCAACCTTGACTCCTTGACAGGAGGGGCTTCCCGAAGGAAGTTTCGCGGCTGACGCGGGTGGGAGAGAACTCCGCTTGCAAACTAAAGCCAACTCTACAGAAAGACACCCGTTCAACGCACGTATGCGTCGCCGGGCGCCAACTTCAGTGACAAGCACTGCCAGTCAGAACACTGCATTCTATAAAAGCTTGAGAATAACGACATTTAGTCGGTCTGTGACAAGCTTACCAGCATGAGCACTTCAGATAGTAATTCCCACGTCTTCGAGCCCGCGGCAGCCCAGACGGACGTCTCGCAGCAGATCCGCGACATCTCGGAAGTCCCCTCGATCGAGGTCATCACCACGGCCGCCGTGCACCTGATGAGCGCCGCCGCGGTAAAGCTCGGCCTCGCCGCCGAGGAAAATGCCCAGGACCTCAAGGACCTGGACGAGGCCCGCAAGCTGATCACCGCCCTCGCCGGTCTGGTGACCGCGGCGGCGCCCGAAATCGGCTCACAGCACGCTGGACCGTTGCGCGACGGACTCCGTTCGCTTCAGCTGGCCTTCCGCGAAGAATCGATCATCCCGGACGCTCCGGGCAAGGGCCCGGGCGAGAAGTACACCGGCCCCGTCAACTAAGCACCCGTCAGCCAGGACAACGCCGGCGTGCGGACCACCCAGGTCCGCCCGCCGGCGTCGTTATTTTCCGTCCGCAGGATTTGCCGTTCACAAAGCCCGGGCGCGTGCCCGGAGTGGCGCAATGGCGGCAGGCCCGCGTTCAGACGCGGGCCAGGCGGCTGCGCCGGACCTGTTGCAGGGCCAGTCCCACCAGGCAGAGGGCCACGCCCGCCAACCCCACTGAGACGAAGCCGGCCGACGGGCCGATGAGGTCAATGAACAGCCCGGCAAGCGGCGCGCCCAGGGCCACTCCGCCGGTGAGCGATGACCCGTACCAGCCCATCGCCTCGCCACGCCGGCTTTCATCCACCAGTTCGGCCACCTTTTCCGAGGCCGCGGACAACACCGGCGCGCACAGCAGACCCGGCAGCAACGCGAGCAGGCTGAGCGTCCAGACGTCGGTCGCGAAGGCCATCGGGACCGTCAGCGCTGACATCCCCAGCAACAGGAGGATCGGGGAAACGGCCCGGTGCATGGCACCGTAGAGGACGCCGCCCACCACCGAGGCCGCGCACCAGAAGAGGAACACGATGCCGATTTCGGCCTGGTGGCCGCCGGTCTGGAGCGCCGCGACGATGCCGACGTCGGTGCCGCTGAGGACCATGCCGGCACCGGCGCCGACGGCAAACACGGCGGCTACGGCGGCGGTGAACCAGCTGAAGTTGTGGATGACCCTGTGGCGCAGGCCGGATCCCCGCCGGCGGCGCTCCTCGGCGGCGGCCGCCAGGGGTGCCAGTTCGGCTGCTGCCTCCTGCAGGTGGGCCGGCGCGGCGGCGACCACTGCGGCTTCCGCGCACTCCAGCTCCTGCGCCTCAAGCCCGGCGTCCGGGGAAGCACTCCGGGTGGGCGGGTTGAACCACATGAGGAAGAGCCCGGAGACGGATGTGGCCACTCCCACGACTGTCAGGCCCAGGACGGACTGGCCGCTGGTGGCGACGACGGCTC
Organism: Arthrobacter sp. 05T410; assembly: GCF_056396505.1. Lineage (NCBI taxonomy): Bacteria > Bacillati > Actinomycetota > Actinomycetes > Micrococcales > Micrococcaceae > Arthrobacter > Arthrobacter sp. 05T410. Next base: position 433,428 of record NZ_JBFTLP010000002.1, on the reverse strand, counting down.
CGACGGCCGGGCCGATCATGAAGACCAGCTCGGTGGCGATGGCGTCGAGCGCAAAGGCAGTCCGGCGCTGTTCCCCGGGGGCCAGAACGCCCAGCGACTGCCGCACCACGCTGAAGATGGGCAGGGTCAGCAGGCCCCCGATGAAGACCAGGGGCAACAGGGCCTCGTAGGACACGTGCGGCACGATCGACCAGATCACGGCCTCGGAGACCACAGACGGAATCAGCGCCTTTCGCAGCCCCACGGTGTCGACCCGGCGTCCGCGCCAGGGCGCGCCGACGGCGATACCGATCGTCATCACGGCGGCGGCCGCTCCGGCGGCGGCGTAGCCCTGGCCGAGGGTCAGGACGATGTGCAGGGTCAGCAGGACGCCGGCCGCCGAGTGCGGTATGCGGGCGATCATGCCGACCAACAGGAGGCGCCTGATGGGCCGGATCGCCAGCAGCTGACGGTAAAGCGCGAAATTCACGGACTATATCCTTCTGGTACTGCCCACGGCAGCACCGGGAGGTCCCCCCGTTGGGCCGTCAGCTATGGTGCTGCGCGCTGCAGCTTGACCTCGATCGAATCAACCCGCTCGGCAAAGATTTCATTCCGGGCCCAGGCGTTATTGAGGCCGGCGACGATCGACTGCACGCCGGCGGCGTCGAGACCGTCTTCAAGGTAGAGGACCACACGGAGTTCCGGGCCGGCTCCCCCACCGGGGAGCCGCCTGCCATCGGCCGTGGCCGAGGCAACTCCACCCCCCAGATGAATTTCAACACGGCGGACCGCCGGAAAGCCAACCGCGCTTTCCCCGAGTGCCCCCGCGAGATCGGGATCGGCGTATGACGGCGTCCATGGCTGCTGCTGGGCGAGGGCCCAGACTGCCGGCCGGCGGACCACGAACGTCACTTCCGAGCCGGGATCGAGCACGAGCAGCTCCGCGCCTTCCGCGACCGCTGACAAGGCGGCCCGGGCCGCGTACACGGCGACCGGCCTGGCCTCCGGGTGCCACGCCGTCAGTGACGCCGCCGAGGTGAACACCGGCATGGCCGTCCGCCCGTCCGGCGCCTTGAGCGTCACCAGGGCCATGTCGGCCTGCTTGTCCGAGTGCAGCGGATCCCCGTTGGGCCCGGCCGCGGCCTCGCCCTCTTCGGCGAGCTGGGCGAGAATTGGCACGAACACCCGGGCGGTGGCCAGCGCGGCCACCACGGCCGCCTCGTCGCCAGTGCCCGCGGCGAGGTCGGACAAAGCCGCCAGATAGCCGGCGTCGGCGGTGCCGTCGTCGTCGTCGAAATTATGGATCTTGGCGTCATTGCCGGACAGGCTGCGCCCAGCCCAGGGTTGGCCGGCGGAGTCCGTGGCCCCGCCGGCGCCGGCAAGGGCCGCCGCGATATGCCCGGGCAGATGCCGGATGGGACCGGCCCCGGTCCCTGCCTGCACTGTCTCGTGGGGGTTATTGGGGTCGTGGGTGTCGTGGGAGTGCGTCATGGGCGCCTTCGCCGCTAGCGGCGGCCGGCGACGTCGAGGGCCTCGGGCAGGGTGAAGTTGCCATTGTAGAGGGCCTTGCCGACGATGGCGCCTTCGACGCCGAGCGGCACCAGGGAGCGCAGGACCTTGAGATCCTCGAGGCTGGAAATGCCGCCGGAGGCGACCACCGGCTTGCCCGTTTTCTCGACCATCTGGCGCAGGAGTTCGACGTTGGGGCCCTGGAGCGTGCCGTCCTTGGTCACATCGGTCACGACGTACCGGGCGCAGCCGGCGTCCTCGAGGCGGCCGAGCACGTCCCAGAGGTCCCCGCCTTCCTTGGTCCAGCCCCGGCCGGCGAGGGTGGTGCCGCGGACATCCAGGCCGACGGCAATCTTGTCGCCGAAGCGCTCGATCACCCGGGCCGTCCATTCCGGGTTTTCCAGTGCCGCCGTGCCCAGGTTGACGCGTGCGACGCCGAGGTCGAGGGCCTTCTCAAGGGATTCGTCGTCGCGAAGGCCGCCGGAGAGCTCCACCTTGATATCGAGCCGGCCGACGACCTCGCGCAGGAGCTCGGCGTTGGAGCCGCGCCCGAACGCGGCGTCCAGGTCGACCAGATGCACCCACTCAGCCCCCTGCTGCTGCCAGTTGAGGGCGGCCTCCAGCGGGGTGCCGTAGCTCGTCTCGCTGCCGGCTTCGCCCTGTACGAGCCGGACGGCCTGTCCGTTGACGACGTCGACGGCGGGCAGGAGCTCGAGTACGGGCAGCGGGGTTTCGGTGGTCATCGTGGAGTCCTCAGCTTGGGGATGGGGGTGGGAGGGGCGGTCAGGACGCCGGCAGGGTCAGGAGGTAGGCGGCCAGCAGTGACATGCCGGCGAGGATGTAGAAAACGATCTGCACCCAGAGCGGACTTTTCTGCTGGCGGAAGGAGATCCCGCCGCCAACCAGCAGGCCGGCCACGCCCATGAGCACCAGGGACCACATCTAGGCGGTCCCTTCCGGGGCTGCGGTACGGTCCGGGGCTGCGGGGCGCAGGCTTTGGACCCAGTTGCGCAGCAGCCGGGCGCCGGCGTCGCCGGACTTCTCCGGGTGGAACTGGGTGGCACACAGCGGGCCGTTTTCCACGGCCGCGATGAACGGGGCACCGTGGTCGGACCAGGTCACCAGCGGCGCAGCCATCCGCGGCTGGATGACGTCGAAGTCCCACTTCTGGACACCGTAGGAGTGCACGAAGTAGAAGCGCTCGTCCTCAACCCCGGCGAAGAGCCTGGACCCTTCGGGGACGGCGACGGTGTTCCAGCCCATGTGGGGCACGACGTCGGCAGGCAACAGTTCCACCTTGCCGGGCCACTCCCCCATGCCCTCGGCTTCGGTGCCGTGTTCGACGCCGGCCTCGAACAGCACTTGGAGCCCGACGCAGATGGCCAGCACGGGGCGGCCTCCGGCGACACGGCGGCCGATCATGCGGATGGCGTCAACGGCCTTGAGTTCGCGCATGACGGTTTCGAAGGCGCCGACACCGGGGACGACGAGGCCGTCGGCATTGAGGACATCCTCAGGCTTGGAGCTGAGGATGACTTCGGCGCCGGCCCGCTCCAGCGCGCGGACGGCGGACCGGACATTCCCGGAGCCGTAGTCCAGCACCGTAACTGTGGGCTTTCCCTGCGGGGAGACCGGCTTGGCCGCGGCGGCGGGGTCGATGATGGCCCCGTCGCGGAGCACCGGGCCGGTCACAAAGCACCCTTTGTCGACGGGATGCCCTCGACGCGGGGATCCGGCTCGACGGCTGCGCGCAGGGCACGGGCAAAGGCCTTGAACTGGGCCTCGACGATGTGGTGGGGGTCACGCCCGGCAGTGACGTTCATGTGCAGGCAGATCCCGGCGTGAAGGGTGATCGCCTCGAAGACGTGGCGGGTCAGGGAGCCCGTAAAGTGGCCGCCGATCAGGTGGTATTCCTGGCCTGCCGGCTCGCCGGCGTGGACCAGGTAGGGACGGCCGGAGACGTCCACGACAGCTTGCGCGAGGGCCTCATCGAGGGGAACGGTCGCCTCGCCAAAGCGGCGGATCCCGGCTTTGTTGCCCAGAGCGGTCCGCAGAACCTCGCCGAAAGTGATGGCCACGTCCTCGACAGTGTGGTGGACATCGATGTGGGTGTCGCCGGTGGCCTTGACGGTCATGTCGATCAAGGAGTGCTTGCTGAGGGCCGTCAGCATGTGGTCGTAGAACGGGACCGACGTGCTGATGTCTGAAACGCCGGTGCCGTCCAGGTTGATCTCGACCAGGACCGAGGACTCGCTGGTGGTCCGTTCCATGCGTGCGGTCCGGCCCTCGGCGGCGGTGGATCCGGTGGTGCTCATGTAGATGTGTCCTTTGGAAGAAGGCAGGGTGTTGGGCAATCTGGCGGGGACGATTGGGCTCCCCACCAAGTCTAGGCCTGCGGCTTTGCGGAGCCGGCCAGGATGAGTTCAAGTGCCTCCAGGAAGGCTGTGGTTTCTGTCTCAGTGCCGGCGGTGACGCGCAGGTGCCCCGGAATACCGACGTCGCGGATGAGGACACCGGCGTCCAGCATGCGCTGCCAAACCTCATGGGGGTTCTCGAGGCCGCCGAAGAACACGTAGTTGGAATCAGACGCGGCCGGGGTCAAGCCCAACCGCGTCAGTTCCGACACGATCCGGTCGCGCTGGCGCTTGATGTCCTCGACGTCCGCCATGAGCGCCTCCCGGTGGCGCAGGGCAGCCAGGGCCGCAGCCTGGGTGATGGCGGAGAGGTGGTACGGGAGACGCACCAGGCGCAGGGCATCCGCGACCTCCGGGGCCGCGGCCATGTAGCCGAGCCGCGCACCCGCGAGGGCGAAGGCCTTGCTCATGGTGCGCGAGACGATGAGCCGCTCCCGGCCAGGCAGCAGGGTGAGGGCACTGGGCGTGCCGTCGTGGGCGAACTCGTGATAGGCCTCGTCAACGATCACGATGGTCTGGCTGGCCTCGCCGGCCTCATAAACAGCCTCGACCACATCAAGGCCCAGCCCCGTGCCGGTCGGGTTGTTCGGGGAACAGAGGAAGACAATGTTGGGCTGAAGCTCGCGGACTTGCTGTGCCGCCGATTCCGCGCTGAGCCCATAGTCGGACGCGCGGACCCCGACGACGTACTCCGTATCCGTGCCGGAGGCCAGCAGCGGGTACATCGAATACGTGGGAGGGAACCCGAGGGCCGTCCGGCCAGGGCCTCCGAAGGCCTGGAGGATTTGCTGAAGGACTTCGTTGGAACCATTCGCGGCCCAGATGTTCTCCGCGTCCAGCCCATGGCCAAGGTATTCGGCGAGGGCTTCGCGCAATTCGGTGAATTCGCGGTCCGGATAGCGGTTCAGCCCGGCAGCGGCGGCGCTCACGGCTTCGGTAATCGCGGCGCGGACATCGGCCGGGACCCCATGGGTGTTCTCGTTGACGTTGAGCAGGATGGGGACGTCCAGCTGCGGCGCGCCATACGGACGCAGGCCACGCAGATTGGTTCGGAGGGGCAGTCGGTTGAGGCGCTCAAGCTGGTCAGTCACGTGACCAGTTTAAGTGGTAGCGGGACGGGCGCTGAAACTGTGACGCCCGCGACGGCACCCGGGGGTGGCTACTTGGACGGAACAAACAGTTGCTGGCCCGGCATCACACGCGCGGCGTCCAGATTGTTCAACTGCACGATATCGGCCACAACATCGCGGGGATCGCGCTCCGGGGCCACCGACCCGGCAATGGCCCAGAGGGACTCCCCCGGTTGGACTGTGACGGATACGGTCGGCGTCACCGAGAGCTGGTCTGCGGAATCTGCCGCTTTCGCGGGAGCGTTGAGGAATCCGCTGAAGGACAGGATGAACGCCGCCAGCAGAATCAGGGGGACGCCGAAAAAGACGAAGCGTCCGCGCCGGGTGAGCCGAAGCGGCGGCTGCTTGGTCCGGCCGCCGGAAACCGCGGCGGCGGCTCCTTGCTGCGCCCGCGACTGCGCGGAGCCGCGGCGCCTGGCGTTGAGCGGGTACACGTTGCCGTGACTGGAACCGCTTTGGGCGAGGCTGCCGCGTCCGATGCTGCGGCTATCCGCTGCGCCACCCGGACCAACACCACGGTGGCGGGTCGTGACGCCCTGAATGTTAGTGCCGTCAAACGCGCTTGAAACTGACATGAACTGAGCCCTCCTGGACCATAAGTTGCCGCCCGGCGTACTCACGTACTCGCCGCCAACCGGCCGAACCTTCGAACATAGAACCGAACATTGCCTGCGAACCCAGATCGTCGGAATCGAACACATATTCGAATCTTGCTGGTTCTGTTTTAGCACTTACTAACGAACGATGTCGAGACTCGCTAGAACAAATGTTTGAAAAAGGTCTGCGGCTGGCCTATTTTTGAGGGACAGGACAACCACTTTCGAACTCCCACTTTCGAACTAACAGTGGGAATTCATTCGTAGTTGATCAGCAGGGTCTGACATTTCAGGCCGGAAGTTCCCGGTGACAGCAGCCACGGCAGCCGGGCGGAACGGAAAGGCGTTGGCGAACATGGCAGCACAAGCCACCGGCGGCAGGGCCACCCCACGGAGCCCGCAGCCCGCCCGGGCCCCCAAGAGCCTCACCGTCCGGCAAAAGAAAATCCTGGAGACCATCCAGCGGTCCGTCACGGACAAGGGCTACCCGCCGTCCATGCGCGAAATCGGCGACACCGTCGGTCTCGCCAGCCTGTCGAGCGTGACCCACCAGCTCTCCCAACTGGAAAAGCTCGGCTACCTGCGGCGCGATCCGAAGCGGCCCCGGGCCATGGAAGTACTCATGCCGCTGACCCTGGACGAGGGGGCCACACCGATATCTGGTATCGAGAAGTCCAGCCCCTTGCGGGCCGTCGGCGGCCTGTCGGTAACCGAGCTCGCCAGCGCCACTGACACGGCAATGGTGCCGTTCGTCGGACGCATCGCCGCCGGCGGGCCGATCCTCGCGGACCAGGTGGTGGAGGACGTCATGCCGCTGCCCCGCCAACTCGTGGGCCATGGCGAACTCTTCATGCTCAAGGTGGCCGGCGACTCGATGATCGACGCCGCCATCTGCGACGGCGACTGGGTGGTTGTCCGCCGCCAGGGTGATGCCGTGAACGGCGATATCGTCGCCGCCCTGCTGGACGACGAAGCCACGGTCAAGACCTTCCGCCAGCGGGACGGCCACACGTGGCTGTTGCCGCAAAACACCCAGTACGAGCCCATCCTGGGCGACCACGCCGTCATCATGGGCAAGGTCGTATCGGTACTGCGCTCCCTCTAAACTGCGCTCACTCTAAACTGCGCTCCCCTTAGCCATCCCGGGCCATGCCGCCAGTTCGGAGCGGCCACCCCGCGGCCGATTTCCGGCGCAGGGTGACGGCCCCGGTTTGGGACTTAAGCTTTCGCGGAGTCTTTCGCCAGGCGCTTCAGGGCTGCCATGGCTATCGATGAATCGGTGGTGGGCCAGAACGGCGGCAGCGCGGCGCGCAGGAAGCCGCCGTAACGCTCCGTGGAGAGCCGCGAATCCAGCACTGCCACCACGCCCTTATCCGAGGTCGAGCGGATCAGCCGTCCGGCGCCCTGCGCGAGGCGGATGGCGGCATGCGTGGCCGAGACGGCCATGAAGCCATTGCCGCCGGACTGGGCCACGGCCCGCGAACGTGCCGTCATCAGCGGGTCGTCCGGCCGCGGGAAGGGAATCCGGTCGATGACCACCAGCCGGCAGGACACGCCAGGGACGTCGACGCCCTGCCAGAGGGACATGGTGCCGAACAAACACGTGTCAGGTTCGTCGGCAAACTGCCGCACGAGCGCCGTCATGGTCGACTCCCCCTGGCACAGGATGCTGAGGCCCAGCCGGGGCCGCATGGCCTCGGCTGCTTCCTCTGCGGCGCGCCGCGAGGAGAACAGGCACAGGGCGCCTCCGCCGGAGGCGCGGATCAGCTTCTCGAGTTCGTCCAGGGCCTCGGGGGACGTTCCGCGGCCGGGTTTGGGCAGGTGCCGGGCTACGTAGAGGATGCCCTGCTTCGGGTAGTCGAACGGGGAGCCGACGTCGACGCCGGTCCAGCTCGGGGCGCCGTTGCCAACCAGGCCCAGGCCGCCGGCGGCGGGTTCGAAGGCAGCGCCGATGGCCAGTGTGGCCGAGGTCAGGATGACGGTGTGGTCCGCGAACAGGCCCTCGCGCAAGCGCCCTGCGACGCTCAGCGGGGCAACATTGATCAACGCCGGCGCGCTCTCGTCCGGCTGGGAGTAGCCCTGCGCCGGGTCGAAGCTGCTGTTGCGGGAGAACCACACGACTTCGCGGTTTTCGCGCGCGGCCAGGAGGCGTTCACAGAGCTCCAGGATGACCATGAGGCGCGAGCGGGCCAGCTGCCGTCCGCCGTCCGCCGACACGGAGCTGTCCCCCTTGGAATCGGACAGGGCGGCGCGGCACGCGTCGCGCAGTTGGTCGATGCAGTCCAGCTGCTCGCTGTTCAGGCCGTTGGGCATCAGCCCGCTGGGGACGCCGTCGATGGCGAGCTCCAGGTGGGCGGCGGCATTGTTCAGCGCATCCACGGTGATGCCCGTGTGCTTCCGGGCCCCGGACGCGGCGGCGTGCACCATCGCCACGGAGAGCTGGCCCGAGACCGCGCCCGTGACGCGGTCCTGAAGTTCGTGTGCTTCATCCACCACGACGACGTCGTACTCCGGCAGGACCGCCAGGCCTTCGAAGGCACTGACGGCGAGCATGGCGTGGTTGGTGACCACGACGTCGGCATCGGCGGCGTTCTGCCGTGCCAGCTCGCTGAAGCATTCGGCCGCGAGCGGGCATTTCTGCGCGCCGAGGCACTCCATGGAGGTGACCGAGACCTGGCGCCAGGCCCGGTCCGTGACGCCCGGCATGAGCTCGTCGCGGTCCCCCGTGGCGGTCTCCTCGGCCCATTCGCGCAGCCGGACAACTTCCTTGCCCAGCTGGGAGGACGGCCCGCCAAGTGCGGCGGCGAAGTGCGGCACGGACGTGTCCTCGCCGAGGGAAAACAGCTGTCCCTCGGAAGGTTCTTCGGACGGGAAGCCGCCCTCGAGTTTGTGCCGGCAGACGTAGTTGGACCGGCCCTTGACCAGGGCGACCTTGACGGGCCGCTCCAGGGCAGGGGTGATGGTCTTAAGCAGCCTGGGCAGGTCACGGCCCACAATCTGCGTTTGCAGCGCCAGGGTGGCGGTGGAGACCAGCGTGGGCTTGTTGCTGGTCAGCGAATGCGCGATCAGCGGAATCAGGTAGGCCAGCGACTTCCCGGTGCCGGTGCCGGCCTGGACCAGCAGGTGATCGCCGCTGTCTATCGCGCGCGCCACCTGCCGGGCCATTTCGTGCTGGCCATCGCGGCTCTGCCCGCCCATGCCGGACACGGCACGGTCGAGCAGCTTAACAACAAACTCCTCGCCGGCCGCGCCGGCAACCGAACCGGCGCCGGTGTCGGCGTCGGCCGGCCCAGCGTCGGCTGGTTCGGCGTCAGCTGGATCGGCGTCGGTCCTGGTCACCGCAGCCTCAGTCATTGCTGATGAAGGGATCCAGTTCGGCGGCGAGTCCTTCACGCACCATCACCACGGCACGGGTCCCGGTTTCCTCGTGGTCGAGGCTGAGGATCTCGGCGTCGCTCTCGTGGAGCTTGCTAATCAGATCCCCGCGGTTGTACGGGATGAGCAGTTCAAGCTTCACGCTGGGCCGCGGAATGCCGTCACTGATGGCCTTGAGCAGTTCCGGAATGCCTTCGCCGGTGCGGGCCGAGACCACCACGTGGCGCGGCTCGCGCTGCTTGAGCCGTTCGACCACGAACGGGTCAGCGGCGTCGGCCTTGTTCAGGACAATGATTTCCGGAACCTTGCGCGCGTCGACTTCGCTGAAGACCGTCCGGACAGCCGCGATCTGGCCTTCCGGATCCGGGTGCGAGACGTCCACGACATGCAGGATCAGGTCAGAGTCGGCGACCTCTTCCAGCGTAGAGCGGAATGCCTCCACGAGCTGGGTGGGCAGGGAACGGACAAAGCCCACGGTGTCGGCCAGGGTGTATCCCAGCCCGTCAGCGGTTTCGGCCTTGCGGACGGTGGGGTCCAGGGTGGCGAACAGGGCGTTTTCCACCAGCACCCCCGCGTCGGTCAGCCGGTTCAGCAGCGAGGACTTCCCGGCGTTGGTGTACCCGGCGATCGCGACAGAGGGCACGGCATTACGACGGCGGTTGGCGCGCTTCGTTTCCCGGGCAGGCTTCATGGCGGCGATTTCGCGCCGCAGCTTGGCCATCCGGGTGCGGATCCGGCGGCGGTCCAGTTCGATCTTGGTCTCACCCGGACCACGCGAGCCCATGCCGGCACCGGCTCCGCCCACCTGGCCACCGGCCTGGCGGGACATCGATTCACCCCAGCCGCGCAGGCGCGGAAGCAGGTATTCGAGCTGGGCGAGCTCCACCTGGGCCTTGCCTTCACGGCTCTTGGCGTGCTGGGCGAAGATGTCCAGGATCAGCGCTGTACGGTCAATGACCTTGACCTTGACGATGTCCTCCAGCCCGCGCCGCTGGGACGGGGCCAATTCGGCGTCGACGACGACGGTGTCGGCGCCGGTGGACATCACGATGGCTTTCAGTTCCTGTGCCTTGCCGGAGCCGAGGAAAGTCCCGGGGTCGGGCTTGGCGCGCCGCTGGACGAGCCCGTCGAGGACCTCGGAGCCGGCCGTCTCAGCGAGGGCGGCAAGTTCGCGCAGGGAGTTCTCGGCGTCCGCGAGGGTGCCCTCAGTCCAGAGGCCGGCCAGGACGACGCGCTCAAGGCGCAACTGCCGGTATTCGACCTCGGTGACGTCTTCGAGCTCGGTGGACAGGCCGGCCTTGCGGCGCAGTGCGTGCCGTTCCTCAAGGTCCTGCTGGTCGCCGTCGAAGTTGGTGTACACCTCGTCCAGGCGGGAGATGGCCTGCGCCTTGCCGAGCACCGACGTCGGGCTGCTGGTGCCAGCACCGGCGGCGGTGCCATGGCCGGTGCCGCCGCCGCGGCCTGGGGCGGGGGTGTCCTTGGAAAGGATCCGGTCGATTACAGCTTGAATCTCTTCAGGGCTCATGTCCTGGGCTGCTGAATCGGGTCCGGTGTTGGGGTGGCTGGTCATGGTCTCCTTTAAAGGTTCGGCTCTTTCAGAATAGTGCCGATTGTTGCTCTGTGGGGCGGTATTCGCGCTGGGCTGACGGCGGGGGGTCATGCGGGCCTCCTGGAATGCCTGCGGCAACGGCGCCGGGGCGGGGCTGGTTCTGTGCGGAGCGGTGGCTGGGTGAACGTAGAGGCGGCTAGGGCGCCTGGCTGCGGGGACACTGGCTGTGTGGGCGGTGCCGGTGCAAACACGTTGAGGTAGGTGCCTCCGCCACGCCGGGCCCGGGAGCGGGACCGGGAGCACGGTGCCCGAAAAACGGTGCCAGCAAGACACGGTGCCTGGGAAGATGGCTGGATTCCAAGTGGTGCGGGCGCCCGCGGGTGAGAAAACTCACCCGTGCAATGGCGCACTCAGCGGAAGGCGTTTACCTGCGTCGCTACGGAGCCCCCCGGCGTCCCTGACAAGGACGGGACGGGACCCGTGCCGGCTACTTGGAGATCAAGATCATGTTTTGTAGCGTAGCAGACGCCGGCGCTCCCACCCGGTTTCCCATACGGACTGGCCGCGAACTAATCTGGCCCATTATGGAGTCTGCACACTATTTCAGCGCCCAGCCGGCCGGGCCCTTTACCCGTAAGCCGCTCACTGTGGATCTTGCCGGTGAGACGCGCCGGCTGCAGACGTCCTCCGGGATCTTCAGCCCGGACGGGATCGACAAGGGAACGGCCGTGCTGCTGGCCGACGTCCCGGCGCCGTCGCCGCAGGGCAACCTGCTGGATATCGGCTGCGGCTGGGGACCGATCGCCCTGACCATGGCCCTGCGGGCACCGCACGCCCAGGTCTACGCGGTGGACGTGAACGAACGCTGCGTGACCCTGACCAATGAAAACGCCGGGCTGTTGGGGCTGCACAACGTATCCGCCAGCACGCCGGACGCCGTGGACCCCGACCTGCGCTTTGACACCATCTGGTCCAACCCGCCGATCAGGATCGGCAAGGATGAACTTCATGCCCTCCTTCGCCTGTGGATTCCCAGGCTGGCGCCGGGCGGATCGGCCTGGCTCGTGGTCCAGAAGAACCTCGGCTCGGACTCGCTGCAGCGCTGGCTCTCGGCGGAGCTCGACGCCAGCTTCAGCGTGACCCGGGAGAGCACGTCGAAGTCGTTCCGGATCCTTCGAATCAGGAAAGCGTCCCGCTAGCGACGATCACGGCCGGGCCGCTGAGTTCGACGTGTTCGTGCCCCTCCGGGCCCAGGAAGAATTTCACGCCGACGACGCCGCCGGGGACGTGGACGTTCCACGCGTCCGGTGCGCCCTGGCCGGCCCAGTGGCGAATCGCGACGGCGGCGGCGCAGGCGCCCGTGCCGCATGACTGGGTCTCCCCCACTCCGCGCTCGTGGACCCGCATGGTGATGGTGCCGGTGCCGTCGTGGACCAGTGGTTCGGAGGGCACAACGAATTCGACGTTGGTGCCGTGCGGCGGCGTCGGGTCCACCCGGGGGGCCGTGAACAGCTGCGTGGCCTCCAGTTCGGCTGTTTCGGCCAGGGCCACGACAGTGTGCGGGTTGCCCATGCTGACGGAGAGGGCGGGCCGTGCGACTTCGAGCCCGTCGGCGCTGACCAGCGAGTCCATGGCCCGCGCGGTCGCCTCGCCCGGGAAAATGAATTCCCAGGGGCCCATGTCCACGGCGTAGCCCGCAGCCGTCCGGACGATCGTCTTGGCACCGCCCCGGGTTCCAATGACGAGCGATTCGCCGGCCGGCAGGTCCACGAGGCCTTCGGCGATGAGGAAGTGCACAAAGACGCGGACTCCGTTTCCGCACATCTCAGAGAGCGAGCCGTCGCCGTTGCGGTAGTCCATGAACCACTCGGCATCGGGGTGCGCGGTCAGCAATTGCTGCCCCTCGGGCAGGAGCCGGGAAGGCACGGCCCGGATCAGGCCGTCGCCGCCGATGCCACGGTGCCGGTCACAGAGCGCCGCGACGTGCTCCGGGCTCAACTCGAGCGCGCCGTTGGGGTCTGCGATCAGGACAAAGTCGTTGCCCGTTCCGTGGCCTTTGGAAAACTTCAGGCCGCTCAGCGGGGCGGTATCGCCGGCAGTACGGTCAGCGGCTACGGCTTGGGATTCGTCCATGCTCCAAGGTTACCGTTCCGCCCCGACCGCTCCGGCACCGTGACCCAAGCGCTACGCCGGAGGCAGAACCGGCGTCGTCCGGCAGAGGCCGGCGGCCTCGGCCACGAGGTCAGGATCGTGCCAGCCCAGCCAGGTGACCCGGGGATCCGCACGGAACCAGGTCAGCTGGCGGCGCGCGAACTGCCGGGTGGCGATGATGGTTTCGTCCGCGGCCTGCTCCACGCTGGAGGCACCGTCGAGCACCCGGAGGAACTGGGCGTAGCCGAGGGCCCGCGGCGCGGTCCGGCCGCTGCGGAGCCCTGCTGCGTCCAGCCGACGGACTTCGTCCAGGAGCCCGCGGTCCACCATCGCGTGGACCCGGTCGGCCAGGCGCTGCCGGAGCAGTTCCCGGTCCACCTCGAGTCCGATCTGGACGGCGGGCTGGAAGTATTGGCGGGCCGGCATGAAGGAGCTGAATGGCCGCCCGGTGAGCTCGAAGACTTCCAGGGCGCGGATGATCCTGCGCTCATCGCCGAGCCTGCCCGCGGAGACGGGGTCCACTGCCTCGAGCCGTTGCCGCAGGGGCGCGGGGCCCGCGGTAGCCAGTTCCGCCTCAAGCCGGCCGCGGATCTCCGGATCCGTGCCGGGGAATTCCAGGACGTCGAGGGCGGCGCGGACGTAGAGTCCGGAGCCGCCGGCCAGGATGGCCCGCTTACCCCGGCCGTGGATGTCGGCGATCAACGCACGGGCCTGCTGCTGGAAGTCCGAGACGCTCGCTTCCTCGGTCACGTCCAGAATGTCCAGCAGGTGATGCGGCACACCGCGGCGCTCCGCCTCGGTGATCTTGGCGGTGCCGATATCCATGCCGCGGTAGAACTGCATCGAGTCGGCGTTGATGACTTCACCGTCGAGCTCAAGGGCGAGGGAGACTGCCAGGTCTGATTTGCCGGATCCCGTCGGCCCGACGACGGCGATCACAGGCGGCGCGGCTGGCCGTGCCCCCTGCGCCGCCGCATTTTGGGCAACGTCCTGCTGGGCCGTGTCCTCGACCGCCGTGGCCTCGACCGCCAAGGCCCGGGCTGTGTCCTCGACCGCTGTGGCCCGGGCTGCTGGGTTCTGGACTGCTTCGTTCCGGGGAGCGCCCTGAGGGCCGGGCACGGCGCTAACGGCCGCGGACCGGGAGGCTGGGCATGCCCAGCGACACGCCGGAGGTGCCCGCCGGGCTGGCCGGGGCGCCGCAGGAATCTGCCTGCGACCGGTCCCAGGCATCGCCGGCACGGGACCGGCGCAGGCTGTAGTCCTCGGCCGAGGCGGGGTCGGAGACGAGGTGGAACGCCGCCGCCTCTGTGATGGTGACAGTCACCAGATCGCCGGGCCGGGGCACTTCGGCTCCGGCGGGCACGGAGAAGTGCACCAGCCGCTGGTCCTGGGACCGGCCGGAGAGGCGGTGGGTTTCCCCAGCCTTACGGCCCGACTGGGCCGTCACCATGACCTCGACGCGGCGGCCAAGCTGCCGGGCGTTTTCCTCGGCGGCAATCCGGTCCTGCAGGGCCGTGAGGCGTTCGAAGCGTTCCTGGACCACGGCCTTGGGCAGCTGGTCCGGCAGGTCCGCGGCGGGCGTGCCCGGCCGCTTGGAGTACTGGAAGGTGAAGGCGGTGGCGAACCGGGACTTCGCCACGACGTCGAGGGTGGCTTGGAAGTCCTCCTCTGTCTCGCCGGGGAACCCGACGATGATGTCGGTGGAGATGGCGGCGTGCGGGATCTTCTCGCGGACCTTGTCCAGGATGCCGAGGAACTTGGTCGAGCGGTAGGACCGCTTCATGTCCTTGAGGACCTTGTCCGAGCCGGACTGCAGGGGCATGTGCAGCTGCGGCATGACGTTGGGCGTCTCGGCCATGGCGTCGATGACGTCGTCGGTAAAGGCGGCCGGGTGCGGGCTGGTGAACCGGACCCGCTCCAGGCCCGGGATGTCGCCGCACGCGCGCAGGAGCTTGGAGAAGGCCTGCCGGTCGCCGAATTCGACGCCGTAGGAGTTCACGTTCTGGCCCAGCAGGGTTACCTCGATGGCACCGTCGTCCACGAGCGCCTGGATTTCGGCCAGGATCTCGCCGGGGCGGCGGTCCTTTTCCTTGCCCCGCAGGGCCGGGACGATGCAGAAGGTGCAGGTGTTGTTGCAGCCCACCGAGATCGATACCCAGCCCGAGTAGACGGAGTCCCGCTTGGTGGGGAGGGTGGACGGAAAGACGTCCAGCGATTCGAGGATCTCCAGCTGGGCCTCATTGTTGTGGCGGGCCCGGTCCAGCAGCGCCGGCAGGGCACCGACATTGTGGGTGCCGAACACGGCATCCACCCACGGGGCCTTCTTGAGGATGGTCTCGCGGTCTTTTTGCGCGAGACAGCCGCCGACGGCGATCTGCATGCCCGGGTTGGCTGCCTTGACCGGGGCGAGGATGCCGAGGTTGCCGTACAGCTTGTTGTCGGCGTTTTCCCGGACCGCGCAGGTGTTGAAGACCACGACGTCGGCCAGCTCGCCGGAGGAGGGGACGTAGCCTGCGGCTTCCAGCATGCCGGCCATCCGCTCGGAATCGTGCACGTTCATCTGGCAGCCGAAAGTGCGCACCTGGTAGGTGCGGGGCTGGGCCGGGGCGGGACTTTCCGGTGCGGAAACGGGGTCCGCACCGAATGTCTGGGGCCCTGCCGGCTGCACCGCCAGTGGCGCTGTCGGAGAAGTCGTGCCGGCCGTTGGGGAGGGAATGGTAAAACTCACCTGTTAAGGGTAACGGGTAAGGGTAGTGGGCAGCGGCTGGGCCAGCGCAGACCCCGGCCCGGCGGTCCTAATCCCCGTCCCCCGCTTGGCCGGCGGCGGCATCGAGCACCTCACCCACCACCCGGAAGGCGAGCGACGGCTGGTATCCCTTGCGGGCCAGCATTGACGCGAGGCGGCGCGTAACTTTGTCGCGTTCGGCCCGGTCTTCGCCGCCGGTGAATCCCCGCAGCTTGCGCTCCACGAGCTCCCGGGCGGCCGTTTCCTCGTCGGCGTCGCTGAGCTGGTCCAGTGCACCGGCAGCGATCTCCGGGTCGATGCCCTTGTCCGCAAGTTCGCGCCGCAAGGCCCCTTTGGCGAGCTTGCGCGTCTGGGACCTGCTGCGGACCCACATGTCGGCGAACTCGGCGTCGTCAACCAGCCGCACTTCCTCGAAGCGGTCCAGCACGGCCTCCGCGACGTCCTCAGGGACGTTGCGCTCGGCCAGCTTGCGCGAGAGCTGCAGCCGGCTCTTGGGCGAAGTCGTCAGCTGCCGCAGCACGATGGCACGCGCCACCGCCGCGGGGTCCGCGTCCCGGTCCTGCCCGGCCGGCGAATCCGCGCCATCGGTGCGGTCCGCCGGCTGATCCGGGCCGGCAAAGCCGGGGGCAGGATTCCGTGATGGAAATCCTGCCCCTTTGCGCCGCCGGCTGTTAGAAGCCGTCAACGGCCTTCAGCTTCGGAGATTCTTCGGTCTCAGCCGGGGCCTTGACGCCAACGCCGAGCTTTTCCTTGATCAGGCGCTCGAGTTCGGCCGCCAGCTCCGGGTTGTCGCGCAGGAAGCGGCGGGAGTTCTCCATGCCCTGGCCCAGCTGGTCGCCATCGTAGGTGAACCAGGAGCCCGACTTCTTGATCAGGCCGTGCTCGACACCCATGTCGATGATGCCGCCCTCACGGGAAATGCCCTGGCCGTAGATGATGTCGAACTCGGCGATCTTGAAGGGCGGGGCCATCTTGTTCTTGACGATTTTGGCCTTGGTGCGGTTGCCGACGGAATCGGCGCCCTCTTTCAGGGTCTGGATGCGGCGGACGTCGATGCGGATGGAGGCATAGAACTTCAGCGCCTTACCACCGGTGGTGGTTTCCGGGGAGCCGAAGAAGACACCGATCTTTTCACGCAGCTGGTTGATGAAGATGGCCGTGGTCTTCGTCTGGCTCAGGCGGCCGGTGATCTTACGCAGGGCCTGGCTCATCAGGCGGGCCTGCAGGCCCACGTGGCTGTCGCCCATGTCGCCTTCGATTTCCGCGCGGGGAACGAGGGCGGCCACGGAGTCGATGACTATGACGTCAAGGGAGCCGGATCCGATAAGCATGTCCATGATTTCCAGCGCCTGCTCGCCGGTGTCCGGCTGGGAGACCAGGAGCGCGTCGGTGTCGACGCCCAGCTTGGCGGCGTATTCCGGATCGAGGGCGTGCTCGGCGTCGATGAAGGCGGCAATGCCGCCCTGGCGCTGGGCATTGGCAACCGCGTGCAGCGCGACCGTGGTCTTACCGGATGATTCCGGACCGTAGATTTCCACGACGCGGCCGCGGGGCAGGCCGCCAATTCCCAGGGCGACGTCCAGTGCGATGGACCCGGTCGGGATGACTTCGATGGGCGCACGGACTTCATCGCCGAGGCGCATGACCGAGCCTTTGCCGAACTGCTTGTCAATCTGGGCAAGCGCTGCGTCGAGCGCCTTCTGGCGATCCGGGGCTGCGGCCATGATTCACACCTCTAATACTTTCTCGCTGTGGAGTGGCCGTGGAGGCCTTTGTCTGTCATCACTGACGCTACTGGCACCCTCCGACAAAGTTGTCGGGAGAACCACTTATGTGGAAAACGGTCTGAACAAAAGCATATCGCTATCCGAACAGATATTCGAACAAGCGGACGGCGTGTCAGGCGTCAGCGGAGCTCGGCTGGCGTCAGCGCGACGACGCAGGCGTCAGCGGGGCCCGGTGGTGTCACGGGGTTTGACGTCGCGGCCCAGGCGGCGTTCCGGCGGAACGTCCTGGACGTCGCACATGGCAAGCCACACCTGGCGCGGCGGAACGCCGGCGCTGAGCGCCTGGTCCGCGGTGCGGCCTCCGACCCCGGCCAGGACCAGCGAACTGCTCAGGACGCGGGAGTATCCCGCGCCGAACTCGTCGTCCATAAGCCGCCAAAAGTCACTGATTCGCACGAGTAAAGTCTCTCACGGCCGGGGACTCTAGAATGGTTGCCATGAGCAACCCAACTGAGTCCGCGGGCGATCCCGCTCCCGATACCGCCGGCGCGGACGCCGCCCTGGACGCCGTCGAGAACCAGCTGAGTCTGCTCTGGCGCCGGGGCCGGTCGATTTCCCACCAGCTCTCGCGCCAGGTCCACCCGGACATGGAACCCGCCGCCTACGGCCTGCTCAGCGTGATCCGCCAGCAGGGCCCCATCCGGCTGACCGACCTAGCCTCCTGCATCGGCGTCGGCAAGCCATCGGTGAGCCGGCAGATCGCCTTCCTCGAGGGCCTCGGGCTGGTGTCGAAGGAGGCTGACCCGCTGGACGGCCGGGCGCAGGCCATCCGGCTGACGTCCGAAGGCGAGGAAAGGATGCACCAGGTCCAGGACGCACGGCGTGAGGTGTTCCGGGAACGCCTGGCGGAATGGCCGGCCGAGGATCTGCAGGCTTTGGCCATGTACATGGCCAAGCTCAATGCCACCTACGAGCGCGACGGTTTCCCCCGGGACGAGCCCGCCTGACTCCCCCACCGGGAACCCTGGTCACCGAAACACGACAAAGGACCTCCGGCCTGGGCCGGAGGTCCTCTTTTGTGTCTTAGGTCTTAGGTGAGCTGGCTGCTAGCGCGCCCCGGAAAGGAGGCCCTTGGCCAGCTCGTCGGAGAGATCGGAGTTCAGTTCCCGGTCGAGGTCGCGGCCATAGCGCTGCGCGAACTCCTGGGGAACGGTGTCCGGAACCGCGACGCCCTCGGCGACCGCGACGCGGTCGCTGACTTCGCGGAGCATGCTCGAAAGCGGAACATCGAGGGCCGAGCAGATCGAGGAGAGCAACTCCGAGGAGGCTTCCTTCTGGCCGCGTTCCACTTCGCTCAGGTAGCCCAGGGAAACGCGGGCACTGTGCGAGACTTCGCGGAGCGTACGGCCCTGGCGCTGGCGGACATCGCGCAGGACATCACCGATTTCGTGACGTAGTACAACCATCTTGCGCTCCTTCTGTTCGCTCTTGGCCTGATCGGCGAGGCCCACATCCTTCCAGCGGACAACGCCGTTTACGGATACGGGCTGCTTTACCATCTGTATCGCCTTGCTCCTCGTACTGTCGAGTCCGCCGGTGGGGGCGGACTCTGCTGATGTTTTCATCCTAGGCGCCTCCCTCATTTGGAAGCGACACAATGTAACAACTATTCGGAATCAACTTTTGTTCCCGGCAACTTTACGCCCGGTAGCCTTCGGAAGATAGGGCCTCCAGCAGACGTTCCAGCGCGGCGCCGCAGGCAAGTGCGCGGATCTCGGCGCGGCTGCCGTCAAAGGAATAGGGGTACGACGTCGATCCTTCCGCCGTGGCGATGCCGACAAAGACCGTGCCCACCGCTTTGCCGTCGTGCGGTTCGGGACCGGCCACGCCGGTAGTGGACACGCCGATATCGGCGCCGCAGATGCGGCGCGCCCCGTCGGCCATGGCTGCGGCTACCTGGCCGTCCACGGAGCCGACGGCGTCGAGCAGCTCAGCGGGGACGCCGAGGACGTCGGACTTGACCCTGTTGGCATAGGACACCACGCCGCCCTGCAGCATCCCGGAGGCGCCGGGCGTGTCGGCCAGCACGGCGGTGACCATCCCGGCGGTGAGGGATTCGGCGGTGGCGGCGGTCAGGCCGCGGCCGAGGGCGCCGGTGACGGCCTGCTCAGCCAGGCGGTGCAGATTGGGATGCAGATTGGGGTGCAGGTTCGGGTGAGGAACGGGGTCCGGCTGGTTCATGGCTTGTTCTCCCTTGAACGTTGTTTCTCTGCCTTGATGCCGGCGGCCCGCAGTTTGAGCGCCTCAATGACGTATTCGCCGCCGGTCCACAGGGTGATGGCCAGGGCGGCCATCATCACGATGAACGCCACAACGCCCAGCCACGGGGCGAGGGATGCCAACGGAAGGACGTAGAGGAAGATGGCCGCCGTCTGCACCACCGTCTTGAGCTTGCCGCCGCGCGAGGCCGGGATAACGCCGTAGCGGATGACGAAGAAACGCAGGGCGGTGATGCCCCACTCCCGGACCAGGATCAGGATGGTGACCCACCAGGGCAGTTCCTGGAGCAAGGAGAGCATGACCAGCGCGGAACCGATCAGGAGCTTGTCGGCGATCGGGTCGGCAATCTTGCCAAAATCGGTGACGAGGCCGCGGGACCGGGCGATGTCGCCGTCGAGCTTGTCCGTGTAGATGGCCACCGCGAAAACGAAGGCGGCCGCCCAGCGCCAGACGCCGTTCTGGGCCTGCAGCCCCGGCGCGTCGAGGAGGAGGAACCAGACGAAGAACGGCACCAGCACTATCCGCAGCATCGTGAGGACATTCGGCAGGTTCCAGATCTGCGAGGCGGATCCGGCGTTGGCTTCGGCGCTATTCACCTTCTTAGGCTACCGTCTGCGCTACCGGCCGGTGAGCGACCAGGCGTCCTCTGAGCCGTCCTCGTCGCCGGAACCGCCGTCGGCGCCGTCGTGGTAGTCGATCGCCTGGGTGCGGTTCTCCAGGTCCGCCGCCACGAGGTCCTCGGCGTAACCGCCCTGGGCGATGTTCGCGTTGGCGTTATCGCTCAGCGCCGCGGTCTGCGAGTCGGCGGACACCGGACCGTCCTGTCCCTTCATCGCGGCCAGCACTGCGGCGAGGTCATCGGGCTTGACCAGCACGTCGCGCGCCTTGGAACCTTCGGAGGGCCCCACCACTCCCCTGGACTCGAGCAGGTCCATGAGACGGCCGGCCTTCGCGAAGCCGACGCGGAGCTTGCGCTGGAGCATCGAGGTGGAGCCGAACTGGGTGGTGACCACGAGCTCGGTTGCCTGGAGCAGGACCTCGAGATCGTCCCCGATGTCGTCATCGATCTGCTTCTTCTGCGCCTCGGGCGCAACGTCGTCGCGGTAGACGGCCTTGAGCTGGCCCTTGACGTGCTCGACGACCTTGTGGATCTCGGACTCGGTGACCCAGGCACCCTGGACACGCATGGCCTTCGAGGCCCCCATCGGCAGGAACAAAGCATCGCCCTGGCCGATGAGTTTCTCGGCGCCCGGCTGGTCCAGGACCACCCGGGAGTCGGTGACAGAGGAGGTGGCGAAGGCCATGCGGGAGGGCACGTTCGCCTTGATCAGGCCGGTCACGACGTCGACCGACGGGCGCTGGGTGGCCAGGACCAGGTGGATGCCGGCCGCACGGGCCAGCTGCGTGATGCGGACAATCGAGTCTTCGACGTCGCGCGGGGCCACCATCATGAGGTCGGCAAGTTCGTCCACGATGACCAGCAGGTATGGGTACGGCTTGATGACGCGCTTGGAATCCACCGGCGGGTGGACCTTGCCGGCCCGGACAGCCTTGTTGAAGTCATCGATGTGCTTGAAGCCGTAATTGGCGAGGTCGTCATAGCGGGCATCCATTTCCCGGACCACCCACTGCAGGGCCTCGGCCGCCTTTTTCGGGTTGGTGATGATCGGGGTGATGAGGTGCGGGACCCCCTCGTAGGCGGTGAGTTCCACGCGCTTGGGGTCCACCATGACCATCCGGACCTCGTCCGGGGTGGCCCGCATCAGGATCGAGGTGATCATCGAGTTCACGAACGAGGACTTACCGGCACCGGTGGCGCCGGCCACGAGCAGGTGCGGCATCTTGGCCAGGTTGGCCACGACGTACCCGCCCTCGACGTCCTTGCCGACCCCCATGACCATGGGGTGGTCGGTGCGACGGGCGTTCTGGCTGCGGAGCACGTCGCCCA
Source organism: Arthrobacter sp. 05T410 (assembly GCF_056396505.1). Classification (NCBI taxonomy): domain Bacteria; kingdom Bacillati; phylum Actinomycetota; class Actinomycetes; order Micrococcales; family Micrococcaceae; genus Arthrobacter; species Arthrobacter sp. 05T410. The sequence continues at coordinate 412,021 of NZ_JBFTLP010000002.1, read as the reverse complement.
GGGACACGGTTTCGCGGTCCGTGTTGGGGATTTCGATGCCGATGGCCGACTTGCCCGGGATGGGGCTCAGGATGCGCACATCCGAGCTGGCCACGGCATAGGAGATGTTCTTGGACAAGGCGGTGACCCGTTCCACCTTGGTGCCCGGGGACAGTTCGATTTCGTAGCGGGTCACGGTGGGGCCGCGGCTGAAGCCGGTGACCTGCGCCTCCACGTTGAACTGGTTGAGGGTCTCGGTGAGCGAGGCGACAATCGCGTCGTTGGCCTCGGTGCGTTCCTTGGGGATGGAACCGGGTGTCAGCACGTCCGACGCCGGCAGGGTGTAAGTGACGTCGCCGGCCAGGGAAAGCTGCTCGGTGCGCTGCGGAATGGGGGTGGGCAGCGGTGCGGGCGCGACCGGGTTGGAGGGGACCTTGGCGGCCGCAGCGGCGGCATTGAGCGATCCCGCGGCCACCATCCCCGGAGTGACCAGCGGGATGGCCTCGGTGGCGTCGCCGCTGGACTCCGCCGCAGCGCCGGCTGATCCTGCCGTCCCGAGCCCCTGGGCGGCTTTGATCTTTTCGACGGCGATCTCGGCCTGGGTGGGACGGCGGACGCCGGGCGCGACATCGGGCGCGGCGTCGGCTGCGACGCCAGAGCGCGCCTTGCCCCTCGTGCCCTTGGCCGGAGGTGCGTCCGCTGCTTCGTCATCTGCGATGAGGGCGCGTTCGAAGGCCTCGTCGCCGACGTAGCCTTCCAGGCCGGACTCGTCGTCGTGGTCCTTGCCGAAGAGGCGCTTGCGCTTCTTCCTGGGCGGGGCCGGCGCGTCGTTCTCGTAAAGGTAGCTGCGGTCGTGGCGGTCGCCGCCGTCGTCGTCCTGCAGGTCGATGCCCATCAGGTGCTCGTAGGCGTCGCGCAGGCGGCCCGGGATCGCGCCGAAGGGCGTGGCGGTGACGATCAGCAGCGAGGTGAAGGCCAGCAGGCCGTAGACCGCGACGGGGACGGCGGTGTGCACGGCGGCGAGCGGGGCGGCGGCGAGGTAGCCAAGCATGCCGCCGGCCCGGCGCAGGCCGTCGAAGCCGTCGGCGACGGTCGGCTGGCCGCCAATAATGTGGGCCAGCCCGGAACCGGCGAACGTCATGATGAGGAAACCGATGCCGACCCGGTTGTTGCCGCGGCCGTCGTCGGGCTGGCGGAACAGGCGGAAGGCGCACACGAACAGCATGAGCGGCAGCAGCAGGGCCATCCAGCCGAACGTGCCGTTGACGATCGCAAACACGAGGTCAGGGAGCCAGCCCTGGAACCCCCACCACGCGAAGGTGGCAACGAAGACTCCCAGGGCCAGGTTGAACAGGGCGGCGCCGTCGCGGCGCTCCTCGGGGGCGAGGTCGCTGACGTCGTGGCCGACCCGCCGGATGCCGGCGCCGATCACGTGGGCGATGCCCAGCCAGGCACCGGCCAGCACCCTCACCACCCAGGGCTGGTGCGGCTCAACAACGGCCGACTGCCGGGTCCGCGCGGTGGCTGTGTTTCTACCTGCGGTCCCACTTGCGGCTCCCCGCGGCCGGGCGGATTTGGATGCGGCGGGACGGGACCCCCGGCCGGGAGAACTGCCTGATTTGCCGCTTGAGTTTCCTCTAGGCGCGGAAGAAGTACGAGTCGCCATACTCGCCACGGTACCGGATGCCGGACCGAAAACCCCGAATTTCCGGGCGTCCGGGATCATGTTGCCGCCACCACCAACGGGAACGGCCTCCCCCGCTTCCCGCGGCGCTTAGGCTGCGGGATGGCGGGGAAGGCCGTTGACCAGGCATGCGCCAGGTGCGAGTGAAGGACTTACGCCCGGTGAACCACCTGAGGCTTACGCCCGGCGAACCAACTGAGGCTTACGCCCGGTGAACCACCTGAGGCTTACGCCCAGTGAACCACCTGAGGCTTACGCCCGGCGAACCAACTGAGGCCTACGCCTCAAGGACCACCGGGATGATCATGGGCTTGCGGCGGAGCTTGCGGTTGACCCACGTGCCGACGACCCGGCGGACGACCTGCTGCAGCTGGTGCGTCGTGTGGTCCGTGCGGTTCAGCACGGCTTCTTCGAGGGCCTCATTGATCTTGGGGATGATCTCGTCAAAGACGGAATCGTCCTCGGCCACGCCGCGGGCGTGGATTTCCGGCCCGGACACCACCTTGCCGGTGGCACGGTGGATGACCGTGATGATGGAGATGAAGCCCTCATCGCCGAGGGTCTGACGGTCCTTGAGGTCTGCTTCGGTGACCTCGCCGACGCTGGAGCCGTCGACGTAGACGAAGCCAACCTCGACCTGGCCCACGATGTCGGCCTGGTGGTCGCGAAGATCGATCACTGTGCCGTTGTCCGCGAGCAGGATGCTTTCCTCCGGCACTCCGGATTCGAGGGCGATCTTGCCGTTGGCGATGAGGTGGCGGGTTTCGCCGTGCACCGGCATGGCGTTGAGCGGCTCAAGGATGTTGTAGCAGTACAGCAGCTCGCCGGCGGCAGCGTGGCCGGAGACGTGCACCTTGGCGTTGCCCTTGTGGATGACGTCGGCGCCGAGCTTCAGCAGGCCGTTGATGATGCGGAAGACGGCGTTTTCGTTGCCCGGGATCAGGCTGGACGCGAGGATGACGGTGTCCCCCTCGCCGACGACGACGCGGTGGTCGCCGTTGGCCATGCGGGACAGGGCGGCCATGGGCTCACCCTGGGAGCCGGTGGACATCAGCACAACCCGGTTGTCCGGCAGGTTGTCGATGTTCTTGATGTCGACCAGGATCCCGGCCGGGACCTCCAGGTAGCCCAGTTTCGCGGCGATGGCCATGTTCCGGACCATGGAGCGGCCCACGAAGGCAACCTTGCGGTTGTGGTTGGCGGCGGCGTCGAGAACCTGCTGGACGCGGTGCACGTGCGAGGAGAAGGAGGCGACGATGATGCGCTTGGAGGCCTGCCCGAACAGCCGGTCCAGGGTGGGTCCGATTTCCTTCTCGGCGGTGGTGAACCCCGGGACGTCGGCGTTGGTCGAATCCGACATGAACAGGTCCACGCCTTCTTCGCCCAGCTTGGCGAAGTGCCGGAGGTCGGTGATGCGGCCATCCAGCGGCAGCTGGTCCATCTTGAAGTCACCGGTGTGCAGGACGGTGCCGCCCGAGGTGCGGAGGAACACGGCCAGGGCGTCCGGGATGGAGTGGTTGACGGCGATGAACTCGCATTCGAAGGGCCCGTACTTCTCGACCTGGCCCTCGACGACGATCTTCGTGTTCGGCTTGATCCGGTGTTCCTGCAGCTTGGCCTCGATGAGGGCCAGTGTCAGCTGTGAACCGACGATGGGGATGTCGGCGCGCAGGCGCAGGAGGTAGGGGACGGCGCCGATGTGGTCTTCGTGACCGTGGGTCAGGACTACCGCGACGATGTCCTGGAGACGGTTCTCGATGTAGGAGAAGTCCGGCAGGATGAGGTCGACGCCGGGCTGGGTCTCCTCGGGGAAGAGGACGCCGCAGTCAACGATGAGGAGCTTGCCATCGATCTCGAAAACGGTCATGTTTCGACCGATTTCCCCGATTCCGCCGAGCGGTACGATCCGCAGGGTGTTCTTCGGGAGGCGGGGCGGCGTGACAAGGCCGGGAAGGGCGGTTTGGGTCATAGTGCACTACTTTCCAGGCTGAAGCCGGGCTGGTTCTTAACCATCAGGATTGGCTCCCGATCAGGAAAAGACCATCCCCGCTTCCGCCAAATCCTCGCGGATGGTTGCGATCTCGGCCTCGCCCGGCTCCACGAGGGGCAAACGGACAACCGAGTTGGGCAGGACTCCCTGCCACTTAAGAACCTGCTTGGCAGCGACAGCACCCTGAATGTGGGTCATCACTGCGCGGACCACGGGGTCCAGTTCGAAATGTAGGGTGCGGGCGGTAGCAAAATCGCCTGCAAGTGCGGCATCGATCAGCGCACGGAATTGCCGCGTCGCGACGTGCGCGGAGACGCTGACCAGCCCGACGGCACCGGCGGCCATCCACGGCAGCGTGAGGCCGTCGTCGCCGGAGTAGACATCAAGATCGGTGTTCGCCAGGACGCGCGTGAGGGCGTTGAAGTCGGCCTTGGCATCCTTGAGGGCGACGATCCTGGGGTGGTCGGCGAGCCGGATCATGGTCTCGGGCAGGATGGGCACGCCGGCGCGGCCGGGGATGTCGTAGACCATGACGGGGAGGTCGGCGGCGTCGGCCACGGCCTCGACGTGCGCCTGGATACCGGCCTGGCTGGGCTTGTTGTAATACGGCGTGACGATCAGCTGGCCGTGGGCTCCGGCCTTGGCGGCGCGCTTGGCCATCTCGATCGAGTGCGAGGTGTGGTTGGTCCCGGTTCCGGCGATGACCTTGGCGCGGTCGCCCACGGCCTCGACGATGACGCGGAAGAGCTTCTCTTTTTCGTCGTCCTCGAGCGTGGAGGTCTCCCCCGTGGTGCCGGAGATCACGAGGGCGTCATTGCCGTCGTCTACGAGCTTGCTCGCCAGTTCCGCCGACTGCCGGTAGTCGACCTCACCGTCCGATGTGAAAGGCGTGACCATGGCAGTCACGAGGGTCCCGAACGTGTAAGAGCGAATATCAGAGTCAGCCATATGAAAAACGTTACCTTGTCTGCGGCATGTTAGGACAATGGCGGCGGTGTGACGAACGTCAAACTCGGCGGCCGTGCGTCACGTTTCGGCGGCCCGGCCGGACTCAGGGCCGCCGAAACCGCGCCAGCACACTGTATTGGAGGCTCGCGGTCAGCACCTCGGTGCCGGAGCCGGCCGCCTGCCGGAGCGGGAGCCCGTCAGGACCCCAGAACCCGCTCAGGCCACACGAAGGGCCGAGCGGCGTGGCGCCCGCCAGGTTCGCCAGGACGGAGAACATCCGGTTGTCCATGGCCCGGGCGCCGAGATGCAGTGCCAGCCGGTGGTCTTCGCCGGCCGTGTAGAGGGCCGAGACGGCATAGATGTCCGCCCCGGCGTCCGCGGCCCATTCCGCATGGCCGGGGCGGGCTGCGTCGAAGCAGATCGCCAGGGCGACCTTCCAGCCGTCGATCTCCAGGACCGCTGGATTCCTGCCGGCCACGAAGAGATCCTGCTCCGGTCCGTGCAGGTGCGTTTTGAAGCTGGTCTCGATGGAGCCTGTTGGATGGACCGCGAGGGCGGCCAGCCGCGGCGTACCGTCCGCGTCTTTGAACGCGGCACCGACCACGGCGGTTATTCCGGTGCGCCGGCAGATTTCCCGGATGCCGTCCAGCCGCCGGTCAGCCGCGCTCAGCCACTCCCCGGGTCCGTCCAGCAGGTCCAGCCGGTATCCCGTCAGCGAGAGTTCGGGAAAGATGACAAGCCGGGCTCCGTGCGACTCGGCGTCTTCGATCAGCCGGATGTGCTCGGGCACGTTGGCGGCAACGCCACCATCCAGGGCCTGGTATTGGACGGCGGACAGCGTCAGCGCGGTGATTGAGCCAGTGGTCACCCTGCCATCCTATGCACCCCGTCTTTCGCCGGAGGGAGCCGAAGGTGCCGAGCAGTAACGCCCGACGGCGGTTTCGCGAAGGGCCTCTGCCCAGGCGGCTAGACGCTGGGCCGCCCGCACGTAGTCGAACAGTTCGGTTGGAGTGAGGGCGTCGAGGTCCGTCTCGGCCAGCCGCCGGGCCAGCTCAGCTCCCGGCGGCACCGCGGCCAGCGCCGCACCTTCCTTCCCCCACTGAACGTCCTCGGCCGGCTCCCCGGCGACCAAGCGCCGGAAGAGGAAGTCCACGACGCCCGGGCTCATGGCCTTGAGGACGCCGGCCGCCGCCTCGCCACCGCTCGTCCGTCCGCCAGGCGTCGCGCTGTTCAGTTGCGGGCCCGACGGATCCGGGCCCGGAAATTGTCGGCTTGTGGATTCCCGGCCGGTGAATTCGGGCTTCAGGAAGGCTGGCTCTGGGGCGTCGTTCATGCGCCCATCGTATTCGAACATATATTCGAATACAAGGGATGCCCGGAGAAGGACCGGGGCTGCGGGCAGGCCGAAGATGAGACGGTCACCGGGCCGATCGTGAGACGATCAGATGATGACGGCGCGCGGAATGACTACGGCTTCCCGGACCGTCCGGGGCACTCCCCCCGGCGTCCGGCTGGCCGGCATCGACGCCGCGCGCGGCCTGGCCCTGCTGGCCATGATGGCCACCCACGTGCTGGCAACCTTTGAGCCGGACCCGCAGCTCACGCCCACCTGGATCGGCCTGGCGTTTTCCGGACGGGCAGCCGCGCTGTTCGCCGTGCTGGCCGGAGTCGGGCTCGCCTTGTCCACGGGGAAACAGCAGCCGCTTGAGGGCGCCGAACTGCGGGGTGCCCGCAGAGGCATCGCCTTGCGGGCGCTCGTAATCGGTGCCGTCGGGCTCTCCCTGGGCGGGCTGGAAGTCAACATCGCGATAATTCTGGTTCACTACGCCCTGCTGTTCCTGTGCGTGCTGCCCTTTGTCGGGCTTGGGCTGAAACGCCTGGCCGCACTCGCGGTCCTCTGGATACTGGCTGCCCCCGCCCTGGCCTACCTCCTGCGGCCGTGGCTGCTGTCCGCCGATCCGCCCCTGCGCCTGGGGCACAACCCAAGCTGGGAGGATCTGGCCACCCCGGCCAGGCTGCTGGGCGACCTCTTTCTCACGGGCTACTACCCTGTCCTGCAGTGGATCGCTTATCTCCTGATAGGGCTGGCGATCGGCCGGATGGCGCTGTGGAAAGCGGCCGTGCCGTTCCTGCTCGTTGCTGCCGGCACGGTGGTGGCCGTCATGTCCAAGTGGCTGGGGACGCTCATGCTGGAGGACTGGGGCGGCAGGCAGGCCCTTCAGGCGCACATCGGCGATCCCGCCTACCCGCTGGAGAGCCTGCTGCAGGTCAACCTGGCCGGCATCGACCAGTCAGGCTCAGTGTGGTGGCTGGCCACGAGTGCACCGCACTCCGGCACCACGCTGGATCTGTTGCACACCTCGGGGGCCGCTGCCGCCGTGATCGGCCTGTGCCTGCTGCTGGGCCGGCTGGGCGACTGGCTGGAACTGGATCTGCTGCTGCCGCTGCGCGGAGCCGGGGCCATGACGTTGAGCCTCTACACGGCTCACCTGTGCATCATGGCCGCCCTGCACGACCAGCCCTTGATGCCGGGCTGGACCGTGGAGGGTGTGTATTTCGCGCAGGCTGTCGGGATGCTGGTGGCCGGCGGAGTCTTCGCGGCCATGGCGTGGCGCGGGCCGCTGGAGTGGGCGACCCATGCGGCCAGCCAGGCGGGCCGGCACCAGCCGGCCCAAGTCCGCCGGCCTCGGCGCGTACGCTAAGTTCCGCCGCCGGGTCGTGCACTAAGTTCCGCCGCCGGGCCCGGCGCGGCCCGGCAAACGGTGTCCGGCTAGTTCTTCTGCTCCCCGGCGCGGAACATTCGCACGGCGTCGCGCATTGAGGCGCGGGCGCGCTTGCGGTCGCCGGCAGCATCGTACGCACAGCTGAGCCGGAACCAGGAACGCCAGTCCTCGGGGGCAGCTTCGGCCTCAGCGCGGTACTTCTCAAATTCGGCGTCGGCGGCTTCGCGGATGATCCGGCCGGCGGGCGTGCGCGGCAGAGTGTCCTCCGGCAGGCCCCCCTCGGCTTCGAGGATCTTTGCCAACCGCTCAGTGCGGGCACCAAACAGCAGTTCCCGGATCAGGGCCCAGGCCCCGATGACCGGCAGCACCAGGTAGGCGACGCCGATCGCCTTCGCCACGAGGCTGGGGTCGGACATCAGGAGCACGGAACGTTGAAGGGACACCACCAGGTAAAACACGAGCAGCAGGGTGACGGCCCCCACCCAGATCTTGGTGCGGTTCGCTTTCAGGGCTGTCAAGGCAGCGGACATCTGACTCAGAGTCCCAGGTCCAGGTAGCCGTCGAGTCCCACGGTGAGACCGGGGTGAGCGGCGACGCTGCGGATCCCCAGCAGCACCCCGGGCATGAAGGACGCACGGTCGAAGGAGTCGTGGCGGATGGTCAGCTGCTCCCCCGGCCCGCCCAGCAGGACCTCCTGGTGCGCGACAAGACCGGCCAGCCGGACACTGTGGACCCGGATGCCGTCGACGTCGGTGCCGCGGGCACCGGCGAGTTCCGAGGTGGTGGCGTCCGGGCTGGACGGCACGCCAGCCTCGGTGCGCTCGGCCGAGATCAGCTGTGCCGTGCGCACGGCCGTGCCGGAGGGCGCGTCGACCTTGTCCGGGTGGTGAAGCTCAATAATTTCAACGGATTCGAAGTACTTGGACGCCTTGGCGGCGAAGGCGGAGGCCAGGACGGAGCCGAGGGCGAAGTTCGGGGCGATCAGGACGCCGACGCCGGGCCGGTTGGCGAGGAGTTCTTCCAGCCCCGCGAGCCGGCCGGCATCCCAGCCGGTGGTGCCGACCACGGCGTGCATGCCGTGCTCGACGGCGAAGCGAACGTTCGCCTCGGTGCTTTCGGGGACGGTCAGGTCCACCACGACCTGCGCGCCGGAGCTGACAAGGGAGTCGAGGGGGTCGTTGCGGCCAAGGGCCGCGACGAGCGTCAGGTCCGCGGCGGCGTCGATGGCCTTCACGGCCTCTGCGCCCATGCGCCCGCTGGCGCCCAGCACGGCGACGGAGAGTTGTTCGGTCATGCCATCAACCCTACCGCCGGGGCCGCTGCGTTCCGGAACCGGCGGCGCTTGGTTACAGGGCCGCCGCCGGGGGCGACAGCCTGACGGCCACGCGGCGTGAGCAACGTTCCGCAAGGCCCGGCCCGCCGGCTCGATGGGTCACACGCCGACCCAGGCCTGTCAGGCTGGATTGACGCCCTTATGCCTGTCAATCTAAACTGACAGGCATGGAGACTGATGACCTGTCCGCGCATATTCATTCACTCGACCCCGCCGTCGGCCTGCGGGCGGTCGGAGCCCTCCATCGCCTGGCAGAACAGGTCGAGGCAGCGCAGGTCAGAGCTGCCCGACAGCGGGGATGGACCTGGGAGCAGATCGGCGACGCCCTGGGCGTCTCGCGGCAGTCCGTCCACGCAAAATACCGAGAGTGAGATCAAGCCATGTTTGAACGATTTGCCGACGACACCCGAAAGATCGTTGGCTTCGCCATGGACGAGACCCGCTGCAGCGGCGACAAGCGGCTGGGCACGGATCATCTGCTGTTGGGGGCGCTCCACGATCCTGCTCCCGCCGCCCTTCTGGGTGTCACGCTCGATCAGGCACGGGCCGCGGCGGCGAGGCTTGACCGCACGGCACTCGCATCAATCGGTATAGATGCCCACGGCTTTGAGCGCGTCCCCATGCCCAGCCGGGGGAAGAAGCCGCCCTTCAGCTCGGGCGCCCGGTCGGTAATGGAAGGCATGCTTCGGTATGCCATGGACCAGAAGTCACGACAGATCACCACCGCGAATCTGCTGCTGTCGCTGCTGGACTGCCAGGAACACGATCCGGCAGCCGTGCTGCTCAAGGAACTGGGGGTCGACCGGGCGGGGGTCCGGCGCAGGGTTATTTCCTCCTGATCCGGAGCCGGCTTCCTGCCGGTCACCACGGCGTCTACTCGCCGGCGCCGACCCACTCCACGGTGCCGTCGGCGAAAAACTGTTCCTTCCAGATCGGCACTTGGGCCTTGATCCGGTCGACGAGTTCTGCACATACGGCGAAGGCCTGGCCGCGGTGGGCCGCCGAGACGGCGCACACCAGGGCCGGATCGCCGATCTCCAGCATGCCGATCCTGTGGGCCGCCCAGATCCGCACCGGCTGCCGCCCGTCCCGGGTGGCGCCGGCGCCGCCGGCGGCTTCCTCCGGAGATCCGCCGGGCGCGGCACTCCCGGCCGGGACCGAGTGCTCCGCCACAAGCCCGGCGACGACGTCGGCCATCACTTGGTGCGCCGTCGGGTGGGCGCTGTAGCTGAGCCGGGAGACCTGCTTGCCGCCGTCGTGGTTGCGGACGACGCCGCTGAAGCTGACCACCGCTCCTGCCGTGTCCGACTCCACCGCCGCGATGGCCTGCTCCACCGAGATGGGTTCGGCGCTCAGCACGGCGTGCACGATTTCAAATCCGGTATCAGTGCCCATGGCTGCCTTCCAGTTGGTCGCAAAGGTGTCCAACGATGGGATCCAGCACGGCCAGGCCGTCCATCACACCCTTCGGGGATCCGGGCAGGTTCACGATGAACGTCTGTCCGGCTGCGCCCGCGTGGCCCCGGCTGAGCATGGCCATCGGAGTCTTGGCCGTTCCGGCGTTCCGGATGCCCTCCATGATGCCCGGGATTTCCCGGTCCAGCAGGGGCAGCGTCTGCTCCGGCGTTGCGTCGGTGGGGCTCAGCCCGGTGCCGCCGCTGGTGATTATGACGGCCGGCTGCTGGCTCAGCAGGGCCCTCAGCGCGGCCCCGACCGGCGCCCCGTCCGGCACCACCATGGCGGGGAACGGCTCGAAGCCGTGCTCGGTGAGCCAATCGATGATGACAGGGCCCGTGAGGTCCTCATAGACGCCGGAGGCCGCCCGGGTGGAGGCGATCACGACACCGGCCTTGCGGCCCGTGGCTTCGCCGTGGCGGTGGGGTTCGGGCATGTTCATAGGGTCCAGTCCCCGCTCTTGCCGCCGCTTTTGGCGAGCACCTTGATATCGGTCAGGACCGCGTGCTTGTCCACGGCCTTGATCATGTCGTACACGCTCAGTGCCGCGACCGTCGCCGCAGTCAGGGCTTCCATCTCGACCCCGGTGACGCCGCGTGTCTTGACCGTGGCGAAAATTGTCACGGCGTCGGTGTCGAGCTCAAAGTCGATGGTGACCTTGGCGATCGGGAGCGGGTGGCAGAGCGGGATCAGGTCCGGCGTCTTCTTGGCCGCCATGATCCCGGCGATGCGGGCCACGGCCAGGGCGTCGCCCTTCGGGAGCTCACCGCCGCCGAGGAGGGACAGGACCTCGGGCGTGCTGCGGACGGTCGCGGTGGCCGTGGCTTCCCGGGTGGACTGCGCCTTGTTGGACACATCCACCATCTGGGCCGTGCCGTCGTGGCGGAGGTGGGTCAGGCGGGTGTTGCCCACGGCTCTTTTGTCCGCTTCGCCGTTGCCCGCTTCGCCGTTGTCCGCCGGTGCGGCATCCGCTTCAGGGTTTTCTACATCATTCACAGGATCCATACTTCCACTTCGTCGCCCGCTGCGAGCGCCGCTGTTCCCTCTGGCACGTGGACGAGGGCGTTGGAACGGGCCAAGGCATGGACCAAGTGGGAGCCCGCGCCGCCCTCCAGCCTGACCGTGCCGTCCGGAGCCAGCGTGCCGCGCCGCACCTGGTGCTTGCCCGCCGGGGAGGTCAGCGGTTCGGCGAGGCGCGCGCGGACGGCGGGCCGGGGCGCCGGGGCGCCGAACAGTTCCGTGAGGACCGGGCGCAGGAACATTTCAAAGGACACCAGGCAGCTCACCGGATTGCCCGGGAACCCCAGCACAGGGACGCCGTCGAAGCTGCCGATCCCCTGCGGGCCGCCCGGCTGCATCGCCACGGCGCCGAATTCGACGTCGTGTCCGGCCATTGCCTGCCGGACCACCTCGTAGGCACCTTTGCTGACGCCGCCGGTGGTGACGATCAGGTCCGCGGCGGGGGCGTGCCGGCGCAGCAACGCGGCGAGCTCATCCGGCTGGTCCGTGGAGACGCCGGTCCGTGTGACCTGGAGCCCGGCCTGGCGCATGGAGGACTCGAGCAGCGTGCCGTTGGAGTCGAAGATCTTGCCCGGTCCGAGCGGGCTGCCCGGTTCCACCACCTCGTCGCCGGTGGTGACCAGGAGGACCCGGAGGGAGGGACGGACGGGCACCTCCGTGTAGCCCATCGCCGCCAGCAGTCCCAGCTGGCCGGGGCCGAGGAAGGTCCCCGCGCTGAGGGCGAGCTCGCCGGAGCGGATGTCGCTGCCGGCGTCGCGCACGAACGTTCCGGCGGCGGCGGCCGGCAAGTGGACCGTGGCGGGCTCCCCCGGCACCGGGAAGGAATCGGGCACGGCCTGCTCGATGGGAACGACGGCGTCGGCCCCGGCCGGCATCATCGCGCCGGTCATGATCGGGGCGGCCGTGCCGGCGGCCAGTTCCGCCGGTGTGGCTCCGGCCGGGACGGGCGCGACGACACGCAGTTCCCTGCCGCCGTCGGGCACGTCGGCGCTGCGGATCGCGAAGCCGTCCATCTGCGAGTTGGCGAAGGGGGGAAGGTCCAGCGGCGCCAGGATGTCGGCGGCGAGCCCCCGGCCCAGGGCTTCGAGCAGCGGGAGCCGTTCCACCCGCCCCTCGGTGCGCAGGGGGGCCAGCAGGGCCCGCACCTTGTCCCGGTGTGCTTGAACGCTGACATGCCTTGTCTCGGTGCGGTGCATGCGTTTCCTGACCTCTGCTCGGCTCGCTAGGACTTCACGTCAACTCTAACCGTGTGATAACCCGTGGCTCCGTTCGGCGCGACCGGTGCGGATTCCTCGGCCTGCGGCACGCCGTCGAGGGCTGTGGCCCGGACCTGGACCTCATATTGTCCCGGCTCCAGCGGCAAGGCCAGCTTCCACTGGTACCAGGTGTCCTTGGAGATGCCGGGGGCCAGCTCGGCCTGATGCCAGTCGCCGCGGTTGACCCGCAGCTCCACCTTGCCGATGCCCGTGTGCTGGGCCCACGCGACGCCGCCGAAGACAACCGTCCCGCCCTTCACGTTGGCCCCGTCGCGCGGCACGTCAATGCGGGACGATGTCTTGATGGGCCCGCGCTCGCTCCAGCCGCGGGGCGTCCAGTAGGCGACGTCGTCCGCGTACCGGGTCACTTTCAGTTCGGTGACCCACTTCGTGGCGGAGACGTAGCCGTACAGCCCGGGCACGATCATCCGGACGGGGAATCCATGTTCGAGCGGAAGCGGTTCCCCGTTCATGGCGACGGCCAGCAGCGCGTCGCGGTTGTCCGTGAGGGCCTCCAGCGGGGTCCCTGCCGTCCAGCCGTCCGTGCTCCGGGAGAGCACCATGTCCGCCCCGGGCTTGGGGCCGGCCATGGCGAGCAGTTCGCGCACCGGCCAGCCGAGCCAGCGGGCATTGCCGATCAGGTCCCCGCCGACCTCGTTGGAGACGCAGGCGATGGTCACGTGCCGTTCCGTCAGGGGTTTGGCCAGGAGAGTGGCGAAGTCGAGCTCGATCTCCCGTTCCACCAGGCCCGTGACTTTCAGCGTCCATTCCGCAGGATCCACCAGCGGGACGCGCAGGGCGGTGTCGATCCGGTAGAAATCCCTGTTCGGCGTCACGAGCGGGCCCAGTCCGTCCAGCCGGATCTCGGCGCCGGCCGGGATGGGCGGCGCGGGAGCGGCGGGCACCGGGAGGACCAGCTTGCTGCGCACGTCGCTGACGACGGCGGCCGCTCCCCTGAGGGTGGAGGCGAGCACACCGGCGACGGCGGCAACCGCGGCTGTCCCGCCCAGCGCCAGCAGGAACCTGCGCCGGGCGGGCCCGGCTTCGTTGGCTGTGGCATCTGCAGGCGCCACGGCAGGGGCGTCCTGCGGAGCCGGCTCAACCGGTGGTGTTTCCGGCGGGCCGGACGCCACCGCCGGTCGCCGGCTGGCATCGGGTTGCCACTCCAACAGTTTCCGGATGAGCCACCGCAACAGCGCGATCCCCACCAGTGCCACCAGCACCGGGACGGGGATGGCGTTGGCGGTCAGGTCGGCCCGGCTCAGCACGGCCACGAGCCCTACCGCGCCGAACACCGCGATGAGAATCACCCCGGCGAAACGGCGCCGCACTTCGAGGACTCCGGAGAGCGCCGCGAGCGCGGCGATGACCAGTGCCATGCCGCCCAGGAGTGCCACCTTGTCCGCCGTGCCGAACAAGGAAATGGCCCACTCCTTGACGCCCGGCGGGACGGTGTCGATCACGGCCCCGCCGACGGCCGTCACCGGAGACACCGTGGGGCTCACCAGGCTGGCCGTGAGTTCACCGAGGACCACCGCCGTCCCCACGGCCACCAGTCCGGCCCCGGCGGCCCACAGGTCCCGGGACTGCCGCTGCCGGACTCCCGGTTCCGTATGCTGCTGTTCCCTGCCGGCGAGTGTGCCGCCGGTTTCCTTCCCCTGCCCGTCAAAGCTGACGCCGCTGCTCACTGTGCCCATCCCGTCCGGAGTTTTTCCTCTACCGCGTCGCGCGGAATCCTGTGGTGTGCTCCCTCGGCTGTTGCTGCCGGGGCTGCTGCTCCCCCGGCAGCAGGCTCCCCGGCAGAAGTGCCGTGGCTGCCACCCGGCTTCTGGCCGGCGGCTCCCTGGCCGGGGAGCAGCAGCGAGAACCGGCATCCGCCGTCGACGTTCTCCACGGTGACGGTGCCTTGATGGGCGCTGACGATTCCGGCGACAATGCTCAGGCCAAGGCCGGCGCCGCTGTAGCGCATGACGCCTGCCGGCTCATCCGGCCCGGGCGCCCGGAAGCCGTCGCCCGGGGTCGCGCCATCAGGGGCCATTCCGTCCAGTCCGTCGTCCGGGGCGGCCCAACGGCCGGTCTGCCGCCGCGCCGGGTCCTTCTGCCAGCCGGTTTCGAACACATGCGGGAGGTCCGCTTCGGGGATCCCGCCGCAGCCGTCGGTGACCGCGACGACGGCCCGGTCACCGTCCCGGCCGACTTCCACGGTCACCCGCGAGCCGGGTCTGCTGTGGACGATCGCGTTGAGCACGACGTTCCGGATGGCACGCCCCATCGAGGGGCCGTCGGCGAGGGCCAGGCTTTCCCGTTGGCCGCCGCCGTCGAGCGTAATGCCGTGCTGCTCCGCCAGCGCGGCGAGGTCGGCAATGGCGTCGCTGGCGAGGTCGTACAGGTCCAACGGCTCGGCCTTGAGCCGCATAGTTCCGGCATGGATCTTCGACAGTTCCAGGAGGTCGTTGACCATGCCGGCCATGAGGTCGGTCTGCGCGATGAGCTTGCGGTAGTAGGCGGGGACGTCCGCGGCCATCCCGTCTTCCAGGGCCTCGGTCATGGCGCGCATGCTCGCCAGCGGCGTCCGCAGGTCGTGGGAGATCCAGCTGACCAGTTCGCGGCGGGCGTTTTCGACGGCGGCCTCCCGCTGCCGGGAGGCCTCCAGCATCCGGCTGCTGGATTCGAGCTCGGCGGCGAGGGCGGCAAGTTCGTGGCTCATCACCGGGGACTGGATCCCGGGGCTCTCGCCGCGGCCGATGCTCCGGGCAGCCTCGACCAGCGCCTTGGCGTTCCGCGAGACCCTCGCTCCGAGCACGAGCGCGATCGAAACAGCCACGGCGGAAGCCACGGCCAGGACGTACCACATCACTTCGAGGTCCCGGGCCGAGATGAACATCGCGTTGAAGGCGCTGACCATTCCGGCCGTCAGGACCGCCACGGCGGCGAGCACCACCACACAGATCTGGACCGCGAACGAGGCCCGGCGCAGGGATTTCAGGATGAGCAGCGACGCGGCCCCGATCACGGCTCCCCAGGCCAGGGCCCAGCCGATGATGGTCAGGAGTTCAGAGGTCTGCATCGGCGGACTCCTCCTCATCGCTGGGGTCCAGCCGGTAACCCACGCCCCAGACCGTTTTCAGGACGGAGGGGCGGGTGGGGTCGTCCTCGATCTTCTCCCGCAGCCTCCGCACGTGCACCGTGACAGTGGACAGGTCCCCGTAGTCCCAGCCCCAGACGGCTTTCATGAGTTCCTCGCGGCTGAAGACCTGCCGGGGACGGCGGAGCATGAAGGCCAGAAGGTCGAACTCCCTGGCCGTCAGCGCCAGGGGCCTGCCATGGCGGGAGACGGTGCGTGCGGCCGGGTTGAGGTCGAAACCGCCCACTTCGACGGAGGGCTCCGGGCTGAATTCGGGAATGCTCCTGCGCAGGACCGAACGGACCCGCAGTACCAGCTCGCGGGGCGAGAATGGCTTGGTGACGTAGTCGTCAGCGCCGGCTTCCAGGCCGAGGATCCGGTCGTCTTCCGTTCCGAGGGCAGTGAGCATGATGACCGGGACACTGTGTGCGGCACGGAGCCGGCGGCAGACTTCCACACCGTCCAGGCCCGGCAGCATCCGGTCCAGCAGGACGAGGTCCGGGCGGCGTTCGGCCGCAAGGCGCAGGGCCGTGAACCCGTCGGCGGCGAGGACCACCTGGTATCCAGCCTGGACGAGGTAGTCCCGGACCACTCCCGCGATGGTCGGTTCGTCCTCGACGAGGAGGATGCGCCGGTTCTCCGTTGCGTCCGGGGCCGGCTGGGTCTTGTTCACGCTTCCAGCATAGGTTCGCGGCCACGGTCCGGGCAGGGCTCCGGACCCCCGCCGGACATCGTTCCCGAATCCGTAATATCCGTGCCGTCATGCGGCTGTGACGTGGGCAGCGAGGTGGCGTAGCCTGACTCTATGACAGTTCAACTGGGTATGCCCCAGCCCCGCGCGGCAGGCAGTCCCGGAGCGGGAGTGCCTGCTGCAGCCGCGCTGTCCGGGCGTCCGGAGGGCCTGGTTGCAGGGCTCGTGGATCGCTACGGCCGCCGCGCCACGGACATGCGCCTCTCACTGACGGACAAGTGCAATCTGCGTTGCACCTATTGCATGCCGGCCGAGGGCCTGGAATGGCTGTCCAAGCAGGCGGTGATGTCCGCGGAGGAAATCGTCCGGATCGTGCGGATCGGCGTCGACATGCTCGGCGTGCGTGAACTGCGGCTGACCGGAGGCGAGCCCCTGGTGCGGGCGGACCTGCTGCAGATCATCGCCGCGCTCCGCCAGGCCCACCCCGGCCTGCCAATCTCGATGACCACCAACGCCGTCGGCCTGGACAAGAAGGCCGCCGGACTCAAAGCCGCGGGACTGACCAGAATCAACGTCTCGCTGGACTCCCTGCATGAAGAAACCTTTACCAAGCTGACCCGCCGGCCCTTCCTGGACAGGGTCCTCGCCGGCGTCGACGCCGCCTGGGCCGCAGGCCTGGGCCCGGTCAAGCTCAACGCTGTACTCATGCGCGGCATCAACGACGCCGAGTCCCCGGCCCTCCTGGCCTGGGCACTGGACCGCGGCTATGAACTGCGCTTCATCGAACAGATGCCGCTCGACGCGGACCACGGCTGGACCCGGCGGAACATGATCACCGCCGCGGAGATCCGGGAACTGCTCTCGGTCGATTACGTGCTCAGTTCCGACCCGCGGGACCGCGACGGCGCCCCGGCGGAACGGTTCGAAGTCCGGGCCCGGGTTCCCGGCACCGACCGCGCCGCCGGCCCTCTGCTCGGCACTGTGGGCATCATCGCCTCCGTCACGGAGCCGTTCTGCTCGGACTGCCGCCGGACGCGCATCACCGCCGAGGGCAAGATCATGAGCTGCCTGTTCTCGCGCGAGGAAGTGGATCTGCTGGGGCTGCTGCGCGAGGGCGCCAGCGACGAACAGCTCGCCGAACGCTGGCAGGATGCCATGTGGATCAAGCCCAAGGCCCACGGCATGGACCATGTGGGCCTCGACGCGCCCGACTTCGTCCAGCCGGACCGCAGCATGAGCGCCATCGGAGGCTGACTTTTTCGTGAATGTACGCTACTTCGCTGCCGCACGCGCTGCCGCCGGCGTGGATGAAGAACGCTACGACCTCGCCGACGGCGACACCCTCGCCTCGCTGCTCGAGGCGATCCTCGCCGTCGAGCGCCCCGAACCGCCGGCCGGTACGCCGCCGCTGGCCCGCATCCTGTCCCGCTCCAGCTTCCTGCTCAACGAAGTTGCCGTGCGGGACCATGCCGCGGCGCTCAAGCCGGCCGACGTCGTCGACGTGCTGCCGCCGTTCGCCGGCGGGTAACCCGGGCACGCCCGGCTCCATAAAGCCGGTATGTCGGGTTCACAAAATCCGGGGTATCGCGTTTAGCTGGCCGGTTCTAGAGTGTGGAATATCCGCCGCGGCGGGCAACAAACACCAACGAGGAGGGCAGCATGTTCACCTTGCAGATCGAGCATAGGATCAAGGATTTCTCCATGTGGAAAGCGGCGTTCGACCGTGATCCGGTGAACCGCGCGGCGTCGGGCGTCACCGCGTACCGCATCAACCAACCCGTGGACGACCCGCACTCTGTGGTCGTTGAACTGGACTTCGAGCAGCGCGGGCAGGCAGAGGCCTTGTTGGCCAATCTTCAGGCGAAGGTCTGGAACTCCGCCGAGGCGGCGCCCGGCCTAGAGGGAACTCCGAAGACCCGGATTCTGCAGGCCGCCTCCTAAGACCTCACGCCGGTACGGCAGCGCCCTCAGCGACGCGGCGGCACACGGTAGTCATGAAGGGCGTGAAATCGCTCGCCCTGCCCAGGCGGAGTCCGGCGGCATGAGTGAGTTCGCCGTCGTCCACCCGGAAGGTGTGCCGTGCGGTCCCGCGGTCACTTCGCCGTTCCACGGTCAAGGTGCCGCCTTCCATGCTGGCGCGCGCGGGTCCCTCGGGCGGCAACCCCAAGCTGTTGACGTGGTACCAGAAGGTCTCGGGATGGTCCGGGTCCGTCGTGAAGACACCGTGGCCTTCGGACCGGGTCCCGTCCGCATCCGTGTGCCGGTAGCTCTGGGCGACGGCAAGCCCGGCGGCTGCCCGGGAAAAGATAATCTCGGTGTCCGCGGTGCGCGCCGGACCCCACGCGGTTGCCTCCCAGTGCGTGGTCCCCGTCCAATGGCCCAGGAAAGCCTCAAGCGCCTCGCATGCACTGCCTGGCAGCGGCCGGTCCACAGTTTCTCCCATATGGAGTTCCTCCCGAGTGACCCCGCCACCATCATGACGCCGCGCCAGTTGGAATGTCTAGGCCAGGAGTCCGAACGTCTCGCTTTCCTCGAACGGCCCGACCACCGTGACGGTCCGCGGGGCTGCCGCGAGCTCACGGGCGAGCTCCTGGACCTCCGCGGCTGTGACGGCCTTGATCTGGCGGAGGGTCTCATCGATGTCCTGGTACTCGCCGGACACCAGTTCCGCGCGGCCCAGCCGGGACATCCGGGAACCGGTGTCCTCCAGCGCCAGCACGATTCCGCCGCACAGCTGCCCCTCCGCCTTGCGCAGCTCCTCGTCTGAGATGCCGTCGGCAGCCAGCTTGTCCAGTTCGGCGCCCAGCAGATCAATGACCTGGCGGACCTTCGACGGGGTGCATCCGGCGTACATGCCGAAATAGCCGGCATCGGCGTAGGAGGAGGCGAAAGAGTAGGTCGAGTAGACGAGTCCGCGCTTTTCCCGGACCTCTTGGAAGAGGCGGGAGGACATTCCGCCGCCGAGGACGGCGTTGAGCACACTCATCACAAAGCGGCGGCCGTCGGTGGCGACCAGCGACGGGCAACCCATAATGATGTTGGCCTGCTCCACCTGCCTCTTGACCACATGCAGGCCGGCCGTGCCGGTGATCGATGCACGTTCGGTGGAGCGGCGCTGCACGGGGGCGGCCGCGGCCTCAAGGTTCCAGCCGGCGGAGTGCAGGGCATCCACCACGAGCCCGCAGACGACGTCGTGGTCCAGGCCGCCGGCCGCGGTGACCACGAGCTCGTCGGGACGGTAGTAGCGGCGGTAGTGGTCCCACACCGAGTCGCGTGCCACGGCCCGGATGGCTGCCGGCGTGCCGCCGATGGGGCGGCCCAGCGGGTGCGTTCCCAGCACGGCGGCCACGAAGTTCTCGTGCGCGACGTCGGTGGGATCGTCGCTGTCCATGGCGATTTCCTCGAGGATGACGTCCCGCTCCTGCTCCATCTCCTGCGGGTCCAGGACCGCGCCGGTGATCATGTCCGCGATGACGTCGATCGCCATGGGAAGGTCCGTGTCCAGCACGCGGGCGAAGTAGCAGGTGCTTTCCTTCGCGGTGGCCGCATTGGATTCCCCGCCGACCTCGTCGAAGGCCGAGGCGATCTCCAGCGCGGTGCGGCGCTTGGTGCCCTTGAAGAGCAGGTGCTCCAGGAAGTGCGTGGAACCGTGCTGGCCGGGAGCCTCGTCGCGGGAGCCGACGCCGACCCAGAAACCGATCGTGGCAGAGCGTTGGCCGGGCATCGCTTCGGTGAGGACGCGGACGCCGCCGGGCAGGACCGAGCGTCGCACCTCGGAGCCGCCGTCGGCGCCGTGGATCAGGGTGTCAGCGTGCTGGTTCTGCTCTAGCGGCAGGGGGACGACAGTCATCAAGGCCTTTCATTGAACACATGCCAAATCTGCCTGCCATCCTACCTTTAACAGCAGCGGGGCCGGTGGTTGATCCACCGGCCCCGCTTTTTGACTCAGGAGAGACTACTCTGCGGCGTCCGCGGAGACCTCGGCGTTGTCAGCGTTTTCCGTGTTTCCTGCATTTTCCGCGCCAGCCTCCTCAGCCACTACGGGCGAGAGGGACAGCTTTCCGCGATCGTCGATCTTGGTGATTTCCACCTGGATCTTCTGGCCCACGGAGACGACGTCGTCGACGTTGTCCACGCGCTTGCCGCCGGCGATCTTGCGCAGCTCAGAGATGTGCAGGAGGCCGTCCTTGCCCGGGGTCAGGGAAACGAAGGCGCCGAAGGTGGTGGTCTTGACGACCGTGCCCAGGTAGCGCTCACCGATTTCCGGGATCTGCGGGTTGGCGATGGCGTTGATCGCGGACCGTGCTGCGTCGGCAGACGGGCCGTTGGTGGCGCCAATGTAGACAGTTCCGTCGTCCTCGATCGAGATGTCGGCTCCGGTGTCTTCCTGGATCTGGTTGATCATCTTGCCCTTCGGGCCGATGACCTCGCCGATCTTGTCAACCGGGATCTTGACCGCGATGACGCGCGGCGCGAACTCGGAGAGCTCGTCCGGGGTGTCGATCGCGGAGTTCAGGACGTCCAGGATGTGCAGACGGGCTTCGCGGGCCTGCTTCAGGGCGGCGGCCAGGACCGAGGCCGGGATGCCGTCGAGCTTCGTGTCCAGCTGGATGGCCGTGACGAACTCGGAGGTACCGGCAACCTTGAAGTCCATGTCACCGAAGGCATCTTCGGCGCCGAGGATATCGGTCAGGGCGGCGTAACGGGTCTGGCCGTCGACCTGGTCGGAAACCAGGCCCATGGCGATACCGGCAACAGCAGCCTTCAGCGGCACGCCTGCGTTCAGCAGGGACAGCGTGGAGGCGCAGACGGAACCCATCGACGTCGAACCGTTGGAGCTGAGAGCCTCAGACACCTGGCGGATGGCGTAGGGGAATTCCTCGCGGGACGGCAGCACCGGCATGATGGCGCGCTCTGCGAGGGCACCGTGGCCGATTTCGCGGCGCTTCGGGGAGCCGACGCGGCCGGTCTCGCCGGTGGAGTACGGCGGGAAGTTGTAGTTGTGCATGTAGCGCTTGCGCGTCACGGGAGACAGCGAGTCGATCTGCTGTTCCATCTTGAGCATGTTCAGCGTGGTGACACCCATGATCTGGGTCTCGCCGCGTTCGAAGATGGCCGAGCCGTGGACGCGGGGCAGAACCTCAACCTCGGCGGTGAGCTGGCGGATGTCCGTCAGGCCGCGGCCGTCGATGCGGATCTGGTCCTTGAGGATACGCTGGCGCACAACCTGCTTGGTGACGGAGCGGAAGGCTGCGGACAGTTCCTTCTCGCGGCCTTCGAACTGGCCGGCCAGGGAAGAGGTGACCTCGTCCTTGAGCTCGTCGGACGCGGTGTCGCGTTCCTGCTTGTCGGCGATCTGGAAGACAGCGGCCAGCTTCTCGGCGGCAGCGGACTCCACAGCGGCGTAGACGTCGTCCTGGTAGTCCAGGAAGACCGGGAACTCGACGGTCGGCTTGGCGGCGCGGGCTGCCAGGTCGGACTGTGCTTCACAAAGGGCCTTGATGAACGGCTTGGCAGCCTCGAGGCCTTCGGAGACAACCTCTTCGGTCGGGGCGGTGGCGCCCTGTTCCTTGATGAGGTTCCAGGAGTTGTCGGTGGCTTCGGCTTCAACCATCATGATGGCGACGTCGTCACCGGCGATGCGGCCGGCGACGACCATGTTGAAGACGGCGTTCTCGAGCTGGGAGTGCTTCGGGAACGCAACCCACTGCGAGCCGTTGTCGTCGGCAACGAGGGCAACGCGGACGCCGCCGATCGGGCCGGAGAAGGGCAGGCCGGAAAGCTGGGTGGACATCGAGGACGCGTTGATCGCGACGACGTCGTAGAGCTCGTCCGGGTTGATGGACAGCACGGTGACGACGATCTGGACCTCGTTGCGCAGGCCCTTGACGAACGCGGGGCGCAGCGGGCGGTCCATGAGGCGGCAGGCCAGGATGGCTTCCGTGGAGGGACGGCCTTCGCGGCGGAAGAACGAGCCCGGGATGCGGCCGGCGGCGTACATACGCTCTTCGACGTCGACGGTCAGCGGGAAGAAGTCGAAACCTTCACGCGGGTGCTTGCCGGCGGTGGTTGCGGACAGCAGCGCGGTCTCTTCATCGATGTAGACCATCGCTGCGCCGGCTGCCTGCTTGGCAAGGCGGCCGGTTTCAAAGCGGATTACACGCTTGCCGAAGCGGCCATTGTCAATGATTGCTTCTGAGAACTGGATTTCGGGACCCTCCATAGAGAGTCACCTCCGTTTCTTGGTTCACGGAGCCCAGCCGCATCAACCCAGCCCAGCATCTGTCTACTGGCCTGCACTGCACCCGGTCATCGATCGAGACCCACGGGCCGGGCCTCATTCCTTGAGGCCGTTCCCGGGGATCACTACCGAGGACCGCGAATGCGTGATGCGGTTGATCCTCCTGTTTAGTTTTTTCCTGAAGAAGGCGGCCCTTTCCGGTCCGGAAGGGCCGCCCCTTAAAACTGACTAGCGACGCAGGCCGAGGCGCTCGATGAGCTTACGGTAGCGGGTGATGTCAGTGTTCTTGAGGTAGGTGAGCATGCGCTTGCGACGACCAACCATGGCCAGCAGACCGCGCTGGGTGTGGTAATCGTGCTTGTGCTCCTTCATGTGCTCAGTGAGATCCTTGATCCGCTGAGTCAGGACTGCAACCTGGACCTCCGGCGAACCGGTGTCGCCCTCGGACGTTGCGAAATCCTTGATGATGGACTGCTTTACAGCGGCTTCAAGTGCCACAATAACTCCTAGAGATGTGCCGTGAGGCCCGAATCAGTAATTCACTGCCGGGGGTGCCGTCCCGGAATCCCCCGCCGAAGCCGGGCATTCCGTACACAACAGGAGCCAGCCGCCACGGACTGCAGCCGGATCCAACGTTCAGTTTAGTGGCACGTCCGCGGTCTTGTCGAAACCGCCGGGCGCGGCCGCCGACTCTGCCGGCGCGCCAGCTGCCTGCGGCGGTTGCGGTTTTCCACTTTCCTGGGCTGCGAGCAGTTCGCGAATAGCGGCGACGCCCCGGTAAAGCTCCGCGAAGGATGTGCTGAGCGGCGACAGCCCGATCCTGATGCCCTGCGGGGCGCGGAAATCGGGAATCACGTCCTGGTCCCACAATGTGGCCGTCATTTCCCGGAAGGCCGGGTGGTCGATCGTCACGTGGCTGCCGCGCAGTTCCGCCGCCCGCGGGGTGGACAGCTGCACGCCGGCCGGCGCCAGCCAGGCGTCGTAAAGTTCGAGGGCATAAGCGGTCAGCACCCGTGACTTCTCCCGCAGTGACGCCATCCCCGCTTCCTCGATCAGGTCCAGGGTGCCGCGCATGGCGAGCATCCCGAAGATCGCCGGAGTGCCGCTAAGGAAGCCGCGGATGCCGGGGGCGGCCTCGTAGCCGGGACCCATTTCGAACGCGTCCTTGCGCCCCATCCAGCCCCAGATGGGCTGCTGCAGCCCGGCCAGGTGCCGTGCGTTGATGTAGGCGAACGCGGGCGAGCCCGGTCCCCCGTTCAGATATTTGTAGGTGCAGCCTGCCGCGAAGTCGACGTCGGCGTCGTCCAAAGCGATCTCCACAGACCCGGCGGAGTGGCACAGGTCCCACACCACCAGGGCGCCGGCGTCGTGGATTGCCGCGGTGATGCCCGGCAGGTCCGCGAGGAAGCCGGAGCGGTAGGCGATCTGGCTCAGGACCACGACGGCGGTGGCCGGGCCGGTGGCGTCGCGCACCTGCTCGACGGTGACGCCGGAGGCGGGATCGGCGTCGATCCAGCGCAGGGTCAGGCCTTCTTCACGGGCGACTCCCTCCACCAGGTAACGGTCGGTGGGGAAATTATCCGTGTCCAGGACGATCTCGGTCCGGGCCGGATCGGTGACGGCTGCCAGCGCGGCGCGGATGAGCTTGTACAGCACCACGGTGGTGGAATCGGCAATGATCGTCTGCCCCGGCGCCGCGCCGAGCACGGCGCGGCCGAGCTGGTCGCCGATCTTCTGGGGCAGTTCGAGCCATTCCTCGTCCCAGCCCCGGATCAGGCGGCCGCCCCAGCTGTCCTGGATGAAGCTGCTGATGTCGGTGACGGTCCGCTTGAGCGGACGGCCCAGGGAGTTGCCGTCAAGGTAGGACAGGTCCGTGTCCGTGCCGACGAAGTGGTCGCGGTAGCCGGCCAGCGGATCCGCGGCGTCGAGGTCGAGGGCGCGCTGCCACAGGCTGTCCGGCGCGTCTGTGTTGGCGGAGATGCTCACTGGCCGATCTCCGTCCGCACGGCGAAGAGCTCAGGGAAGAAGGTCAGTTCGAGGGCCTTCTGCAGGAACGCGGCGCCGCTGGATCCGCCGGTGCCGGCCTTCATGCCGATGGTCCGCTGGACGGTGCGCAGGTGGCGGAAACGCCACAGCTGGAAGTTGTCCTCAAGGTCCACAAGTTCCTCGCAGGCCTCGTATGCGCCCCAGTTGTCGGCGGCGTTCTCGTAGATGTACTTGAACACCGGGACCAGTTCGGGGCAGAACTCGTGGGCCTTGGTAACGTCGCGCTCCAGCAGGGAGGCAGGGACGTCGAAGCCCTGGCGCTTGAGATAGGCGAGGAAATCGTCGTAGATGCTGGGGGCTTCGAGCAGTTCGCGCAGCATCTCGTGGGCCTCGGGGTCCGATTCGAACACCGGAAGCATCTTGGCGTTCTTGTTGCCGAGGAGGAACTCCACCGCACGGTACTGGCTGGACTGGAATCCGGAAGAGTTGCCGAGGAAGCCGCGGAACTGGGAGTACTCGGTGGGCGTCAGGGTGGCCAGCACGGACCATTGCTCGGTGAGCGTCTTCTGAATGTGCTTGACGCGGGCGATCGCCTTCAGGGCGGACCCGAGGTCGTCCGACCGCAGCCACGCGGCGGCGCTGCGAAGCTCGTGCAATACCAGCTTCAGCCACAGCTCCGTGGTCTGGTGCTGGATGATGAACAGCATCTCGTCGTGGTGTTCCGGGGTGCTGACCGGCTGCTGGGCGCTGAGCAGGGTGGGCAACTGCAGGTAGGACGCGTAGCTCATCCGCGCACTGAAATCCCGGACAATGTCCTGGTCCAGTTCCCTCGTGTTTTTCTCGATGGTCACGTGTCTTGCCTTCCTTGCCAAGTGGCTGTGAATCAGCGCGGCTCCAGTGAACCAGAACATTGTCAGCGCGGGGCCGACGCCGATCCGGCCCGGTTCTTAGCGGGCGAACAGGAGGTCGTGGGCCTGGACGACGTCCAGGCGCATCTGCTCCACCAAAGCTTCAGCCCCACGGTACGCCACCATGCCGCGGAGCCTGGCGACAAATTCCACCACAACTGTCTGGTCGTACAGATCGAAGTCATCGGGAGACTCTTCCGGGCGGTCGATCACGTGGGCCTCGACCTGACGGCTCACGCCGTCGAACGTCGGGTTCGAGCCTACGGAGATGGCGGCGGGCCAGCGCGTGCCTGCCTGGTCCACGAGCCAGCCGGCGTAGATGCCGTCCGCGGGGATGTACCCGGTGGCCGTCGAGGAGAGGTTCGCGGTGGGGAACCCGAGGTCGCGGCCGCGTGCGGCACCGTGCACCACCTCGCCGCGCATCCGGTGCGGCCTGCCGAGGACGGCAGCGGCGGTGGCGACGTCGCCCGCGCGCAGGGCCTCGCGCACCCACGTGGACGAACAGCGGCGGTCCGTGCCGTCGTCGTCGTGGATGGGAAAGCCCTCTGAGCCGAATTCGCTGATGACCAGCACCTCGAACCCGAGCTTCTTGCCCAGCTCCTGCATGGTGGCGAGGTCGCCGGAATTGCCGCGGCCAAACCGGGCGTCGTGGCCGATCACCACGTGGCTGGCCTTGAGGCTGTCGACCAGCACTGACGCGACGAATTCCTCGGGGGTGAGGCTGGCGAGCTCCATCGAGTACTTCATCACCAGCACGGCGTCGAGGCCGAGCTCTCCGAGGGCCACGAGCTTGTCCTCCAGCCCCATGATCAGTTCGGGAGCCGATTCCGGACGGTGTACCTGCGCGGGGTGTGGGTCGAAGGTGATGGCGACGGCGCGTGCGTGCTTCAACCGGGCGGTACGGATGAGCTGCGACAGCACCTGCTGGTGGCCGCGGTGCACGCCGTCGAAATTGCCGAACGTGACAACCGAAGGACCAAAGTCCGCCGGGACCTCGGACAGATCGTTCCAGATGTGGACCATCAACCTCGCCTTTTGCTGCCTGCCATGAACTGCTCCGGAGCGACCGTGCCGGCTCCGGAACTCTCTTAGATTACCCGCAATCCGGGCAACTCCCGGACGGTCCGCCGGGCTCCGGGGCATCCGCGTAAAGGCCCCGCCGGAGGGACCACGGTTAATCGGCGGCAGGGCGAAGGTGTGAGGCGGGCGCGCACTATCGCCCCAGCAAAAGCCGCCGCTCGCTGTCGCGCACCGTCTGTTTCCGCCAATTCCGCCAATGCAGCAGCACTGCGACGAGGATGAGGGGGACGTGGAGCCCGGGCAGGATATTCGCTAACCACCGCGGCAGGTAGATGTCCGTGACGGAGCCCGAGCCGTCGCCAAGACTTTTCGCGACGACGGTCAACGGGCATTGGAAGCCGGTGCCCGCAAAAATCAGCGATTCGCTGGCGACCACGACGGCGGCAGCCCTCGTCTTCCGGTCATTGCGGCCCGTGATGCCGGCGTACAGGACGTAGGCCATGCAGGCCTCAATCACGAGCCAGGCAAGGGTGTGGAGCGTCTTCACTGCCCGCAGCATCAGACTGCGCTGGTCCATGCCTCCACCCTAGGCCCGCCGTGGCGCGGAGGCTTGGGACTTTCGGCCCGGTGCAGGGAGCCCGGCGACGGAGGGCGCGGTTGCGGGGGTCCCACCGAGTCAGTCGAGGCGAGCGTCCGTCCAGGCACGGGGTCACTCCAGGCGGAAGTAGGTGTTCCGGCGGGGTGTCCGGGCGGGGTCGAGGTGGGGTGGCGGGAGGAACCAGGGGATGCCGGTGCGCATCTGGATGCTCCAGTGTTCCTTATGGATCAGATGGTGGTGATGGGAGCAGAGCAGGATGCCGTTGCCGGCTCCGGTGGTTCCGCCGCCGGACCAGTAGGTGATGTGGTGGGCCTCGCACCAGGGGGCCGGGATCGTGCATTGGGGGAAGGCGCAGCCCCGGTCCCGGGCCGTGATGGCCTTGCGGATGTGGGGCGGGAATACCCGGGAGGCGCGGCCGATGTCCAGGACCTGGCCCTCGCCGCCGAGGACGACCGGGATGATGTCCGCGTCGCAGGCGAGCTTGCGAACCGTGGACGCGGTAATTGGGCCGGTGAACAGCAGCGTCCCGGTGCCGTGCCTGGTTCCGGTGCCGTGCTGTGCGGTGTTGGCAGGGGCGCCTGCTTCGGCGGGAGTCGCCCCGAGCCGGGTGAGCAGGTCCCGGTAGTCGATGGTGGCCATGACCTGGGGCCGGAGCCCGCCCGCGGCGGGCAGCCCTCCGGCGGCGAGGGCCGCCTTACACGCGCCGACCAGGCCGTCGAGCAGCTTCTGCGGCCGGGAGCGGAGGTCCAGAACCGGCAGCGACGGGTCCTCTTCGGCCGTGGCGGGCTCCGCAGCCGGGCCTGGCGCATCCGCCGCCGCGGACCCGTCACCCGGTCCGGCCTGCGCCGTGTGGCCGGTGGCGGTGCCCTCGCCGGTGCCTTCGCCGGTGCGGGGGTTGGTGGCGGTGTTCATCACGGTGATCAGGTGTTCGAACTGGTCTGTGGTGGCGAAGATTTCCAGGTGCTGCAGGCCGTGCCGGGGTTTGCGGAGGAAGGCGCCCTGGAGCTGGCGGAGCAGTTCCTCGGAGGGTTCGGCGCCGTCCTGGTCCAGCGCCTCGGCCCAGCTGCGGCTGACCCGGGCCAGGAAGTCGGCGTCGTTCTCGGCCGCGGTGCGGGTCAGGGCGTGCTCCATCGCCGCCGCGGCCTCCGGGAGGCAGCTGTGCCGGACCCGGTCCAGGGCGAGCGTGACGAGGGTCGCGGCGCGGGAGGCGACCTCGCCGGCCGCGACGGCGGCTCCGAGCTCCGGGTGCACGGGCGGGATGGGCCGGCCGGCGAGTCCCTGCCGGGGCAGCAGCGAGTCGGCCAGCGCCAGCCGGCGCCTGGCCTCGGCGGCGCTGATCCGCAGCCGCGCCCGCAAAAAATCTGTGGCGTTCCGGTACCCGTCATCCGCCGCAGCGGACATCCCAATTTGCCCGGCAAAGTCACCGCGGGGGCCAGTTCCGGCCCCGGCATGCGTCCCGCCGACAGGTGCGCCGTGAGCCCCGGCGTCGGAAAGGGCATCAGCTCCCCCGCCGGCCCCTGCATCCGTCCCGCCGTCGGATTCCTGTTTCCAGCCCGTGAGCCAGCCCGCCTGGGCCGCTTCCTCACCCCAGCCGTGTGCGGCCGGCGCGGTGAACGCGGCTTGTTTGCGCGTCCGCTCTACCGCCGCCGCGGCAACGAGCTGGAAGTAATCGACCGTGCGGGACAGGTCCTCGACGTGGCCGGCAAAGTCCGCGGCCTCCCGCAAGCCAAACCATGCGGCGTCGACATCCGCAGCCGGGTTCGTAGCCCGCAGCGCCGCCAGCGCCGAGTCCACCGCCGCACCCGCGGCGCCCAGAGCGCCGCCGGCTGCGTCAGCCGCGCCGGGAACGGCGGCCAGGCGGGGATGCCGGGAGGACACAGCCGGGCCGGGCCACGGGGCCCGGTCCGGGATGAACTCTCCAATGGCTTCCATAACTAAACTCTGCCAGAGGGGTACGACAGACATAGCGGAAGCCATTCCTGCTGGCGCGCGACCTCATATTGGGTGACTCCCGGCAGCGCACTTCAGAGCATCTGGAGCCCATAGGGCACGTCCGAGCACGTAACACTGCGTACGACCCCCGCCCTCCTACGGACCGGTGCGTGGCAAGCTGTAGGGATGGACAGCACAGCCGCTCCCCAAGTCGGGGAATCACCGTTCGCACCACTGCTCCCGGGCGATCCGCGCCGCCCGTTGGGCCCACGCGATCCTGGCGATGCCTGGGTCGATGGCGACCGGGGGCGGTTCTGGGGTCGGTTCGGTTCCGCCGGGCTCCTGGTCCACGACCCCGCCAAGGGGGTCCTGCTCCAGCACCGCGCCTTGTGGAGCCATCAGGGCGGCACCTGGGGGCTCCCCGGCGGCGCCCTGCACCAAGGGGAAGAAGCCATCCACGGCGCGTTGCGGGAAGCACACGAGGAAGCGGCCGTGCCTCCGGGGAATCTCCAGGTCCTGTTTACGTCGGTGTTCGACGTCGGCTACTGGTCTTACACCACCGTGGTGGCCATTGCCCTGCAGCCGTTCGAGGCCGCGATCAGTGATGCGGAAAGTATCGAACTGCAGTGGGTGGGGATTGACGGCGTCGGCGGCAAGGAACTGCACCCGGGCTTCGCCGCGGCCTGGCCGGGACTGCGCAGCAGGCTCACTGAGGCCCGGCGCATCGCCGGCCGCCTGTAACCAGCCGGAGTTAGTGGTCCCGGGGCGCGGGCCGTCGGCGGTACAGCCAGATGAGTCCCAGGATCGGCAGCAGGAGCGGGATGAATCCGTAGCCGCGGCCAAACAGGGACCATACTGTCTCGTGCGGGAAGTTCACCGAGTCGAACACGCTGAGTGCTCCCACCACCAGAACGCCCACAAGCTCCACCAGGACTGCCGCCACCGAGACCTTGAACGCGGTGCGCCCCGGCTTCGCCAGAGACACGGTGGCCACGACGTAGACGGCGGCGGCGAACGCGGACAGCAGGTACGCCAGCGGCGCCTCGGAAAACTTCGTGAGAATCTGGTAGCCGGCCCGGGCCGTCGCCGAAATCGCGAAGACGGCATAGACAGCAATCAGCAGCCGTCCCGGCCCGGTGTTGCGGGTATCGGTCGTCGCCGGCGCAGTGTCGGCGGATCCAGCGTCCGCCGGCCCAGTGGTCCGGGACGCCGGCGCCGCCGGGTTTCCGGTGCCGTCGTGCGGGGAGTTTGCGCTCACGTTTTCTGCCTCTTCCATCTCAATACCAGATCTGGTTCATGCGCGCCGCCATCACCAGGGCGGTGACGCCGACGGCGGCCAGGACAAAGTTGCTCCAGCGGGTCCGCTCGAGGATGGACCAGTACACGGCCCCAATCGGGAGGATCAGCGCCGTCGCCAGATAGCCCCAGAACTCCCAAGCCTCCCCCGCGATCCGCTCGCCGCTGGCCACCCGGACAATCGAACCCCCCAGATAGACCAGAAGGGCAAGTTCGACGGCGGCCACCGACAGTATCGTCGTGTCGTTGGGCGCCTTCTTCAGGAGGCCCGCGACGACGCAGATGATGCTGGAGAGCAGGCCAACCACCAGAATGATGTAGAAATACGCGTCCACTACTGGCCGGCCAGCTTTTCTGTGGGCTGCTTATCTGTGGCCGGCTTGCCGTTGCCGGGCTTTTCGTTGCCGGGCTTTTCATTATCCGGCGCGAAGACGAGCACTGGTTTGGCGTAGCTTCCCGCATCGGCCAGGAGGGCCACGAGCGAACCGTCCGGCGCGAACGCCGCTGCCGGTTTGTCCGCGGTCGCTGCCTCCGGTGTGCCTGCCGCTGCTCCGGCTCCGATCCTGCGGCCGAAGGAAATCTCAGTGGTTTCCGCCTCGCTGAGTTCACGGTTCGGCATCAGCGCCCGGGCGGCGTCCGAGATTTCCAGTACGTCCAGCGTCTCGGCCAATTGTTCGAGCGTATGTGCCTGATCAAGGGTGTATGGACCCACTTGAGTCCTCCGCAGTGCAGTCAGGTGGCCGCCGACGCCGAGAGCATCGCCGAGGTCGCGGGCCAGGGCACGGATGTAGGTACCGGAGGAGCACTCCACGGTGACGTCCACGTCGAGGGACTCGCCGTCGTGGACGGGACGGGTCTCGTGGATCTCAAAGCGGTGGATCGTCACCGGCCGGGCTGCGAGCTTGACCTCTTCACCGGACCGGACCCGGGCGTAGGCGCGTTCGCCGTTGACCTTGATGGCGCTGACGCTGCTGGGAACCTGCTCGATTTCCCCGGTCAGTGCCGCGACGCCGGCGCGGACGGCGTCTACGGTGACCCCGGCGGCGCTGCGGGTGGCGGTGACCTCGCCTTCGGCGTCGTCCGTCACGGTGGATTCACCGAGCCTGATGGTGGCGGTGTAGGTCTTGGACGTGCCCACGATGTAGGTCAGCAGCCGGGTGGCCTTGTTGATGCCCACCACCAGAACGCCGGTGGCCATCGGATCCAGTGTCCCGGCGTGGCCGACCTTTCGGGTACCGGCAATCCGCCGCATCCGTCCAACCACATCGTGGCTGGTCCAACCTTGCGGCTTGTCTACTATCACCAGTCCAGAAAGCACGCCTCCCAGTATATGCGGGCCAGCCCCGCCCCGACGCCCACAGTCCCGCCGCCACCGCGAACGCCGGGCGTTAGGATGGCAGACATGCCCGAGCTTGCCGCACATGTCCGCGACGTCCCGATTAACCAGATCCGCGAGATCACCGAAGCCGCCTGGCGAACGCCCGGTGCGATCGTGCTGAGTATCGGGGAGCCGGGCTTCGCAGTCCCCCGCCATGTCCTCGAGGCCGGCATGGCGTGCCTGGACCGGGACGAGACCAACTACACACCTAACGCCGGGATCCCCGCGCTGCGGGAGGCCTTCGCCGCCCGCTTCCGTGAACACAATGCGACGCCGGTCGGCGCGGAGCGCGTGTACGTGGTCGACGGCGCCCAGCAGGGCCTGCATTTCGCCATGAGCCTGTTGCTCTCCCCCGGGGATGAGATCCTCATCCCCAATCCCGGCTACCCCACCTTCGCGATGACGAGCAGCCTGCTGCACGCCGTTCCGGTCCGCTACCCGCTGTACCCGGAGCACGATTTCCAGCCACGGATCGAGGACATCGAGGCGCTCATCACGCCCCGAACCAAGGTGCTGATCCTGAATTCCCCGTCCAACCCGCTCGGCGCTGTCCTGGGCGAGGACCTGACCCGCCGGCTCGTGGAGCTGGCGAGGCGGCACGATCTGTGGGTCATCTCCGACGAATGCTACGAGGCGTTCACCTACGATGTCCCGCACGTCAGCCCGGCCCGCTTCGACAGTGACGTCCCGGGCGAAGCACGCGTTTTCACCTCGCTCACGCTCTCCAAAACCTACGGGCTGACGGGACTGCGGATCGGTGCGCTGATTTGCCCGCCGGGGCTGGAACAGAAGATGAACAACGTGATGGAGTCGATCGTGTCGTGCGTGGCCTCGCCGTCGCAGTACGCCGCGCTGGCAGCGCTGACCGGTCCGCAGGACTACGTCAGCCACGCCCATGCCCACTACCGGGCCAACCGCGACGCGGCCTCGGCGGTGCTGCGCGCCCACGGCATCCCCTACCTCGCGGCCCAAGGCGCGTTCTATTTGTGGGCGGACGTCTCGCATGCCAGTGGCGGGGATGTCCGGTCATGGACGCGCCGCTTCCTGGCGGACTCCGGGGTGGCCTTCGCCCCCGGCACGGCGTTCGGCTCGATCGGCGAGGGCTGGATCCGGATCGCGCTCTGCGGCAGCCAGGCCGATTTGGTGGAGGGCCTCGGGCGCATCCCCGCACGCGAGCGGGCAGCGGGCACCGACAGGTCCACCGGCCCTATCGCCGGGCCGGCCGGCGCCCTAGCCTGAGCTCACGGCGCTTCCAGGCTGGCCCACTGTCCTGGCGTCGGACCTGGCCCGACAGGGCGCCGTGGATTTCCAGCCGAGGGAGTACATCGTGTGGTGGCAAGACCTGCTGTGGGGTTTCTGGAATGGGTTGACGGCATGGATCGTCCTGATCGCCCATGTATTCGGGTTCTGGAGTGAATTCCCGTTCTATAACTCCGCCCGCGCGGGGAACTGGTACGACTTCGGCTACCTCCTGGGCATGGGATCTCCCGTGCTGGGCGGCGGGCTGGGAGCCCGAGGACGCTCAAGACGCCGCTAGGCGGACAGTGCGGCGTCGAGCCAGCTGCGAAGGGCGGCCGACGGCGGCGCACCGGCCTGGCGCGTTGCCACCGCGCCGTTCTTGATGACGAGCAGCGTCGGGATGGCCTGGATATCGAATCTCCGGGACAATCCCGGGGAGCTGTCGACGTCGACCTTCACCAGCTTGAACTTTCCAGCCCGCTCCACGGCCAGCTTGTCCAGCACCGGGCTGACCATTCGGCACGGCCCACACCACGCCGCCCAGAAATCGACGAGAACCGGAACGGTGGATTGCTCCGCGACAACCGGGAAGTCGGCGTCGGACGCCGCCACGATCCAGGCAAGGTCCCGGCCGCAGTTGCCGCAGCGCGGGTGCCCGGCAGCGGCCGCGGGAATCCGGTTGGTCTTCCCGCAGTGCGGGCATTTGGTCAGGCTGGACTCCACGGCACTCCGCCACCTTTGCGCATAACTGCGGTCCTTGATGCTTCTATATTCGTCAACCGTGGCGCAGCCGTCCACCTCCACGCCGCTCCCGGACAGACTCGAGGCGGTTTTCACCCGGATCCCGGGTCACCGGCAACGGCAGCTGGATCTTTACGAACGGATACGACAGCAGGGGCCGGATCCGTTACCGGTTCCGGCCCCTGCTGTTGAAGGCATTCCTACTTGTTGCGGTCCTCATCGATTGCGTCGTTGTCAATGAGGTCCAGGTCCTCTTCGTCAAAGTCGTCCTCGTCGAGCTCCACGTCCTGCGGAGTGTCACTCTTGTAAGGATCGGCGTCGCCGGCGTGCTTGGCACTTTCGGCAAGTGCGGCCACCTCGGCGTCGCGCTTCTTCGCCGCCCGGAGCAGCTCCTCAAGGTTCGAGGCGTTGACGGGGATCTGGTCAGCCACGAACTCGAGCGTCGGAGTCAGCCGCACGGTGATGTTCCGCCCGACTTCCTGCCGCAGCACGCCCTTGGCCTTCTCCAGCCCCTTGGCGGCGTCGGCCTGGGCCACTTCGTCACCGAACACGGTGTAGTAAACAGTTGCGTGCTGCAGGTCGTTGGTCACCCGCGAGTCGGTCACGGTGACGCCTTCCAGGCGGGGATCCTTCACCCTCCGGCCCAGCGCCTCAGCAACGACAACCTTAATCCGCTGCGCCAACTTGGCAGCCCGTGCGGGATCAGCCATTTCCACTCCTAAAAATTTGGATGTACGACGGCGCTGTAACGGCTGCCGTACACCAGTTGGGTTTTCATGCCACGCGCCTAAGGCGAGTCTACGACGGACTCCCGTTGGATTCTTCCGGCGGCCCTTTGGAGCCGTGGAGGGGGCCCGGGAGTGGCATCGGGCCTGCCGGAGCTGGGTGGCCGACGTMGTAAGACGTCGGCCACCCAGCGTAGGGGCGGGGCCCCTCTACGGCGGAAAAGTGCAGGGCCGCCGGAAAATCCAACGGCCCCGCACCTGTATTGCTAAACCAACCTAGACGCGCGGCTTCTCGCGCATCTCGAAGGTCTCGATGATGTCACCTTCGGTGATGTCGTTGAACGAGCCAAGACCGATACCACACTCGAAGTCCGTGCGGACCTCGGTTGCGTCGTCCTTGAAGCGCTTGAGCGTCTCAACGGTGAGGTTGTCACCGATGATCTTGCCGTCGCGGCTGATGCGGGCCTTGGCGTTGCGCCGGATAACACCGGAGCGGACGATCGAGCCTGCAATGTTGCCGAACTTGGAGGAACGGAACACTTCGCGGACCTCGGCGGTGCCAAGCTGGACCTCTTCGTACTCCGGCTTGAGCATGCCCTTGAGGGCTGCCTCGATGTCATCGATTGCTGCGTAGATGACGGAGTAGAAGCGCATGTCCACGCCTTCGCGGTCTGCCAGTTCGGCAACACGCTCGGCGGGCTTGACGTTGAAGCCGATGATGACGGCGCTGTCGACCGTTGCCAGGTTGACGTCGTTCTGCGTGATCGCACCGACACCGCGGTGGATGACGCGGAGCTGGACACCCTCGCCGACGTCGATCTTGAGCAGCGCGTCTTCGAGGGCTTCCACGGCACCGGACACGTCACCCTTGAGGATGAGGTTGAGGGTGTCGATCTTGCCATCGGCGACGGCCTGGTCGAAGTCTTCCAGGCTGATGCGCTTGCGGCGCTTGGCCAGGGCGGCGTTGCGGTCGGCCGCTTCACGCTTCTCGGCGATCTGGCGGGCGGTACGCTCGTCAGCGGTCACGAAGAAGGTGTCACCGGCGCGCGGGACGTTGGACAGACCCAGCACCTGCACGGGGCGGGACGGGCCGGCCTCGGTCAGGGCGCTGCCGTCGTCGTCGAACATCGCACGGACGCGGCCGTGGGCCGTGCCTGCCACGATGGTGTCGCCGACGTGCAGGGTACCGGACTGAACCAGGACGGTGGCCACGGAACCGCGGCCCTTGTCCAGGTTGGCTTCAATCGCGATACCGCGGGCGTCCTTGTTCGGGTTGGCGCGCATGTCCAGGGCAGCGTCTGCGGTGAGCAGAACGGCGCCGAGGAGCTCGTCGATGTTCAGGTTCTGGCGGGCAGAGACCTCCACGAACATGGTGTCGCCACCGTATTCTTCCGGAACCAGGCCGTACTCGGTCAGCTGGCCGCGGACCTTGTCCGGGTTGGCGCCTTCCTTGTCGATCTTGTTCACGGCCACGACGATCGGCACGTTGGCCGCCTGGGCGTGGTTGAGGGCTTCAACGGTCTGCGGCATGACGCCGTCGTCCGCTGCGACCACCAGGATGGCGATGTCAGTGACCTTCGCACCACGGGCACGCATGGCGGTGAACGCCTCGTGGCCCGGAGTGTCGATGAAGGTGATCTTGCGATCGATGCCTTCGTGGGCGTGGGTGACCTGGTAGGCACCGATGTGCTGCGTGATACCGCCGTGCTCGCCCGCCATAACGTCGGACTTGCGGATGGCATCGAGCAGTCGGGTCTTACCGTGGTCAACGTGACCCATGACGGTGACAACCGGAGGACGTGCCTCGAGGTCTTCATCGCCTTCGGCTTCCAGTTCGGCGTCGAAGTCGATGTCGAAGGTGGAGAGCAGCTCGCGCTCCTCGTCCTCCGGGGACACAACCTGGAGCTTGTAGCCAAGCTCCTCGCCGAGCAGGGCGAAGGTCTCTTCATCCAGCGACTGCGTGGCCGTTGCCATTTCGCCGAGGTGGAAGAGGACCGTCACCAGTGCTGCCGGGTTTGCCTCGATCTTGTCGGCAAAGTCCGTGATGGACGAGCCACGGCGAAGCCGGACTACGGTGTTGCCGTCGCCGCGGGGTACGCTCACGCCACCCAGCGACGGAGCGCTCATCTGCTCCAGTTCCTGACGCTTGGCACGCTTCGACTTGCGCTGCTTGCCACGGCCTGCGCCGCCCTTACCGAAGGCGCCCTGGGTGCCGCCGCGACCGCGACCGCCCTTACCAAAGCCACCACCGGCCGGAGCGCCGCCACCGGCACCGGGAGCACCGGTACCCGGAGCGCCACCCGGACGGCCCGGACCACGGCCTCCGCCGCCGGGACGGCCGGCACCAGCGGGTGCGGGACGTTCGGTGCGGTTAGGCATCATGCCGGGAGTCGGGCGGTTGCCGCCGGCTCCTGCCGGACGACCGGCGCCGGGAGCGCCGGCCGGACGCGGGGCGCCGGGGCGGGGGCCGCCTGCGCCTGCTGCCGGACGGGGACCACCCGGACGGGGGCCGCCAGCGCCTGCTGCGGGGCGCGGACCACCGGGGCGTTCACCCTCGGTGCGGCTTCCGCCCGGACGGGGCATTCCCTGGGAAGGAGCGAACGGGTTGTTGCCCGGACGCGAGGGACGTTCGTTGTCGCCGCCGCGGCCGCGGGGCATGCCCTGGGACGTGGCGAACGGGTTGTTGCCGGGACGGGGACCGCCCGGACGCGGTGCAGAACCACCCTGGCGTGCCGGAGCAGCCGGGGTTTCGGCCTTAGGGGCCGGACGCGCGCCGGGCTTGACGCCCGTCGACGGAGCGGCCGGGGCCTGGGCAGCGGGGGCTGCCGGAGCCTGGGCGGCGGGGGCTGCCGGAGCGGCGGGCGCGGCGGCAGGTGCCGCAGCGGCCGGAGCCGGAGCTTCAGCCTTGGGTGCTGCAGCCGCCGGCGCTGCGGGCGCAGCGGGGCCGGGTGCAGGCGCCGGACGGGTCGCTGCCGGGCTGGCAGATGCCTGGGGGGCGGACGCCGGAGCTTCGGACTTCGAAGCTGCGGGGGCGTCGGGGTAAGCGTTGCGCAGTTTCCGCACAACGGGAGCCTCGATTGTTGACGAGGCGGAGCGAACGAATTCGCCCAGTTCCTGCAGTTTGGTTACTGCATCTTTGGAAGTAATACCGAGCTCTTTAGCAAGCTCATGTACGCGGACCTTGGCCACATTTCTCCTGTCTCGGTCCGCACCGAGCCAGGCACGAACCGTCTACTTCTTACTGCGGGCCTCCGCCGCGAATGCAGCTGAAAGGCCCATTGCAGAGCGCAACAAAGTTGTCATCGTTGCGCACTCATCGCTGGGAACTCATCGGGTTTCCATCAGTTTTCTGACCCGCTTTCAGGTTGGACGGTTGTTGCTGCGGCCACCGGGGTGCCCACGGCTTCCGTGCCGGCAGTGATCCGGCGTTCAACATCGGCCGTACCGGCTGCGCCGTTGAGGGCGCGGCCGAACGCTCGACGTTTGACCGCCAGTGCCAGGCACTTTTCGCTGGGGTGCAGCCATGCTCCCCGGCCAGCCATCCGGCGTCGTTCATCCACTACGACGGCGGACGAACCACCGGCGCCGGCGACGAGCCGGAGTAACTCCGACCGCGATCCTTTTTGTCGGCATCCGATACAGGTGCGCTGCGGCTGATTCCCGAGGTGTTGCACATGTGCCACGTTCGAGTATCTTCCTGCCAGTACAGCTGCTTGGTGAATCACCGCGTCCCGGGAATCCGGGAAAAACCCAGACGCGCCAAAGACACACGGATACCGGCCGTTAGGCGCGGTCATGTCTATTCTAGCCCCTCCGGCGCCCGGGTCCCGAACCCAGGCATGCCGGTCAGCTTGGAAATCACGGCTAACCCGTGAGAGCGCACACAGGCCGCGGGCCGCGATGGCGGCCCGCAGCCCGTGTTCGTGCGCGTGTTCGTGCGCTTGCGCGTTTGCGCTATTTGCCGGTGTTGACGGCGGCGTCGGAGACGATGTCGATTCGCCATCCCGTGAGCTTGGCGGCGAGACGGGCGTTCTGGCCCTCTTTGCCGATGGCGAGGGAGAGCTGGTAGTCGGGAACGACCACCCGGGCCGAACGCGTCGCCTCGTCGGTGATTGTGACCGAATTCACGCGCGACGGCGAGAGGGCGCTGGCGATGAAGGTCGCAGGATCGTCGTTGTAGTCAACGATGTCGATCTTCTCGTCGTTCAGTTCAGTCATGACCGCCCGGACACGCGAACCCATTTCACCGATGCAGGCGCCCTTGGCGTTCACGCCGGGGGTGTTTGCCTTCACGGCGATCTTGGTGCGGTGGCCGGCTTCGCGGGCAAGCGCCACGATCTCGACCGAACGGTCCGCGATCTCGGGAACTTCGAGTTCGAAGAGCTTCCGGACGAGCCCGGGGTGGGAGCGCGACAGCGTGATGGACGGGCCCTTGGTGCCGCGGTGGACGTCGATCACGAAAGCGCGCAGCCGGTTACCGTGGATGTACTTCTCGCCGGGAACCTGCTCGGGCGGCGGCAGCAGTGCCTCCACCGTGCCCAGGTTCACCTGGATCATGTGCGGGTTGTTGCCCTGCTGGATGGTGCCGGCGACAAGCTCACCTTCACGGCCCTTGAACTGGCCCAGCACGTTGTCGTCCTCAGCGTCCCGGAGGCGCTGCAGGATGATCTGCCGTGCGGTGCTCGCCGCGATGCGTCCGAAGCCCGCGGGGGTGTCCTCGAACTCGCCGATCGGGGCGCCGTCGTCGTCGATCTCGGTGGCCCAGATGGTCACGTGGCCGCTCTTGCGGTCGAGCTCGGCCCGGGCCTTTT
The DNA here is from genome assembly GCF_056396505.1 of Arthrobacter sp. 05T410. Classification (NCBI taxonomy): domain Bacteria; kingdom Bacillati; phylum Actinomycetota; class Actinomycetes; order Micrococcales; family Micrococcaceae; genus Arthrobacter; species Arthrobacter sp. 05T410. Next base: position 372,943 of record NZ_JBFTLP010000002.1, on the reverse strand, counting down.
CGAAGGCGCCGGGGGTTTTGTGATAGGCCACGAGCAGTGCCTGCTCGATTGTTGGAATCAGGAGATCCAGCGGGATTTCACGCTCACGCTCCAGGAGTCTCAGTGCGCTCATGTCAATATCCATCAGGCCTCCTCAGAAGGTCCATTGTTTGCTTTTTCCAAGCCGGCCTCTTCGAGGTGGCTGAACTCTATCTCGACTTTTCCGCTGCGGATCCTGTCGAAAGGAAGCTTGACGGGTTCACCCTGTTTGGGCTTCATGCCCTTCTTGACGGCAATTTCCGGAACGAGGGTGACTCCCCCATCGTCCACGGACTGGACCCTGCCGGTGACGTTGTCGCCTTGGATCACGTTCACGTTGACCATCCGCCCGCGGGCGCGGTGCCAGTGCCGCTCCTCGGTCAGTGGACGGCCGACGCCGGGTGAAGAGACTTCGAGCTCATAGGGGCGCGCGTCCATGCTGGGGTCGTTGTCCAGGGTGTCCGAGAGGGTCTTGGAGATCTCGGCGATGACGTCGAGCCCGACGCCCCCGGTCTCCTCCTGCGGCAGGTCCACCACTACGTGGACCACCCGGTTGGCACCGGCGACATGGATGGATACGTCCTCCAGGTACAGCCGGTTCGCCAGCACTGCGGGTTCCAGGAGTGCGTGAAGGCGCTCGGCCTCGACATTTTGAACGGTTGCGGCTTCAGCCTTTCCCGTCCCGGTCCGGTCTGTTGAAGTCGTGGCTTCTGCGTTGGTCATGATGCCGGCCGCCTCCCGCTAGATGATGTTGTGTGTACTAGCCTAGCGATTTTCCGGGCGGCGTGGTGCACGCAGTTCCGGGCCGGCATGACAACATGGTCTGTTGTGAAAGACGACACCAGGGAAAAGCGATGGCAGGATCACTTTCCCCGGTCGCTCCCCCGCTATGCGCTTTTGGTGTGCCTCGCCCTGGTGGTGGTGAGCCTGGGCGTGGTCCTGACGCCGGCCAGGCCGCCGGAACCTGCGGCGCCGCCCTTTTCTGAGCAGGCGCGCGCCGCCGCACTGGCCGAAACCCGGCAACTGCTGGACGCCGGCAGCCAGCTTGGCACCGCGGCCCGGGCCGGTTCAAAAGACAGCCCGGCCGAGGGCGCGGATGGCCGTCCGGCCGCTGCCGGGAATCCCGCCATCGAGCGGACTGTGACCTTGCTGACACTCCAGGCGCAAGCGCTGCTGGCGCCCGGAGAAAGTCCTGCGGACCCGGCCGGCGCGGCTGCCGCCTCCGGCCGGGCAACGCCCCCGGCAGCGTCCTACGCCGCATCGACTCAGTCCGCTTCCGGAGCGCCCGACTCCGGGGCGTCCGCCGCACCTCTTCCGGCGACCGCAGCCGGGCTGGTGGCGGCCTTGGCAGACAGCGGCCGCCAGCGCCTCGCGGACGCTGCCAAGGCCGACGGCGGCATGGCACGGCTGTTGGCCGCCGTCGGCACCGCTCAGCTGCTGCAGGCGTCCGCCCTCGCCGCCGGCACCGGAACGGCGGCGCCGGCAGCCGACGTAACCTCGCCGCAGGTGTCCGGCACCTGCCCGTCGCCGTCCGCGACGGCGCCCTCCACAGAGGGTCCGGCCGCAGCAGAACGGTCCACAGCAGCGCAGCCCGAAGGAGAGCCATCCGCGGCCGCGTCCAGCCTCGGCGGCGCCCTGGCGTCGGCTGCGCGGACCGAGGCGCAGACCATCTACGGCTACCAGGTGGCGCTGACCCGGCTCGGTGGCGACGCGGCGAAATCCGCGGCCGAGGAACTGGCCCATCATGACGCGCTCCTTGGCGCCGTGGAATCCCTGAGCCGGCTGCATTGTTCCGCGGTGCCACCACGCGAGGCGGGCTACGCGCTGGAGCCGTCCTTCCTGGCCTCCCCCGCCGCCGGCCTCGGCGACCTGGAAGCCGCCGCCCTGCCGGTCTATGGCGACCTCGTGGCGCTGAGTGAGGGCGGGACCCGGCAGTGGGCCATCGCTGCCCTGTTCGGGTCTGCGAAGCGGGCGGTGCAGTGGGGTGCGGATTCCGGCGCCCTGCCGGGCCTGGACAGGGCCTCGATGCCGACGCGGCCGGCGGGCGAAACGCCGTCGCAGCCCGCAGGCTGAACGCCGGAGCAAGCCTCGGCTTATTTTGGTAAGCCTTGGAATACTGGCATGCCCCGGCGCCGGGTGATTTGCTGTAGGCATGGAAACGACCGGCGCCGCAACCCAGCACGAGAACGAGCCGCACCACAATGACATCGCACACCGCCTCAATTGGCTCCGCGCGGGCGTTCTGGGGGCCAATGACGGCATCGTCTCCGTCGCAGCGATCGTCGTCGGCGTCGCCGGCGCCACCACCGACACCGGAGCAATCCTGCTCGCGGGCGCCGCGGGCGTGGTGGGCGGCGCTATCTCGATGGCGCTCGGGGAATATGTCTCCGTCAGCAGCCAGAAGGACAGCCAGCACGCCTTGATCGAAAAGGAGCGCCGGGAACTGGAGGAACAGCCGGAGGAAGAGCTCGAGGAGCTCGCGGCGATCTACCAGGGCAAGGGCCTCAGCCCCGCGACCGCACGGACGGTGGCCAAGGAACTGACGGCGCACGACGCGCTCGGCGCGCACCTCTCAGCCGAACTCCATATTGACGAGACCGACATCGTGAGCCCCTGGCACGCGGCGTTCGCTTCTGCCATCGCGTTCCTCGCCGGTGCAATCCTGCCCATGCTGGCCATCCTGCTGCCGCCGGAAAGCATCAGGATTCCGCTGACCTTCGTGGCCGTGCTCGTGGCGTTGGCCGCCACCGGCGCCGTGGGCGCGTGGATTGGCGGCGGCTCAAAGCTCAAAGCAGCGATCCGCGTGGTGATTGGCGGCGCCGTTGCGCTGGTGGCAACGTTCGCGATCGGCAACGCGCTCGGCGCGAGCGGCATCGTCTAAAGGCCCCCCGGTCCCAGAGGAACCATCCGAGGCCCGCCAACGCGGCGGCGACCCCTCCGGCCCTACGATAGGTCCCGTGAACGCGATCCCAGACGTCCCCATCCCGCCTGATCTTTCCCGCCGGTACGCCCGTACCCCTGCGGGACGCACCTGGCTGGCGACACTTCCTGACCTGATCGGGCGATTCCTCGACCAGTGGGACCTGGAGCCGGATCTGGAACCGGGTGCCCTTCCCTGGAACGGGCACGGCGGCGTCGTCATTCCCGTGCGGCGCCGGGACGGGCAGGGGTCCCCGGGCAAGGGCGAGGCAGCCGTGCTGAAGCTGGCTTTTCCGCATGAGGAGGCCACCCGCGAACACCACGCCCTCGCCCTGTGGGGAGGTCACGGCGCCGTCAGGCTGCTGGCCGCCGACGCCGGTTCCTGCGCCCTGCTCCTCGAGCGCCTGGACGCCTGCCGCTCCCTCCTGGATGTCCCGCTGGACACGGCGGTGACCGCGTGGGGCGGCGTGGTCCGCCAGCTCAGCGTGGTCCCGGACAGCCGGCCGGAGTGGCGGGAAATCGACCACGTGGCGGCACGGGCCGAGCGGTGGAGCGATGAATTCCCGGAGGCGTGGGAACACCTCGGGCGGCCGTTCCCACGCTGGCTGCTCGAAGCGGCGCTGGAGGTCTGCCAGACCCGCGGCGCCGTGGGCCGGCGGTCCGGCAAAGACGTCCTGGTCCACGCGGACCTGCACTATTTGAACGTGCTGGCCCGGCCGGGCGTCCCGGACCCTGGAACCCGGAAGGAAACACCGCCGCTGGAGTACGCTGCGATTGATCCCCAGCCCATGATCGGGGAGGCGGAGTTCGCGGTGGCCCCGGTGCTGTGGAACAGGCTCCGGGAACTGCCGCAGCAGGATCCCGGGCGGGCCCTGTTCGCGCGGTGCGGGGATTTCAGTGCCGCAGCCGGGCTCGACGCCGAGGCCGCCCGGCAGTGGAGCCTGGCGCGCGAGGTTGAGAACGCCCTCTGGTATGCCTCGCAGCGCCACTATGACGGCGATCTGGCCCGATCGCTGTGGGTGGCGAGCACGCTGGCGGGCCGGACGCTTCCCGGCCTGCCCGCCCCGCAGGAACTGCCCGATCCGGGCCAGGACATGGCCCACTGGGCGGCGGACCAGCACTAGCCGCAGCCGGCTCCTTCAGCACTTGGCGATCCGGGGACTTTTGGCTCTTCCCCGACCGGGGGTGCCGGGGAGAAGGCTGGACACATGCACGAACCCCGTGGCGGGCGCTCAGCCGCCGAACCTGCCGGGCAGGAGGGTCGGGACAATGACGATCCTTTCCTCCGGTATGCCGCCCGCTTCGAGCGGCCCATCGTGGAGATCAAGAGTATGCTCCGCGGCTCCGTTACCTCCCCGGCCGAGATCGCCCGTGCGCTCGGCTTGCCCGCCGCAGCGGCCGAGGGACCGGCATCGTTTTTCGCCGACTTCTCCGCGCCGCACGGAACCCGGCACATCCGGGCATGCGGTGCAGCCGCCTGCTTCGCGGCGTCCGGCGGCAGGCACATGGCGGAAGTGGAAGCGGCGCTGGGAGTGGAGGCGGGGAGCCGAAGCGCGGACGGCGCCGTATCGCTCCAGGAAGTGCGCTGCCTGGGCTACTGCTTCGGCGGACCGGCAGCCATCGACGGCGAGGACGCGTGTGCAGGGCCCGACCTGGCGGCCCAATTGCAGGGGTCGTCACCGCGGAAGGCGCCGCCCATCCCGGTGTCCTGTGACAGTGCGTACGCTGTGGTGACCGCCGGGCTGCTGGGAGCCTCGACGCCATGGTCGGCCTGGCCCGGCGTCGTCGCCGCAGGAACACCTGAAGATGTCCTCAGCCAGGTCGAATCCGCCCGACTGAAGGGACGGGGCGGAGCCGGCTTCCGCGTCGCCGCCAAATGGCGGGCCGCACTGGAACACCCTGCACCGCGGGTGGTTGTGGCCAACGGTGATGAGGGCGACCCCGGTTCCTTTGCGGACCGCTTGCTCATGGAACAGGACCCGCACCGGGTGCTCGAAGGCCTCGCCCTGGCCTGCTTCGCTGTCCGCGCGGAAACCGGCGTCGTGTTTGTCCGCTCAGAGTATCCCCACGCCGTCGCCCGCCTGAAGGAAGCGCTGCTCGAGGCACGCGCTGCCGGGCACCTCGGCCCGGACGCGGGAGGCAGCGGATTCAGCCTGGAGATCCACGTAGCTGTTGGCGCGGGGTCGTATGTCTCCGGCGAGGAAACGGCCCTGTTGAACGGGCTCGAAGGCCTGCGCGGCGTCGTGCGGCCCCGCCCGCCGTTTCCCACCGCACGGGGGCTCCACGGACGGCCCACCGTAGTCAACAACGTGGAAACACTCAGTGCGGTGCCGTGGATAGTGCAGCACGGCGGAGCCGCATACGCCGCGATGGGGACCGCGGACGAGGCCGGCACGGTGGTCGCCTGCCTGTCCGAACGGTTTCTCCGGCCCGGCGCCTACGAGGTGGAGATCGGCACGCCGGTCCGGCGGATCGTGGAAGATCTCGGCGGCGGGCTTCGGGACGGGGCAGCGATGCGTGCACTGCAAATCGGCGGCCCCCTGGGCGGCTTCCTCGGCCCCGCCGACCTGGACGTGCCCCTGAGCGATACCGCCCTCACCAGCCGGGGAGCGGCCCTCGGCCACGCAGGGATCGTCGCCTTCGATGACAGGCTTTCGGGCGAGCAGGTGCTGCGGAACCTGTGGGACTTTGCGGCGGCGGAGAGCTGCGGGCAGTGCTCGCCCTGCCGGGTGGGGACATGGCGCGGCCGGGCCCTGTCGGAGCGGCCTGACGGGCCGGATATCCGCCGGGAACGCGGCGAGGTGCTGCGCACGATGGCGGCGGGCAGCCTGTGCGCTTTCGGCCGCCGGGTGCCGTCCGCGGTGTTAAGCCTCGCCCGCGTCTACGGCCTGGACGGATGGCCGTCGTGAAACTCGTTGTCGACGGCCGACTGGTCGAGGTCGCGGCCGGAGCCACGCTGCTCGATGCTGTGCGGGCGGCCGGCCTGGCCCTCCCGACGTTGTGCCACGATGACCGGCTCACCACCGTGGCCTCGTGCCGTACCTGCCTGGTCGACATCACCGGCCGGGGCCCGGCCGCCGCCTGCAGCACCCCGGCGGAGGACGGATTGCGCGTCGCCGTCGAGGCGTCCCGGGCGTTGCGGCGGGATGCCCTGCGGGCCATCGTCGCGGGGCTGCCGACCCGGGCGCTGGACGTCCCGGCCGACCGCAGCGAACTGGCCCGGCAATGCGCCGACTACGGGGTGACTGCCCCGTCTGGTGCCGTCACGCCGCCGGAGCGCGGACTTGACCACTCCCACCCGTACGTCAACCTTGACCGCGATCTCTGTATTGCCTGCGGGCGGTGTGTCCGCGCCTGCGCGGAGATCCAGGGCACGTTCGCCCTGACCCTCACGGGCCGCGGAGCCGGCACGGTGGTGGCGCCGGGCACCGGTGGTCCCTGGGCGGAGTCCGACTGTGTCTCGTGCGGGGCGTGCGTGGATACGTGTCCCACCGGCGCCCTGTCCGAGCCCGGGCTGCTCAACCTGCTGCCGATCGAACGGCAGACCCGGACCACCTGCGGGTATTGTGGCGTCGGCTGCACCCTGGAGGTCTCCACCCGTGACAACGTGATCATGACCGTCCGGCCCGCCGGTGAGGGCTCAGTGAATCGCGGCCACGCGTGTGTCAAGGGACGGTTCGCCCACGGGTTCCTGGGTTCAACAGACCGTCTGACAACCCCGCTGATCCGCAGGAACGGAACCCTGGCGCCCGCGTCGTGGGAGGCCGCAACGGGTTACGTGGCCGCCAGGCTTGCCGGGATCCGGGACGCGGACCCGGGCGGATTCGCCGTCATCTCCTCGGCCCGGGCCACCAACGAGGAGAACTATCTGGCCCAGAAATTCGCCCGGGCCGTCATGGGGACAAACAACGTGGACAACTGCGCCCGGCTCTGTCACGCCCCCTCGGCGGCCGGCCTGGCCGCCACGTTTGGCCTGGGCGGCGGCACGAATGCATTCGATGACCTCGACCGGTGCGACGTGATCCTCCTGGTTGGCGCGAATCCGACGGCGGCGCACCCCGTTGTCGGTTCACGGATCTTCCAGCGGGTCATGGACGACGCCCGCCTGGTGGTGGTGGATCCCCGGCGCACGTTCCTCGCCCGGCACGCCGACGTCCACCTGCGGCCCCGGCCGGGAACCAACGTGGCCGTGTTCAACGGCCTGGCCCACGTCCTGGTCCGCGAGGGGCTCCTGGACTCCGCCTTCCTTGATACCCACACCAACGGCTATGACGAGCTGCTCGGGTTGCTCGAGGACTACCCGCCGGAACGCGTAGCCGAAATCTCCGGTGTCCCGGCGCACGACCTCGTGCGCGCCGCCGTGATGTACGGTCAGGCGCTGGTCCCGGCAATCTTCTACGGACTCGGCGTGACCGAACACCGGCACGGCACGGACGGTGTCCGGACCCTGTCCAACCTGGCACTCCTGCGCGGTGCCGTCGGGCCGGGTGCCGGCGGTGGGGTGAACCCGCTGCGCGGGCAAAACAACGTCCAGGGTGCGTCTGACATGGGGGCTCTGCCTGACCTGCTGCCCGGCTACCAGAAGGTCTTGGACCCGGCAGCGCGGACCCGCTGCGCCGAGGCCTGGCGGGCCGATGTGCCGTCGCGGCCAGGGCTTCGGATCCCGCAGATGTTCGCGGCCGCCCGGGACGGGGCGTTGCAGGCGCTGTGGGTGATCGGGGAGGACGTGCTCGCCACCGATCCTGACAGCGCTTCGGTGCGGGCGGCCCTGGCTGCCTGCCCGCTGGTGATCTGCAACGATCTGTTCCTCTCCCCCACGGCCGCCGCAGCGGACGTCGTCTTTCCCGTGGCCGCCTGGCTCGAGAAGGACGGCACGTTCGTCAACTTCGACCGGCGCTTCCAGCGGGTCAGGGCCGCCGTGGCGCCCCCGGCCGGCGTCCGCACAGACTTCGCGGTGCTGCACGCCGTCGCGGCCGGCATGGGGGCGGACCTTGGATGCCCCACACCGGAGGAGGCCATGGCGGAGTGCGCCAGCCTGGCGCCGCTGTTCGGCGGAATATCCCACGCACGCCTGGACCGGGACGGCCCGCTGCATTGGCCGTGCGGGTCCGCCGTTTCCCCTGGAACACCTCGGCTCTATCAGGACCGGTTCGCCACCCCGGACGGTCTGGCACACCTGGCCGCGCGGCCGTACCTGCCGCCGGGCGAGCAGTGCGACGCGGCCTATCCGTACCTGCTCGTCACCGGGCGCAGGGCGGAGCATTACAACTCCGGCAGCATGACCCGCCGGACCGACAACCTGGTCCTGCTCCCCGACGAAACGATCGACGTCGAGCCCGGGGACGCGGCGGCGCTGGGACTGAATGATGGCGATACTGTCCGGCTGGACAGCCGGCATGGAATGGCGGTCCTGCGGCTCAGGATCACGGACGATGTGGAACCCGGTCAGGTGTTCGCGGGCTTCCATTTCCCCGGCGCAACAGTCAACAGCCTCACCTCTGCCGTGGAGGACGAGGTAACGGGGTGCCCTGAATACAAGGTGACCGCGGTCCGCATCTCCGCGCACGCGTAACTCGCTAACCCCCGCAGTCAGCCCCGCACCGCCGCCAGCGCGTCGCGGACGGCGTCGACGGCGACTCTGACGTCGGCGTCGTCCGTGCTCCAGTTGCTCACCGAAATCCGCAGGATATCGCGGTCCTGCCAGCGTGACCCGGACATCCAGACCCGGCCATCAGCCATGACCCTCTCCGTCACGGCCCGGGTCACGGCGTCGTCGCCAAACGCCAGGGACACCTGGGTGTAGTCGACGTCGTTGAGCACCTCCACGCCGTCCAGCGCCCCGAGCTGCTCGGCCAACTGCGCGGCCCGCTGCACGAGCGTGCGGACCTGGCTGGCGACGCCGTCGCGGCCCAGGGATTTCAGCGCCGCCCACACCGGGACGCCCCGCGCGCGGCGGGAGAGCTCAGGCACGGACTCGAACGGGTCCCCGGCACCGTCCGCGGCCTGGATCAGGTAGCTGGTGTGCAGCCCCATCGCCGACCGCAGGGCCTGGGCGTCGCGCACGATCACGATCCCGCAGTCGTACGGGACGTTGAGGGTCTTGTGCGCATCCGTCCCCCACGAATCGGCCAGCCCGAGTCCCGCGGTCAGGGCGGACAACTCGGGCACGGCGGCCGCCCAGAGTCCGAAAGCCCCGTCCACGTGCACCCAGGCGCCGTGCGCCTTCGCGACGGCGATGGCCTCGGCGAAGGGGTCGAAGGCGCCCGAATGCAGGTTGCCGGCCTGCAGGCACACCAGGGCCGGGACCGGGCGGCCGTCCTCCCCCGCACGGAGCGCAAGGTCCAGGGCGCAATCCAGCTCGGCCGGGATGATGCGCCCCTGGCGGTCGGACGGCACCACGGTGGGACGTCCCAGCCCCAGGTAGCGCAGGCCGAGGTCGATGGTGTCGTGCCGTTCCTGCCCCGCAAAGCAGCGGATCCGGGGCGCACCGGCGAGGCCGTCGCCGTCGAGGTCCCAGCCGGCGTCGGCCATGAGCCGCCAGCGGGCGGCGGCGAGGCCGGTGAAGTTGGCCATGGTGGCGCCGGTGGCGAAGCCGACGTCGGACTCCCCGGGCAGACCCAGCAGCTCAAGGATCCATTTGCCGGCGGCTTCCTCGATCGCGGCGGTGGCGGGCGTGGCGAAGCGCAGCCCCGCGTTTTGGTCCCAGGCGCTGAGCAGCCAGTCGGCCGCCAGCGCCGCCGGCAGCGTGCCGCCGATGACCCAGCCGAAGAACCGCCCGGACGGCATGGCCATCAGCCCGGGTTCGGCCTTGGCCGCAAGATAGTCCACCACTTCCGCCGCCGGCATGCCCTCTTTGGGCAGCGGTCCGCCGAAGTCGGCCGCCAGCTCGGCCGCCGTGACCTGCGGCCCGATTCGGCGTGTTCCCTGGCTCTCAAGCCACCGGCGTGCGTGTCCGGCCGCGGCCTCGAGGGCATCCCGGTAGCGTTCCTCACCTGCTGACATAGCTGCATGCTACGCCCGGGGCCAGCGGACCGGGAGTCCCATGCGGGTTGCCGCGGAACCAGGCGGCTTTAGGACAGGTTGTCCTGCCAGACGTCGGAGCCGAGCTTGATGATCAGCGCGCCCACCACCACCAGGAACACGATCCGGATGAACTTGCTCCCCTGCCGGACCGCAGTCCGGGCACCGAGGTAGCCGCCGGCCATGTTCGCCATGCCCAGCAGCAGCCCGAGCCCCCACAGCACGGCGCCGTGCGGAACAAAGAACAGCAGGGCGCCGGCGTTGGTGGCCACGTTCACGATCTTGGCCTTGGCGCTGGCCTCCAGGAAGGCGTAGCCCATGGCCGAGACGAGGGCGATGATCAGGAACGAACCGGTGCCGGGACCGATCAGGCCGTCGTAGAAGCCGATCACGCCGCCGATCAGGCAGGCCACCACGTAGTGCCGGTGCCCCTCGTGGCGCAGCTTGGTCAGCTCACCGATGCCGGGCTGGAAGGCGGTGAAGAGCGCGACGGCGATCAGCGCCAGCACGATGATCGGCTTGAACACGCTGGCCGGCAGGTTGGCGGCCAGCGCCGCACCGCCGTAGCTGCCCGCCAGCGCGATCGCTGCCATGGGCAGGGCGGTGCGCAGATCGGGCCGGACGCGGCGGTAGTACGTGGCCGCGCTGGTGCTGGTGCCGAAGATGGACCCCATCTTGTTGGTCGCCAGTGCCTGGACCGGGCTGATGCCCGGCACCAGGAGCATCGCCGGGAGCTGGATGAGCCCGCCGCCGCCGACGACGGCGTCGACCCATCCGGCCGCCAGGCCGGCCACGACGATCAGGATGACAGTTCCGAGCTGGATCGATTCGAGTCCGGAGACCATTACTTAGTACGGCTTAGTACGGCGCCCGGGGCGGCGCGGCATCAGCTGTTGCGCACGGCGTTGACCACGTAGTCAACAGCCTTGTCAACGGCTACATTCTCGGCACTGCCGCTGCGGCGGTCCTTGATCTCCACGACGCCGTCCACGAGTCCGCGCCCGACGGCGAGGATGGTGGGGACGCCGACGAGTTCGGCGTCGCCGAACTTCACGCCGGGGGAAACCTTGGGGCGGTCGTCATAGATGACGTCCAGGCCGGCAGCCTCGAGCTCCAGGGACAGTTTTTCGGCGGCGGCGAAGATCTCCTCGCCGCGGCCCACGGCCACAACGTGGACGTCGGCGGGGGCGACGGCGCGCGGCCAGACCAGGCCCCGGTCGTCGTGGTTGGACTCTGCCAGGGCCGCCACGGCGCGGGTGACGCCGACGCCGTAGGAGCCCATGGTCACCACCACCTGCTTGCCGTTCTGGTCCAGGACTTTCAGGTCCAGGGCGGCGGCGTACTTCCGGCCCAGCTGGAAGATGTGGCCCATTTCGATGCCGCGGGCGGTTTCGAGGGGACCGGAACCGTCGGGAGCCTCGTCGCCGGCGCGCACCTCGGTGCACTCGATGACTCCGTCCCAGCCGAAGTCGCGTCCGGCGACGAGGCCGAAGACGTGCTTGCCGGCCTCGTTGGCGCCGGTGACCCAGGCAGAGCCGCTGACGACGCGGGGATCCACGAGGTAGAGCAGCTTTGCGGCGCCCTCGCTGCCCAGCAGCGGCGCGTCTAGGGACATGCCGGGGCCGAGGTAGCCCTTGACGATCAGGGGCTGCTTCTTGAGGTCGTCCTCATTGGCGGCTTCGAGCGTGATCTCGCCGGCAATCGGCAGGAAGGACCCGATGTTCGCCTCGACGCGCTTGAGGTCCACACCGCGGTCTCCGGGGAGGCCGATGACGACGATCTGGCGTTCGCCGGTGGGCAGCGTCACGGCGAGGACGACGTTCTTGAGGGTGTCGGCGGCGGTCCAGGGGCCGCCGTCGGCCTCTGTGCGCGGAACCAGCACGTTGGCGGCGTCGACGAGGGTTTCGATGGTGGGGGTGTCCGGGGTGTCCCGGACTTCGGCGGCCGGGGCGTTGCTGAAGTCGATGTCCGCGGGGACCACTGTGGTGACGGCCTCGACGTTGGCCGCGTAGCCGCCGGCCGAGCGCACGAAGGTGTCCTCACCGATCTCGGTGGGGTGCAGGAATTCCTCGCTCTTGGACCCGCCCATGGCGCCGGCGGTGGCGGCAACCGGAATCACTTCGAGGCCGAGGCGCTCGAAGATCTTAAGGTACGCGCCGCGGTGGGCGGCGTAGCTGTCGTCCAGGCCGGCGTCGTCGACGTCGAAGGAGTAGGAGTCCTTCATGATGAATTCGCGGCCGCGCAGCAGGCCTGCGCGCGGACGCGCCTCGTCGCGGTACTTGTTCTGGATCTGGTAAATGCTCAGCGGCAGGTCCTTGTACGAGGAGTACAGGTCCTTGACCAGCAGGGTGAACATTTCCTCGTGCGTGGGGGCCAGAAGGTAGTCGTTGCCCTTGCGGTCCTTGAGCCGGAAGATGCCCTCGCCGTATTCGGTCCAGCGGTTCGTGGCCTCGTAGGGTTCCTTGGGCAGCAGCGCCGGGAAGTGGACTTCCTGGGCTCCGATGGCGGTCATTTCCTCGCGGATGACCTGCTCCACTTTGCGCAGCACACTGAGCCCCAGCGGCAGCCAGGTGTAGATGCCGGGCGCGGCCCGCCGGATGTAGCCGGCGCGGACCAGGAGCCGGTGGCTGGCCACCTCGGCGTCGGCGGGATCTTCGCGCAGGGTGCGCAGGAACAGCTTGGAGAGTCGAAGGACCACAGGTGGGGTATCCGTTTCTGGGGAAGTGCGGGCAAAGCCTAAGAAAAGCATCTAGGTACTAATCTACCGTCCAGAGTGCACCGCTTTGCCGCGCCGGCCCCGCTGCGGCCCCGCTTCTCCTCCGCTTCTCCCCCGCTTCTGCCCCGCTTCTGCGGAGCGCGGCGCATGGAAGAGCCACGCCATAACTGATGGAAGCCCCTGGCCGTTTTCCGGCTGGTCATCCCGTCATGGCGTGGCTCCGTGGCCCCAGCACCCCCAGATCTCAGGCTGCGAGCTACTTGGTGTCGTCTCCAGGCGTTGTCTTCCCCGGAAAATGCGTTGGGGAGTGTGCGCGCCTATGCGACACGGCTAGGTAGAACCTATGTGACATGCGGCCGGGAAGCAATAGTCTGCAACCGGATATTTTCGGCATGTCGTTGCGGATCCATGCGCGGCGGCAATCGGGCTACTTCCCGACGAGCGCGGCGGCCTGATCCAGTAATTTTCCGGCCCGGGAGATGGCGTCGGCCTCGCTGCCGCCACCTGCCGCGCTGACGGTGATGAGAACGCCGTCCTGGATCACCTGTCCGGTGATCGCAGATTGCTTCCGGCCACCCGGCAGTGCGGTGTCTGTCCGGTACGCGACGGTGCCCGGGGTTGAGCCGACTCCGGCCAGCTTGGTCAGTTTGAGGTCCACTTTGGTGCCATTGGTCGTGAATGAAAGGGCTGAGCACTTATTGAAGTCCTCGACCTGGGCGAGTCCCTTCTTGAGGAGCTTGGCGTCAGCCCGGAACGCCAGGGAGACACCCGTGGAAGCGCCCGTCCCGGCATCTTGGGCCACCCCCGCCGCGACCGCCGTGCCCTCGGTCGAGGCTGCCTGGCCACCAAGGGCCAGAGCCGCGCACTCCGCGGGTTCCACCGAGATCGATGCCAGCAAGGACTTTGCCTGTTCGACCGACTTCTTGAGATCGGCAAGCGGCATCACGGTGAGCGGCTTGCCGTGCGCATCCTTCAACTGTGCCACGAGGGCCGTCAGTTCATCGCTCGTGTAAGCCTTGGCTTGCGTCTGGGTGGGAGTAGGCGTCGTGGCCGCGCTGGGAACCGTGGTTGCGGCCTGGGCTTGCGCACTCTTGGCTGTATCCGGCGAGCCGGTGGGCGTGCCACATGCGGCCAATCCCATGGCGCCCCAGGCGAGGAGCGCCGAGGCCCCGAAAATGCGCAGCACTGATGTCTTCATGTTTCCCCCAAAAAACTAGACCGGCCAGCCGGCATTTGCCCGCTAGAAGAGCACTGTAGCGAACGTGCCCACCTGGCGAAAGCCCACCCGATCGTAGGTGGCGCGTGCCTTGGCGTTGAACCCGTTGACGTACAGGCTGGTCACCGGCGCGAGGGTCTGGGCGAGGACGACGACGGCGGCCATGTAGCCCGCGCTCAGTCCCAGTCCGCGGAAGTCGGGATTCATCCAGACGCCCTGGACCTGGGTCACTTCCGGCGTGACGGCGCCGAGTTCGGCTTTGAAGACGACATCGCCGGCGGCGTTCACGTGCACGAGGGAATGGCCCTGGCGGATGAGGCTCTTGACGCGCCGGCTGTAATACTCCCTGCCGCCGAGGTAGGGCGAATAGCCCACTTCTTCCTCGAACATTGCGGCGCATGCGGGCAGGATCTTGTCGAAGTCAGCCAGCTGGCCAAAGCCGAGTGCGGGCTCGGGCCGGACGGCGGGCGGCCCCGCAATCGTCAGCAGGGGCTGGTGGTCCCGGACTTCGTGGGCCGTCTGGCCGAGCTGCTCCAGCGCCGCGTAGAGAGCCAGCACAGTTTCGGCGGGGCCAAAGATCGAGGCGTAGCGGCGCCCGGAGCGGTGCGCGGCCATCGCAATGAGGCGGGCGAGCTCGGGCGCCAGCTCGATCGGCACCAGGTTGGCGCCGGCCCAGCAGGCACCGAGGAGGGTGCCGCCGTCGAACACGCCAAGAATGCTGGCGCCCCCGGCCGTGGGAGACGCCGTACCGGCGGTCTCCAGGTGCGAGAGGATGAAGACATTGGCGACGGCGTCCCGGTGCGCCAGGGCCAGCAGTTGTCCGGTGTCCGCGCCGCCAAGGACCCGGACGACGACGCCGGGAGCGGCGTCGTCCTTACGAGACGCTAACCACGGGGCTACCCTTGACAGCATCTTCGCCATCGGCGTCCCCCATCTCTTCTGCGATACGCATGGCTTCTTCGATCAGTGTCTCAACAATCTGATCCTCCGGGACAGTCTTGATGACCTCGCCCCTGACAAAGATCTGGCCCTTGCCGTTGCCGGAGGCGACGCCGAGATCGGCCTCGCGGGCCTCGCCGGGACCATTGACCACGCAGCCCATGACTGCCACGCGCAGCGGGACTTCCATGCCTTCCAGGCCAGCGGTGACCTGCTCGGCGAGCGTGTAGACGTCCACCTGGGCGCGGCCGCAGGACGGGCAGGAGACGATTTCCAGCTTGCGGGGGCGCAGGTTGAGCGACTGCAGGATCTGGTTGCCCACCTTGATTTCCTCGACCGGCGGGGCCGAGAGGGAGACGCGGATGGTGTCGCCGATCCCGCGGGAGAGCAGGGCGCCAAACGCCGTGGCGGACTTGATGGTGCCCTGGAAGGCCGGTCCGGCCTCGGTGACGCCGAGGTGCAGGGGCCAGTCGCCCTTTTCGGCCAGCATCTCGTAGGCGGCAACCATGATGACCGGGTCGTTGTGCTTGACGGAGATCTTGAAGTCGTGGAAACCGTGCTCCTCGAAGAGCGACGCCTCCCAGACGGCGGATTCCACGAGGGCTTCCGGGGTGGCCTTGCCGTATTTCTTCATGATGCCCGGTTCCAGGGATCCGGCGTTGACGCCGATCCGGATGGAGGTGCCGTGGTCCTTGGCGGCGCGGGCGATCTCCTTGACCTGGTCATCGAACTTGCGGATGTTGCCCGGGTTCACGCGCACGGCGGCACAGCCGGCCTCGATCGCGGCGAAGACGTACTTCGGCTGGAAGTGGATGTCCGCGATCACCGGGATCTGGGACTTCTTGGCGATGATCGGCAGCGCCTCGGCGTCATCGGCCGACGGGCAGGCGACGCGCACGATGTCGCAGCCGGAGGCCGTGAGTTCCGCGATCTGCTGCAAGGTGGCGTTGATGTCGGTCGTCGGCGTCGTGGTCATGGACTGGACGCTGATGGGCGAATCGGAGCCGACGCCGACTGATCCCACCTTGATCTGGCGCGTCTTGCGGCGGGGGGCAAGGACGGGGGGCGGTGCTGACGGCATTCCCAGGCTGACCGAGGTCACATGGACTCCCTTTTAGAATTCGAAGTTGCGAAGGTGCGGGCGGGACGGGCTAGGCGTGCTCGGCCAGAAGACCGGTCAGCGGCGCCCACACGGTGGTGCGGGTGCCCGAGATGGCACCGGCTGCTGCGAAGGGGTCCTGCCGCAGAAGGTCATTCAAGGCCGCCTCATCGGCGGCCTTGAAGATGAGCAGCGCGCCTGCACCGTCGCCGTAGGGGCCGCTGGCCAGCAGGGCGCCTTCACGGGCAAGATCCGCGGTCCATTCGCGGTGTGCCGGGCGGCTGGCATCGCGGACCTCGGATGATTCGGCGTCGTACACGTACTCCACAGCAAAAACAGTCATATGGATACACTATCGCCCTGTTTGCCCGGTTCCCATCCGGAGGCTCCGGGGCACGCGGTCAGCCGAGGAAGAGGACCTTGGCCAGGGCGGCGACACCGGCTGCCCAGAGCATGGAGGTGAGGGTTCCTATGATGAACCGCTCGGCCGCCACCGGGGTGGCTTTCAACTCGGCAAACCGGCCGAGGCCCTTGATGGCCACGACGTAGGCGATGGCGACGGGCTGGCCGGCCAGGATCGCCAGGCACACGGCGAACCGTTCCAGGATGCCGATAATGGCGCCGCCGCGCAGGATGCGCACGCTGCTGACGGTCTCGGCGGGCGGCGCGGCGGCCGCCGCTGCCGGGGTAGGCGCTGCTGCGTCCGGCCCGGCCGGCTCCGGGGCCGCCTGGAGGTCGGGGTCCGTGGTGGAGTCGGCGGCGGGGTCCTCGGCCGCGTCCCCGCCGGCGCCGGCGCCGCTTCCGGCGTCGGCCCGGTCATCAATGGTGCGGGCGAGGCGGAACACCCAGGCAGTGACCGGCCAGCCGACGAATCCTGCGGTGAGCAGGGCCAGCGTGATCCACAGGGCGTTCACTTCTCTCCTTCGGTGCTGTCGTGGGCGAGGGTCAGCAACAGTTCTGCGGCCGGCCTCGCGGCCCATTCTTCCTGCCAGCCCGAGCGCAGGACTGCGCGGCTCACCGACTGCTCCGTGATTCCGAGTTTCTGTGCCGCTATTTTTTGGCTGCCGTGGGTTCCATGGGTGTCTTGCCGCACCGAGCGCAGCACGTCCACCACCTTCCATTGCGCCGCGGTCCGGTCCTGGACCAGGCGGCCAATCAGTCGGAGCACCGCCTCCGCATTGGCGCAGGCCCTGGCCCCCTGGGATCCGCTGGCGCCGTCCGCGGCCGTGGCTGCTGCATTTGCATTTGCCCGACGGCGGTCGCGGCCGGCAACCACGGCGAGGGGAACATGGGCGGCCGCCCCCTTGGCCCGGTCGACGGCGGACCGGGCCGCCACGAAGGCGGGACCGGAGCCTTCGCGCGGGCTGGCGGGCAGCGGCAGGTCCACCTCCCCCACTCCGATCCCGACATACCAGCGGCCGCTGCGCAGGGCGTGAAGGGCGATCTCCACCACCTCGTCGGCCCGTTCCACGACGCCCTGGACCTCGTCGCCCACCGAACGCTCAAAGCGCCCGGCGGTGGAGAGTGCGCTGAGCCCCTTCAGGAGGCCGGGGACCCGGTCGATGTCGCCCGTGCTGCCGCGCTGGTCGATTGTCATGACGTACATGACCCCAGCCTAGGGAGCTGATCGGTAATAATCAACCGTCTTCAACTGATTACTTAAAATCAGCCTAAATAGGCTTATGAATGATAGTCAGCGGAATTTGGCTGAAATGCCAGTCGGGCCTATCCGAAGAGGTTGACCGGCTTGACGATGTCGGCGTAGATCAGCAGCGCGCCCATGCCCATCAGCAGCACCGCCACCACATACGTCACCGGGAGCAGCTTGGCGATATCGAAGGCGCCGGGATCCGGGCGGCCGAACAGCTTGGCGATCTGGCGGCGGGCCCCCTCGTACAGCGCGCCCGCAATGTGGCCGCCGTCGAGCGGCAGCAGCGGAATGAGGTTGAAGACGGCCAATGCGAAGTTGAGTCCGGCCAGCAAACCCACCAAGGCGGCGAAGCGGGACTGCAGCGGGACCTCCTCCATCGCGGCGACCTCGCCGGCCACGCGGCCCACGCCCACCACGCTGATGGGGCCGTTGGGGTCCCGGGGTTCCTCGCTGAAGGCTGCCTTGGCCACACCGGCCACGCGCTCCGGCAGGTTCACCACCACACCGGCGACCTGCTTGATGTTCTCCCCCGCCATCGGCAGCACGGCCGACGCCGGCTGCTGCACGAGTGCCGTCTGGGCGCCGATGCCCAGGAAGCCGACGTCCTGGTATTGGAGGCTTCCGTCAGCGGCCTTGGCCTGGCGGCCGTCGGGACCGAGAACCGGGCGGGCGGAGAGCACGGGCGTGACGGTTGTCGAGACGGTGGCGCCGCCGCGCTCCACGGTGATGCTCACCTGCCGGCCCGCCGAGGCGCGGATCCAGCCGGTGAGTTCGTCCCACCTGGTGACGGCCTTGCCGTCGAAAGAGGTGATGGTGTCATTCGGCAACAGGCCCGCGGCCGCGGCCGGGGTGGGCTTGCAGTCGGCGGAGTCCGGGTCCACGGTCTCGCCGGCCTTGACCTGGCATTTGGAGACGTCCGCGATCGTGGTGGTCTGGCTGGCGGTGCCGAATCCCATCAGCAGCACCGCGGTCAGCACGACGCCGATCAGCAGGTTCATCGCGGGCCCGCCGAGCATGATGATGATCTTTTTCCAGACCGGCAGCCGGTAGAAGACCCGGGTTTCGTCGCCGGGGCCGATTTCCTCGTGGGCCAGGGAGCGGGCATCGGATGCCAGTGACTGGAACATTCCGGTGCTGGAGATGCGGACGGTGCCGTCTTCCTTGTTCGGCGGGTACATCCCGATCATGGACACGTAGCCGCCCAGCGGGATGGCTTTGAGGCCGTACTCGGTTTCGCCCCCTTTCTTCGACCAGACGGTGGGTCCGAAACCGATCATGTATTTGGTCACGCGGACCTTGAAGAGCTTGGCCGGGAGCAGGTGCCCGACTTCATGCAGGGCAATGGACACGGCGATGCCGATCGCCACGAAGACGACACCGAGGACAAAGAGGAGGACGGGGCTCATACTGTGATCTGCTGCTTCCTAGACGCTTCTTACGGCTAAACGTTCGTGGGTGCGGGCGCGTGCCCATCTTTCAGCATCCAGTACGGACTCCACCGTCAGCCCGGAGGAGCCTGAGTGTTCGCTGAGGACGGCATCGATGGTGTCCACAATGTCGGTGAACCGGATCTGCCCGGCGTGGAAGGCCATCACCGCTTCCTCGTTCGCGGCATTGAACACGGCCGGGAAGGTGCTGCCCTGCGTGGCGGCCGCCTTCGCGAGGTCGACGGCGGGGAACGCCACGGTGTCCAGCGGCTCGAACGTCCAGCTGGTGGCCTTGCCCCAGTCGCAGGCCCTGGCGGATCCGGGGACCCGGTCCGGCCAGCCGAGGCCGAGGGCAATGGGCAGGCGCATGTCCGGCGGCGAGGCTTGGGCGATCGTGGAGCCGTCGACGAACTGGACCATGGAATGCACCACGGACTGCGGGTGGACCACGACGTCGATCTTCTCCAGGGGGATGTCGAAGAGCAGGTGCGCCTCGATCACCTCCAGGCCCTTGTTGACGAGGCTGGCGGAGTTGGTGGTGACCATGAGGCCCATGTCCCACGTGGGGTGGGCCAGGGCGTCCTGCGGTGAGACGTCGTGCAGTTCGTCCCGGCTCTTGCCGCGGAACGGCCCGCCCGATGCCGTCAGGATCAGCCGGTCCACTTCCGCGGCGGAGCCGGAGCGCAGGCACTGGGCAATGGCCGAGTGCTCCGAATCCACGGGGACGATCTGCCCTTCGCGGGCCGCGGCCTTGACCAGGGCGCCGCCGACGATCAGGGACTCCTTGTTGGCCAGTGCCAGCGTTGCCCCGGAGGCGAGGGCGGCCAGGGTGGGGGCAAGTCCGATCGAGCCGGTGATGCCGTTGAGGACGACGTCGGCGGTGATTTCCGCGACCCGGGTGGAGGCGTCGGGGCCGGTGATGAGTTCGGGGCTGTACCCGATGAGTCCTGCCGCGCGGGCGGCGTCGTCGATCATGCGCCGGAGGGCGGAGGCATCACCGGAGGCGACACCGACAGCCTGGGCGCGGGTGTGGACGGCCTGCCGGGCCAGGAGTTCGAGGTTGCCGCCGCCGGCGCTGAGCGCGACGACCTCAAAAAGGTGCGGGGCGCCGTCGACGACGTCAATCGCCTGTGTGCCGATGGAACCGGTGGACCCGAGGAGGACGATTTTGCGCGGCTGCATGATTCAAGTATCCCGCACCGCGCCGGTGCGCCGCGTCCGCCTCGAGGTGGCACTTCACGGCAGCCGCGGCGTGCAGCAGTGCCGTGAAGTGCCAGCTCGACGCCGTCGGGTTGAGTCTTCCGCCGCTCGTTGACGCAGCAGGGCGGAGGCGTAACGTGGAAAACGTGGAGTGGACCGCGTGGTTCGACGCGCCGGAGTACGAGTTCGCCCGGCAGGTGCTGCAGCGCAGCACCGCCACCCTGTATTTCGTGGCCTTCCTCTCCTCGCTGAACCAGTTCCCGGCCCTCCTCGGCGAGCGCGGCCTTTTGCCGGTGCCGGCGTATCTCGAGGGCTTCAACCGTTTGGGCCGGCCCAGCCTGTTCCGCTGGCGCTATTCGGACCGGCTGCTGCGGACGGTGTGCTGGAGCGGCATGGCCATTGCCGCCACGCTCATCGCCGGGCTGCCGCAGCTCGGGCCGCCGTGGGTTCCGCTCATCGCGTTCCTGGCCCTGTGGCTGTTGTACATGTCGATCGTGAACGTGGGGCAGACGTTCTACGGCTTCGGCTGGGAGATGCTGCTGCTGGAGGCCGGGTTCACGGTGGCCTTCCTTGGCTCCGACCAGACTCCCCCGCCCCGGACCATCCTGATCCTGCTGGTCTGGCTGGTGTTCCGGCTGGAGTTCGGCGCCGGCCTGATCAAGATCCGGGGCGGCCAGGAATGGCGGGACCTGACGGCCCTGTACTACCACCACGAGACCCAGCCGATGCCGGGGCCGCTGAGCCGGCAGGCCCACCTGCTCCCCAAGGCCTGGCACCGGCTGGAGGTCCTGGGCAACCACTTCGCCCAACTGGTGGTGCCCTTCTTCCTCTTTGCCCCGCAGCCCCTGGCCAGCGCCGCCGCCGGAATCATCATCTTCACCCAGCTGTGGCTGGTGGCGAGCGGAAATTTCGCCTGGCTGAACTGGATGGCGATCATCCTGGCCTTCGCGGCGGTCAGCGATCCCGTGGCGCACGCCGTGATTCCGGCGATCCCGCTGGACTGGCGTGCGGCGTCCCCCGGACAAGGAGCAGGAGCGGCGGTGGGCGCAGCCGGGGTGGGCAGCCAGGCGCCGGTTCCTTGGCTGGTGGTGGTCCTTGTGGCCACCGTGCTGCTGGTGGTGCTCAGCTACCGGCCCATCGAGAACCTCTTCTCCCACCACCAGTTGATGAACGCATCCTTCAACCGCTGGCAGTTGGTCAACACCTACGGCGCGTTCGGCACCGTCACGAAGCGGCGGATCGAGATCGTGGTGGAGGGGACCCTCGACGAGGACCCCGGGGACGACGCGGACTGGCGGGAGTACGGGTTCAAGGGCAAGCCCGGCGACGTCCGGCGCATCCCGCGCCAGTACGCCCCGTACCACCTGCGGCTGGACTGGCTGATGTGGTTCCTGCCGCTGCGTACCGTGCACGAGGAGTGGTTCTACGCGTTCCTGGCCAAACTGCTGGCGGCGGACCGGCCCACGCTGCGGCTGCTGCGCCACGACCCGTTCGACGGCGGACGGCCGCACTGGATACGTGCCACCAGCTACCTCTACCATTTCTCCACCCGGGCCGAGTTCCGCGCGACGGGCCAGCGCTGGATCCGGACCCCGCTGTATGTCGTCATCCCGCCGTCCCGGCTCCCGGCGCCGCGCCCGACGTCGGAGGCGTGAGGCCCGGCGCGGTGCGGCCCGGCGCGGTGCGGCCCCGGGCGGTGCGTTCCCATAGGCCCGTTTACCGCAAATGGCCGGAATGAGTGTCGTCATTCCGGCCATTTGCGGCAATTCAGTCCAACGCCCGCGCTTAGACGGACACCTCTTCCTTCGCCGGCGCAGCCTCCAATGTTGCCTGGCGGCGGCGCAGCCACCACGAGGCGGCGAAGATCAGTGCCATGGAGACGTACACGACCAGGGCGAACGGCGAGGCGAACAGGGCCGTGGGGTCGTTTTGCGAGAGCTGCAGCGAACGCCGCAACTGCACCTCGAACATCGGCCCCAGGATCATCGCCACCACCATGGGCGCCACGGGATAGCCGTAGCGGCGCATGAAGTAGCCCAGGATGCCCACTATCAGCAGGATGCCGACGTCGCTCGGGGAGAAGTTCACCGAGAAGGCGCCGAGGGCGGCGAAGACCAGGATGCCGGCGTAGAGGTAGGGCCGCGGGATCTGCAGGATCTTCACCCACAGGCCCACCAGAGGCAGGTTCAGCACCAGGAGCATGAGGTTGCCGACGTACAGCGACGCGATCAGGGTCCAGACAAGCGCGCCCTGGTTTTCGAACAGGAGCGGGCCGGGCTGGATCTGGTAGCGCTGGAACGCCGTGAGCATCATGGCCGCCGTCGCCGTCGTCGGGATTCCGAGGGTCAGCAACGGCACCAGGACACCGGCGGCCGCGGCGTTGTTGGCCGCTTCCGGTCCGGCGACGCCTTCGATCGCGCCTTTGCCGAACTGGGCCTTGTTGGCGCCCTTGGCCAGCTTCCGCTCGGCGGCGTAGGACAGGAATGTGGAGACGTCCGCGCCGCCGGCCGGGACGGTGCCGATCGGGAACCCGATGAAGGTTCCGCGCAGCCACGGCTTCCAGGACCGCTTCCAGTCCTCCTTGGACAGCCAGGCGTTCTTGCCCTTGCTGACGGGGATCAGCTCCACCGGGCCGTGCCGCAGCTTCGATGCGACATAAAGCGCCTCGCCGAGGGCAAAGAGGCCCACGGCCACGAGGACCATGTCGACGCCGTCAACCAGGGTGGGGTTGTCGAACGTGAAGCGCTGCTGGGCCGTGCTGTCATCGATACCGATCAGGCCGATGAACAGCCCGAGCGCCAGGGATGCCAGGCCGCGCAGGACGGAGGCGCCCAGCAGCGCACCGACGGTCAGGAAGGCCACCACCATGAGGGCCACGTAGTCCACGGGGCCGAGGCCGACGGCGAAGTCGGCCACGACGGGCGCCAGGAAGGTCAGCAGGACCGTCGCGATGGTGCCCGCGATGAAGGATCCGATCGCCGCCGTCGCCAGGGCTGCCGCTCCCCTGCCGGCCTTGGCCATCTTGTTTCCTTCGAGCGCCGTGACGATCGATGAGGACTCGCCCGGCGTGTTCAGCAGG
This sequence comes from Arthrobacter sp. 05T410, assembly GCF_056396505.1. Classification (NCBI taxonomy): domain Bacteria; kingdom Bacillati; phylum Actinomycetota; class Actinomycetes; order Micrococcales; family Micrococcaceae; genus Arthrobacter; species Arthrobacter sp. 05T410. Next base: position 349,659 of record NZ_JBFTLP010000002.1, on the reverse strand, counting down.
ATGGAGGTGGTGGAACCGCCGTACATGCCGCCGTAGTAGATCCCGGCGAACACGATCAACGCAGCCGCGGGGTCCAGGGCATAGGTGATGGGCATGAGCAGGGCCACGGTCATGGCGGGGCCAATGCCGGGCAGCACGCCGACGGCGGTGCCGACGAAGACCCCGCCCAGGGCGTAGAGCAGGTAGACGGGCTGGAGCGCGGTGGAGAATCCTTCGAGCAGGAGCATGAAGCTATCCATGGAAGAACGGCACCCCCTCGAACAGCGGCCCTGGCGGCAGGGAAACACCGAGCAGGCCGCCGAAGACGTACTGCAGCACCAGCGCCAGGATCACGGACACGGCGATCGCCTTCCAGAGGGGTTTGGCGTCCAGGGACCAGGCGGCACCGCTGAAGAGCACGGCGGCGGCCACCGGCCAGCCGGCCGGCTCGATCAGGAAGATGTGCAGCACCACGAAACCCACGAGTTTGGCCAGGGCCACCCAGTCGGTCTTGGCGGTCACGTCCAGGTCTTCGCTGTCCTCGGCCTGCCCGACTTTGCCGCGGAGGACCTGCAGGACCACCCCGGCGCCGCACAGCACCAGCAAGCCGCACACGATGTAGGGGAAGGCACGCGGGCCGATGCCGGTCTCCGACGGCGGGATCGGAATGGATCCCGCCGTCGCCAGGCCCGCGACGCCCACGCTGACGAACACGAGGGCGAACAGGATCTCCCCGGTCGGCCGCTTGGCGGGCGCCGCAGGGGGCGCCGCGGCGGGTGCAGACGTTGATGCGAGGTCAGACACTGTTACTTGACCAGGCCGATCTGGGTCAGGGTGGTCTTGACCTTGGCGATGTCCTCGGTCAGGAAGGTCTTGAAGCCGTCACCGGCCAGGAACGCGTCGTCCCAGTTGTTCTTGGTCAGGGTGGACTTCCAGGCCTCTGACGCGTGCAGCTTGGTGACGACGTCGGTCAGCTTCGCTCGCTGGGCGTCGTCGATGGACCCGGGGGCCACCACGCCGCGCCAGTTGGTCAGCACGACGTCGATCCCCTGGTCCTTGAGCGGCTTGATCCCGGGAAGCGCCGGGGCCTCGGCCTTTCCGGAGACGGCGAGCGCCCGGACCTTGCCGGCCTTGACCTGTTCGGCATACTCGCCCACGCCGGAGATGCCGGCCTGGACCTTGTTGCCGAGCAGCGCCGCGATGGACTCGCCGCCGCCGGAGTAGCCGATGTAGTTCAGCTTGTCCGCCTCCACGCCCTGGGATTTCAGGATCTGCCCGGCCAGGATGTGGTCCGCGCCCCCGGCCGAGCCACCCGTGATGGCCACGCCCTTGCCGTTGGCCTTGATGTCCGCGACGAGGTCGGCGACCGACTGGTATTTCGACGACGCCGGCACCACGAGAACCAGCGGCTCTTCAGTGAGCCGCGCGATCGGGGTGGTGTCTTCGAGCCGGGTCTTGGCGCCATTGGTCTCGACCGCACCCACCATGACGTAGCCCATCACCATGAGGGTGTTGAAGTCCTTCTCGGTGGCGAGCTTGGCGAGGCCGTTGGTCCCGCCGCCGCCGCCAATGTTGGTGACCTGGGCGGAGGAGACGAGCTTGTTGGTCTGCAGGTCCTGCTGCATGGCACGTCCGGTCTGGTCCCAGCCACCGCCGGGGTTGGCCGGGACGATGATGCTGAGCTTCTTGATCGGATCGGCGCCCGCGGACCCGCCGGCAGCGGTGCCGGTTCCGCTTCCCGCGCAGGCGGACATGGCCAGGACGACTCCGGCGGCGCCGGCAATGAGGGCGGCGCGACGTGTGTGGGTGGGACGCGTGAAAGCGGGCCGCGTGAAAAAGTTCTGGGAAGTCATGGTTTCTCCTAGGGCGAATGTGATGCACATCATTGGAATCACGTCACTGACCCTAGGAGCGCCCGCCGAACGGCAACAGCATTTGGCCGTAGAGGTAGTAGTGGTCATATTGGTCACGGCCCCGGCCGTCTTTTTGGCGGGCGAGCTGCGCCCCCAATGGGAAACTTGTGACATGTTTCACAAGATTCCCCTTCGGTTCCAGCTGGTCGCATTGCAGCTGGGCATCGTGCTGGCTGTCCTCACGGTGGTGGGGGCCGTGACCATCCGGATGCAGGAACAACAGCTCCGTGACGCCTACAAGGGCCGGCTGATCGGCGTCGCCGAAAGTGTTGCCCAGCTGCCCTCGGTCATCAACGCGTTCGGCACATCGTCGCCGGCCCAGACAATCCAGCCGATCGCGGAAGTCATCCGGCAGGCATCCAACGTCACCTATGTGGTGGTGACGGACCGGCACGGGGTCCGTCAGTCGCACCCCAATCCGGCGGAAATCGGCCGGCCGGTCTCCACCGATCCGTCCGTGCCGCTGTCCGGGGAGATCTACGTGGGTACCCAGACGGGCACGCTCGGTGAGTCCTGGCGGGTGAAGGTTCCCATCTTCGATGCGGCCGGCGCCGTGATCGGCTCCGCATCCGTGGGGGTGCTGGAGAGCACCCTGGCCGCCGACCTCCATGAGGACATGCCGCAGCTGTTCGGCTGGCTGCTCGGGGCGGCACTGCTGAGTTCGCTGGGCGCGATGTATGTCTCGAAACTGGTGTGGCGGCGGATCTACAAACTCGAGCCCGAGGACATCGCTGCCCTGCTCGAAACGCGCGACGCCATGCTCCACGGCCTGGGTGAAGGACTCGTGGCGGTGGACGCCGACGGCAGGGTCGCGCTGGTCAACGATGAGGCACGCCGCCTGCTCGCCCTGGCCGGGGACATCACCGGGACCCCTGCAGCGGCAAGCCTGGAACCGGCGGTCCTCCGCTTGCTCTCGGCCGGGTCCGCCACGGAGGAACTGGTGCTCTCGGGTGAACGGATTCTGCTGGGCAAGGTCAATGCGGCCACCGTCGACGGCCGCGAAGTCGGCAAGGTGCTGATCCTGCGCGACCGCACGGAGCTCCACACCGTCCTGCGTGACCGCGACGGCGCCGTGGACGTGACGCAGGCACTCCGCGCCCAGGCGCACGAATTTGCCAACAAACTGCACGTCATCTCCGGGCTGCTGGAGCTCGGAAAGCAAGACAAAGCCATCGAATACCTGGGCCGCAGCCACAACGACGCCGTCTTCGCGAACCGGCCGCTGGCGGCCGGAATCACCGACCACGGGGTCCAGGCGCTGCTGATCGCCAAGTCCACGGTCTGCGCCGAGCGCGGCATCGAGATCATCGTCAGCCCGGATTCGCTGTGCTCGGTTGATGACTCGGGCGACGTCATCACGGTGCTGGGCAACCTGATCGACAACGCTGTGGACGCTGCGGGTTACGACAGCACTGTGGCCATCCGGCTGGGTGAGAGCGCCGACGGCGGGCGGACCATCGTGGTGGAGGACGACGGACCCGGCGTCCCGGTTCCTGAACGCGCTAAAGTGTTCGAGCCCGGCGTGACCAGCAAGGAGTCCGAGGGAATCAACAGCCGCGGGTTTGGGCTGGCCCTGGTCCAGCGGGTTGCCCTCCGGCGCGGAGGCCGGGCGGCAGTATCCTCATCGGCGTTGGGCGGAGCCTGCTTCTCGGTAGTGCTCAGAACAAAAGAGGCGGAACTACAAAACCAATGAACGCCATACGCACCCTCATCATTGACGATGACGTAGCAGTGGCCGGGATCCATCACGGGTTCCTGCTGGCACGCGGCGGATTCGACGTCGTGGCCATGGCCCACACCGGGCAGCAGGGCATCGATCTGGCCGCGGAGCTGGGCCCGGAGCTGGTGTTGCTGGACATCCATCTGCCGGACATGTCCGGCCTGGACGTCCTGCAGCGGCTGCGCGCGCGCCGGCGGCCGGTGGATGTCCTCGTGATCACCGCGTCCCGGGAGCTTGACACGGTCCGTGGCGCGATGGCCGGCGGGGTGCTGCACTACCTGGTCAAGCCCTTCTCCTCGCAGGCATTGAACGAACGGCTCGACGAGTACGTCATGCTGCGGGACGATCTGGCCTCCGGCGCTTCCGGGCCGCTTGACCAGGCGAGCATCGACCGCCTGGTGGCGCCCTCCCGCCGGTCCGCGGTGGCGGAAACCCCGGCGAGTCAGCCCGCCCAGCCAGACCAGGCCGCCGTACGGCTGCCCAAGGGACTGTCGCGCCCCACCCTGGACGCGGTCATCGAGGCACTGAAGGCCAGTCCGGAGGACGTCTCCGCGGCCGGCCTGGCGCTGCAACTGGGCCTGTCCCGGGTCAGCGCCCGCCGCTACCTCGAGTACCTCGTGGTTCACGGCCATGCCCGGCTGACGCCCCGGTACGGAGCCGCGGGCCGGCCGGAGAACCGTTACCTCTGGCGCCGCTGAACATGTCCGGTTCTTGGACGCAGCAATGAGCATGTCCAGTTCATGAAGGCCGCACTGAGCATGTCCAGTTCATGACGGCCACACTGAGCATGTCCAATTCATGACGGCCACACTGAGCATGTCCAGTTCATGACGGCCACACGGGACACATGGCACAAATGCGGGGCACGGGCCTGGGGTTGCGCGGCACAGGGCACCCAATTGACGCAGATGGCCGCAATAGGCCCAGCCAATCCGGCCATCTGTGGCGAATCGCGAAGTCCAGTCCGGCAGGATCCCACCCACGAAGTTGCCCGGCGCCAGCCCCGGGACGCCGGCCACCCCAGGAACCCACCGGCACAGGGCCTCGGAGAATGGTCGAGGATTCAGAGCCACAGGGCACCCAATTGACGCAGATGGCCGCAATAGGCCCAGCCAATCCGGCCATCTGTGGCGAATCGACGAGTTTCACACGGCAGAGCTTCACCCGGGCACACGCTGGTGGGCACACGCTGGTGGGCACACGCTGATGGGCACACGTTGGTTGGCACGTGTCGATGGGCAGCCGGCCCGCGGTCAGGACCCGACGCGGCCCGCGCGGCGCAGTGTGGACGCGGCGTGCTTGAGGATGGGCCCGTCGACCATCTTGCCCTTGAACTGGAAGACGCCCGAGCCTGCCGCGGAGGCGGCATCGAGCAGCTCCGCGGCTGCCGAGACGTCGGCCTCGGAGGGCGCGTAGGCTTCGCGGACTACGGCCACCTGGTCCGGATGAATGCAGGCCTTGGACGAGAATCCGGACGCCACCGCGTCACGGGATTCGAGTGCCAGGCCGGCCAGATCCGGGATGTTGACGTAGACGGCGTCGATCGCGTCCTTGCCGAAGGCGCCGGCGGCCAGCAGCACGCTGGAACGGGCGTGCAGCGCGACGGCCCGGTAGCTGCCGTCCTCCGCCCGGCTGGAGGTTCCGCCGAGCGATGCCAGCAGGTCCTCCGCACCCCACATCAGGGCCACCACGTTGGGCTCGGCGGCGATGGCGGCGGCGTTGAGGACGCCGGCGGCCGTCTCGCAGAGGGCAATCACGCTGTAGCCCTCGAGTTCCCTCAGCTGGGCAGCGCTCTCCGCCTTGGCCAGCATGATGTGCCGGTAGGGCGTGTGCTTGAGGCAGTGCAGGTCCTTCTCGAACTCGTCCGTGCCGGCCGGGTTGACCCGGACGACCGTGCGGGACGGATCCAGTTCCGGGACGTCGCCGGTGGCGCCAAGCTGGGCAAGGATGGCGCCGCGGGCCCGCTGCTTGTCGGCAGGGGCGACGGCGTCCTCAAGGTCCACGATCACGGTATCGGCGCGTTCCGCGGCTTTTTGGTACCGCTCGGGGCGGTCGGCGGGGCAGAACAGCAGGGCAGGGCCCATCAGGAAACTCATGTCTCTATTCTCCCCTTTTGCGCCGCTTCCAGCTCGGCAGCGGCGTGGGCCTCGCGTGTCCACATCAGGCAGCTGCGGGCGGCGAGCGCCACCACGTCCCCGTGCTGGTTCCGTCCGGTGTGCTGCATGGTCACGATGCCCTGCCCCGGGCGGGACGCGGACAGCCTCTTCCCGGTCACCACCGTCTCCGTGTACAGGGTGTCCCCGTGGTACAGCGGGTTCGGAAAAGACACATCCGTCAGGCCGAGCTGGGCGATGATGGTGCCCTGGGTCAGCTGCGGCACGGACTGGCCCACCACGGTGGCAAGGGTGAACATCGAATTCATCAGCCGCTGGCCGAAGGGCTGCCCGGCGCTCCAGGCCGCGTCGAGGTGCAGGGCCTGGGTGTTCATGGTCATGGTGGTGAACAGGACGTTATCCGTCTCCGTGAGCGTCCGGCCCGGCCGGTGGGCGTAGACCACGCCCTCCTCCAGCTCATCGAAATAGAGGCCGCGCTGCTCGATCACCCGGGGGGTGCCGGTACCCGGGTGTGCGCCTGCGCCCGGTGAAGTCGTGCCTGCATCACTCATACGGTCAGTTCCTGGTCTTCCTCAAAGAGTTCGGCTCCGGTGGCCGCCACGACGTCCTCCACAGACACGTTCGGCGCCAGTTCGCGCAGCACCAGCCGGGACTTCCCGCCCTCGGTCACGACGTCGATCACGGCGAGGTCGGTGATGATCCGGTCCACGCAGCCCTTGCCGGTCAACGGCAGCGTGCAGGTTTCCACGATTTTCGGCTTGCCGTTGCGGTCCACGTGATCCATCATCACGATCACCTTCTTGGCCCCGAACACCAGGTCCATCGCGCCGCCCATGCCCTTGACCATCTTGCCCGGGATCATCCAGTTGGCGAGGTCGCCGTTGACGGCGACCTCCATCGCGCCGAGCACGGCCACGTCGACGTGGCCGCCCCGGATCATGCCGAAGGAGGCGGCGGAATCGAAGAACGCCGCGCCCTTGTTGACCGTGACGGTTTCCTTGCCGGCATTGATCAGGTCCGGGTCGACTTCATCCTCGGCCGGGTACGGCCCGACACCCAGGATGCCGTTTTCCGAATGCAGCACCACCTCGACGCCGGCGGGAATGTAGTTGGGTATCAGCGTCGGCATGCCGATGCCGAGGTTGACGTACTGGCCGTTGTGCAGTTCCTGCGCCACGCGGGCCGCGAGTTCATTGCGGGTCCAGCCCTTGCCCTCAGTACCGGCGGCGTGTTCGACGGCGGAGCGCCGGTATTCGTGGCGCACGGCCTCGGGACGGGGCGGGGCCTCTGCGGCTTTGTTCGTTTCCACGGCTAGGCTCCTGCCTGCTCTGGCGACAGTTTTGGTGCGCCGGAGGCACCGGTGGCCACCGCAACCGTCCGCTTCTCAATGCGTTTCTCACCCTGCGGGGCGAGAACCACGCGCTGGACGAAGATCCCCGGGACATGGACGTGCTCCGGGTCCAGCTCCCCCGGCTGCACGAGCTCCTCGACCTCGGCGATGGTGATCTTCCCTGCCATGGCGCACAGCGGGTTGAAATTCATGGCCGTGGCGTGGAAGACGAGGTTGCCGTGGCGGTCACCCTTCCAGGCGTGCACGAGCCCGAAGTCCGGTGTCAGCGATTCCTCCAGCACGTACTCGGCGCCGTGGAAGCTGCGGACTTCCTTGGGCGCGGAGGCAATCGCGACGTTGCCCTCGGCGTCGTACTTCTGCGGCAGGCCGCCGTCGGACACCTGGGTGCCGACGCCGGCCGGGGTGTAGAACGCCGGGATACCCGCGCCGCCGGCGCGCAGCTTTTCGGCCAGCGTGCCCTGCGGGGTGAGGACCACCTCCAGCTCGCCGGAAAGGTATTGCCGGGCGAACTCCTTGTTCTCCCCCACGTAGGAGCTGATGGTGCGCCGGATCCGGCCGTCCTTGAGCAGGATCCCGAGGCCCCAGTCGTCGACGCCGCAGTTGTTGCTGACGGTTTCCAGGTCCGTGGCACCGCGCTCATGCAGGGCCTCGATCAGCGTCACGGGAATGCCGCACAGCCCGAACCCGCCGACGGCGAGGGAGGCGCCGTCGTGAATGTCCGCGACAGCCTCGGCGGCGCTGGCAACAACTTTGTTGATCATCGGTGATCCTTCCGGCCGGCTACAGTCCCAGTTCGCGGGCGATCAGCATCAGCTGGACCTCCGTGGTGCCCTCGCCGACTTCAAGGATCTTGGAGTCGCGGTAGTGGCGCGCCACGGTGAATTCGTTGATGAAGCCATAGCCGCCGAACACCTGGGTGGCGTCCCGCGCGTTGTCCATGGCTGCCTCGCCTGCGACCATCTTAGCGATGGCCGCCTGCGTCTTGAACGGCTTGCCGGCAAGCATCCGGGCGGCCGCGTCGTAGTAGGCCAGGCGGGCCGTGTGGGCGCGGGCTTCCATCCGGGCGATCTTGAATGCGATGGCCTGGTATTTGCCGATGTTCTGCCCGAACGCGCTGCGTTCCTTGGCGTATTTCACCGACTGGTCCACGCAGCCCTGGGCCGCGCCGACGGCCAGGGCCGCGATCGCGATCCGGCCTTCGTCCAGGATGGAGAGGAAGTTGGCGTAGCCGCGGCCCTGGGTGCCGAGCAGGTTCTCCTCGGGGACGTGGACGTTGTTGAACGTCAGCGGGTGGGTGTCCGAGGCGTTCCAGCCGACCTTGTTGTAGGCCTTTTCCGCTGTGAAGCCCGGAGTGTTGGTGGGCACCAGGATGGTGGAGATTTCCTTCTTGATGCTGCCGTCCGCGCGTTCCTCCTGGCCGGTCACCGCGGTGACGGTGACGAGCCTGGTGATGTCCGTGCCGGAGTTGGTGATGAACTCCTTGTTGCCGTTGATGACCCACTCACCACCGCCCAGCTTGGCGGTGGTCTTGGTGCCGCCGGCGTCCGAGCCGGCTTCCGGCTCGGTCAGGCCGAAGCCGGCGAGCGCCTTGCCGGAGGCCAGCAGCGGCAGCCATTCCTGCTTCTGCGCCTCATTCCCGAAGCGGTGGATCGGCATCGCACCGAGCGAGACGCCGGCCTCGAGGGTGATCGCGACAGACTGGTCCACCCGGCCGAGCTGTTCCAGGGCCAGGGCCAGGGCGAAGTAGTCCCCGCCCATGCCGCCGAACTCTTCCGGGAAGGGCAGGCCGAACAGGCCCATGTCCGCCATCTGGGAGACGACCTCGTAGGGGAAGCTGTGCTCTTCGTCGTGCTTGGCGGAGACCGGGGCCACCACTTCGTCGGCGAATTCGCGGACGGTGTCGCTAAGGATCTGGTAGTCCTCGCTGAGTTCAAAATCTGCCATGGGGTGACTCCTGTTTCTGAGGTACATCTGTGGTCTGTTGAAAGGTGTTGGGTGTGCCGGGGTTGGTGAGCCGGGGTGGAGGCGGTGGGATCAGTGCGGTTCCGTCATTCGGCCGCGCCCATCGCGATGACGGCTTCCTCGATCGTGTCCTCCGCTTTCGAGGGTTCAGTCGGAACAGCGGGGTGGATCGTTGCCACCACCTGATCGGCCTTGACGAGGTCGCCGGAGCCGACGCTGATGTGGACGGTTCCGTCCAGGGGCGCCACGAGCTGGTGCTCCATCTTCATGGCTTCCACTGAGAGCAGGACCTGGCCGGCCTCCACGGTGTCGCCGTTGCCGACGGACACCGACACCACGGTGCCGGGCATCGGCGAGCGCACCGCCGGGTCGGCGGCGCCTTCCTCGCGTTCGATCGCGGCCAGCACCCGGGCGAGCCGGGTCTCCCGCGTGAGCACCTCGAGCCGGCAGGACCAGCCCTCGTTGCCGAGGAACACTTCCGTTGGCATCGGGTTGCCGGGGCCAGGGGGGACGGGCCCGCGGTGGACAGGCGCCAGCGCGTAGCTGCGGGATTCGTCGCCCAGAGTCAACTCCGCGGTGCCTCGCTTGGTGGACCGAAATGATGCCGGGCGTCGCGGGCCGCCGTTGACTGCCACGGTCGCCGTCCCCCGCGCCAAGGAGCCGGATACCTGCACCGTGGCGATACCGCCGTCGGGGGTCCCCAGGCTGATCCGGCGCGGGGCAGCTGCACCGAGCCGCCACCCGCTACCGAGATGCCAGGGGTCTGTCCCGGCGTCCTGCGTTTCATGCTCGTGCATCGCAGCGGCGAAGACGGCAGCAGCGGCCACCTCGAAGTCGCCCGGGTGCCGGAAGGAGAACTCCGGCATTTTCCGTTCGATCAGGCCGGTGTCGAGCCGTCCGGCGCGGACGTCGGCGTCGTTGATCAGCAGCCGCAGGTATTCGACGTTGGTGTCGATGCCCAGCGCGGTATACCCGGCGAGCGCCTCATCGAGGGTGTCCAAAGCCTCAGCCCGGTCCTCGCCCCACGCGATGACCTTGGAAATCATCGGGTCGTAGCTGCTCGAGATTTGGAGGCCCTCCAGCAGGGCCGAGTCGACACGGACCTTGCCACTCGCGGTGTCCGGCAGTTCGTCCAGCAGCACGACCTGTCCGATGGACGGCAGGAAGTTCTTCTCTGGCACCTCAGCGTAGACGCGTGCCTCCACCGAGTGGCCGGTCAGCACGACGTCGGCCTGGGTCACCGTGAGTTCCTCGCCGGCGGCGATGCGCACCTGCCATTCGACGAGGTCAATGCCGGTGACCATCTCGGTGACGGGGTGTTCGACCTGCAGGCGGGTGTTCATCTCCATGAAGAAGAACTCGTCCGGGGCGGCGTCCGAGACCAGGAATTCCACGGTCCCGGCGCCGGAGTAGTGGACGCTGCGCGCGGCCTGGCAGGCGGCTTCGCCGATCCGGGCGCGGATCTCCGCCCCGTCGGGCAGGGATTCCAGCAGCGGGGACGGTGCTTCCTCGATGACCTTCTGGTGGCGGCGCTGCAGCGAGCACTCGCGCTCCCCGAGGTGGATGACGTTGCCGTGGTTGTCCGCCAGGATCTGGACCTCGATGTGCCGCGGGGTGAGCACGAGCCGTTCCAGGAACAAGGTGTCGTCGCCGAAAGCACTCGCGGCGACCCGGCGTGCGGTGGCCAGGGTGGCTTCCAGGTCCTCGGCGCGTTCGACGATGTGCATGCCCTTGCCGCCGCCGCCGGCGGAGGGCTTGATCAGCAACGGGAAGCCGACGCCGGCCGCGGCCTCGATCAGCTGCGCGTCGGTCATGCCGGGTTCAGCGATGCCCGGGACCACGGGGACGCCGTAGCCGGTGACGTGGTTCTTGGAGCGGATCTTGTCGCCCATGACGTTCAGGGATTCGACGCCGGGGCCGATGTACGTGATGCCGGCGGCTTCGAGGGCGCGGGCAAAGTCGACGTTCTCGCTCAGGAAGCCGTAGCCGGGGTGCACGGCCTCGGCGCCGGTGTCGCGGCAGGCCTGGATGATGGCCTCGATCTTGAGGTAGCTCTCGGTGGCCGCGGCGGGCCCGATCCGGACCGCCAAGTCGGCTTCCCGCACGTGCCGCGCGTCGGCGTCGGCGTCGGAATAGACGGCGACCGAACGGATGCCCAGGGCGCGCAGGGTCCGGATGACGCGGCAGGCGATTTCGCCGCGGTTGGCGACGAGCACGGTGCCGAACAGCGGGGTGCCGGTTGTGGGGGTGGCTGGAGGAGTGGCCACGGAAGGCGTGGTGGGCGAAGAGATGGTCGGCGAAGAAAGGTTCATGGCTGGCTCACATCCGGAAGAGGCCGAAGGAGGTCTCCGGCAGCGGGGTGCGGGAGACGACGTCGAGCGCCAGTCCCAGGACGGTGCGGGTGTCCGCGGGGTCGATCACGCCGTCGTCCCAGAGGCGGGCGGTGGAGTAGTAAGGGCTGCCCTGGTCCTCGTACTGCTGCTTGATGGGGGCCTTGAAGGCTTCCTCGTCCGCGGCGGACCATTCCTCGCCGCGGGCCTCGTACTGGTCCCGCTTCACGGTGGCGAGCACGCTGGAGGCCTGGTTGCCGCCCATGACGGAGATCCGCGACGCCGGCCACATCCAGAGGAAGCGCGGGGAGTAGGCGCGTCCGCACATTGAGTAGTTGCCGGCGCCAAAGGACCCGCCGATCACGACCGTCAGCTTGGGGACCCTGGCGGTGGCGACGGCGGTGACCATCTTGGCGCCATTCTTGGCGATGCCGCCCTGCTCGTAGTCCTTGCCGACCATGAAGCCGGAGAGGTTCTGCAGGAAGATCAGCGGGATGCCGCGCTGGTCGCACAGTTCGATGAAGTGCGCGCCCTTGAGCGAGGACTCGCTGAACAGCACGCCGTTGTTCGCCACGATGCCCACCGGGTGGCCGTGCAGCTTGGCGAAGCCCGTGACCAGGGTGGTGCCGTAGTTCTTCTTGAACTCATGGAACCGGCTGCCATCGACCAGCCGGGCGATGACCTCACGCACGTCGTACTGGGCGTTGACGTCCGTGGGCACGGCACCGTAGAGCTCATCCGGGTCGGCAACGGGCTCGACGACGGTGTCCACGTCCCAGACTGGCGCGGCAGGCTTCGGCAGGGTGGAGACGATGTCCCGGACGATCTGGAGGGCATGCTCATCGTTCTCGGCCAGGTGGTCCGTGACCCCGGAGATCTTCGAGTGCACGTCGCCTCCGCCGAGTTCCTCCGCCGTGACGATCTCGCCGATCGCGGCCTTCACCAGCGGCGGGCCGCCCAGGAAGATGGTGCCCTGGTTGCGGACAATCACGGTCTCGTCGCTCATCGCCGGAACGTAGGCGCCGCCGGCGGTGCAGGAGCCCATGACCGAGGCGATCTGCGGGATCTTCGCCGCGGACATCCTCGCCTGGTTGAAGAAGATCCGGCCGAAGTGTTCCTTGTCCGGGAAGACCTCGTCCTGCTTGGGCAGGAACGCCCCGCCGGAGTCCACGAGGTAGATGCAGGGCAGCCGGTTCTCCAGGGCGATTTCCTGCGCGCGGAGGTGCTTCTTCACCGTCATCGGATAATACGTGCCGCCTTTGACCGTGGCGTCGTTGGAAATGACCAGCACCTGGCGGCCGTGCACCAGCCCGATGCCGGCAATGACGCCGGCACCGGGCGAGTCGCCGTCGTACATGCCGTCCGCGGCCAGCGGGGCGATCTCCAGGAAGGGGCTGCCATCGTCGAGCAGCTGGTCAATGCGCTCGCGCGGCAGGAGCTTGCCGCGCGCCACGTGGCGTTCCCGGGACTTCGCGGGCCCGCCCAGCGCGGTGGTGGCGAGCCGTTCCCTCAGCTCGCCGGCCAGCCCCAGTTGGGCCTCCCGGTTCGCGGCGTAGGCGGTGCTCGTCGCATCCACCCGGCTGGCGATTGTCTCCATTGACTGTTTCCGTTCCCTGACCTGCGCGGACTTGCGCGCCGGAGCGGCAACTCAGGCCGCCCGACTATTTCGGTTAGTACCGCATAACTGAGATTTAGGTTAGTCTCTATTAACTGTGATGTCCAACACAGGGATCATTTTGTAAAGAGGGGATGCGCCGGTGACCGAGCCCAGCCAGACTGCCCAGCTTCCGTCAGCGCAGGCAGCCCCGCCCCAGGCAGCCTCAACCCAGCGCAGCCAGGCCAAGGCGAACAGACGGCAGGCCCTCCTGTCCGCCGCCGCTGCGCTCTTTGCCCTGGAGGGCTTCAACCGCGTTTCCCTGGAGGATCTCGGGGCCGCGGCCGGCGTCAGCGGCCCGGCGGTCTACCGTCACTTCGCCGGCAAGCAGGCCGTCCTCGGCGCCCTGCTGCTCAGTGTCAGCCAGGACCTGCTCGACGGCGGCCGCAGGGTGGTGGCCGATTCCGACGGCGATCTGGCGGCGTTGGGCGGGCTGGTGGCCTTCCACGTCGACTTTGCGCTGAGCAACCCGGACGTCATCCGGGTCCAGGACCAGGACTTCAGCAACCTGGCCGGCGAGGACCAGGCCGAGGTCCGCACGCTTCAGCGCAACTATGTCGAACTCTGGGTGGACGTGCTGGCCGGACTGCACGAGGGCACGGAGGCCGCCGAACTGCGGATGCGCGCGCATGCCACGTTCGGGCTGATCAACTCGACCCCGCACTCGGTGCGCAGCCACGGGCGCCGGATCGGGGTCCGCCGCGCGAGGCCGCTGCTGGAAAGCATGGCGCTGGCCGCGCTCCTGGCACCGGCCCCCACCGAGCCGCTCGGCTAAGCAACTCCCCCGCCCCGGGCGCCCTCCCGGGTCCACCGGTCCACGTGTCCACCGCCCACGTGCCCACCCCAGAGGGACTTTGGCACGGACACGCCGTCAACGGGGCCGCCGCCGTCGAAATTGTCCTCCATACGCCCCGGGACGGCGACAACCCCGCCCAAAGTAGCCCGCACACCACGAAGCTGCCGGCTGCCCCTTCCTTTCGGACGGGGCAGCCGGCAGCTGTGTAGAGGGACCTAGACCATCGCGAGGACCATGCCCGGATCGGCCAGCATGGCGCCGAGGTCCTGGAGGAACCGCGAGCCCTGCTCGCCGTCGACCAGACGGTGGTCGAAAGACAGGCTGAGCGTCATGACCTGGCGCAGCGCGACCTCGTCCTGGTACTCCCACGGCATCTTCCGGACCGCACCGAGGGCCAGGATGGCTGCCTCGCCCGGATTCAGGATGGGTGTGCCGGCGTCAATGCCGAAGACGCCGATGTTCGTGATGGAGATCGTGCCGCCGGAGAGCGCCTCAGGGCTTGTCTTCCCGGCCCGGGCCGTGTCCGTCAGTTCCGTCAGGGCCGAGGAGAGATCCATGAGGGACATCCGGTCCGCGTCCTTGATGTTCGGAACCGTCAGCCCCCGCGGGGTCGCGGCCGCGATGCCCAGGTTCACGTAGTTGAACTGGACGATCTCCTGGTTGGCCTCGTCCCAGTGGGCGTTGAGGGTCGGGTGGTTGCGCAACGCAATCAGCACGGCCTTGGACACGAGCGTCAGCGGGGTGAGCTTGTACCCGGCGAACGCGCGACTGGCCTTGAGCCGCGCCAGCAGCTCCATCGTGGGCGTGACGTCGACGGTCAGGAACTCGGTGACGTGCGGCGCGGTGAAGGCACTGGCCACCATGGCGGCGGCCGTGAACTTCCGCACGCCCTTGATCGGCGTGCGGGTCTCGCGCTCGCCCGGGGCCTGGACAAGCCCTGCGGCCTGCGCCGTCGCACCGGCGGGCTCCTGGGCGGCCGCGGGCAGGTCCCCGCCGCCGACGAAGTTCAGCACATCGTCGCGGGTGATGAGCCCGCGCTCCCCGGTACCGGGCACGGCCTCAAGGTCGACGCCGAGATCCTTGGCCAGCTTGCGCACCGGAGGCGTGGACCGCGGGCGCTCCCCCGCCGCGGATGCCGCCGAGGTTTCGACCGGGTTGGATTCGGCCGGCGCAGAGACGGCCGGTTCAGCAGCACGTGCTGGTGCCACCGGCTCTGCCGCGACGGCCGGAGGGGCCGCCGGGGCCGCGAAGGTGCGGGCGCGGCGGGCCGGACGGCCGGACGCTTCCAGGACCGCGCCATAGCCCACGAGGTTCGGCTCACGCTTGCCGCCTGCGGCCCCGTCCGCACCAACACCGCCGCCGGAACCGGCGGCGCCGTCGTCGCCCTCGATCTCAAAGGAGACGATCGGCTTCCCGACCTCAACAACGGTGCCGGGCTGTTCGTGCAGGGCCGCGACGACGCCGGCAAACGGCGAGGGCAGCTCGACGACGGCCTTGGCCGTCTCTACCTCGGCGATGATCTGGTTGAGGGTGACGGTGTCCCCTACCGCGACCTTCCAGGCGACGATTTCCGATTCCGTCAGTCCCTCGCCGAGGTCCGGGAGCCTGAATTCCTTGATCATGGTGGCGCTCATCCTTCCAGCCCGCTGAGGGAGTTGGGGCGGCCGAGGGCACGGTCGACGCCGTCGAGAATCCTGTCAAGGCCCGGCAGGTGGTGCATTTCCAGCTTGGAGTAAGGGTAGGGAACATCGAAGCCGGTCACGCGGACGGGAGCGGCCTCGAGGTGGTAGAAGCAGCGCTCGGTGATGCTCGCGGCGACTTCGGCGCCGAGGCCGCCGGACTGGCTGGCCTCGTGCGTGATGACCAGACGGCCGGTCTTGCGGACCGAGGCCTCAAGGGTGGCGAAGTCCAGCGGTGCCAGCGAGCGCAGGTCGATGACCTCAACCGAGATGCCTTCGTCGGCGGCCGCCATGGCGGCGTCGCGGGCGGTCTTGACCAGCGGGCCATAGGCCACGAGGGTGACGTCCGTGCCCTCGGTGACAACACGGGCCTTTTCCATGGACAGGGCAGAGCTCAGGTCGACGCCCTCGTCCACCTCGCCCTTGTCGTGGTAGCGCCGCTTGGGCTCGAAGTACAGGACGGGATCGTCGGAGGCGATGGCTTGCTGGATCATGGTGTAGGCGTCCTGGGGGTTGGACACGCTGATCACGCGCAGCCCCGAGGTGTGGGTGAAGTAGGCCTCGGGCGATTCCGAGTGGTGCTCCGGCGAGCCGATGCCGCCGCCGAACGGGACGCGGATGGTGATGGGCATCTTGACCGCGCCCTGGGTGCGGTAGTGCATCTTGGCGACCTGGCTGACGATCTGGTCGAACGCCGGGTAGATGAAACCGTCGAACTGGATCTCCACCACCGGACGGTACCCGCGGTATGCCAGGCCGACGGCGGTGCCCATGATGCCCGATTCGGCGAGCGGGGTGTCCACGACGCGGTGCTTGCCGAAGTCTTTCTGCAGCCCGTCGGTGACACGGAAGACACCGCCAAGGGCGCCGATGTCCTCGCCCATCAGGACCACCTTGGGATCGTTTTCGAGGGACTTGCGCAGGCCCGAATTGATGGCTCGGGCAAAGGTCATCTGCGTCATCAGCGTGCACCTTCTTCAGAAGCGGCTTCTGCGGGATCACCGAAGGAAGCCAGGTAACGGGAGTAGTGCTCCTGCTGGCGGTCCAGCCAGGAGTTGGGCGTGCTGTACACGTGCTTGAAGATATCCAGCGGCTGCGGCTCGGGCATGTTGATGGTGCCGGCCCGGAGTTCCTTGGCCACTGCGTCAGCTTGCGCGGCGACGGCGGCCTCGAGGTCCGCGGTCAGCAGTCCCTTGCGCTCGAGCAGCGACTTCATCCGGCTGATCGGGTCCTTGGCGGCCCAGTCCTCGAGTTCGTTGGCATCCCGGTAGCGGGTGGGGTCGTCCGCCGTCGTGTGCGGGCCCATCCGGTAGGTCACGGCCTCGATGAAGGTGGGGCCGCCGCCGCGCCGGGCACGGTCCAGGGCAATGCGGGTGGCTGCCATGACGGCGAGGACATCGTTGCCGTCGACCCGCATGCTGGGGATGCCGAAGCCTGAGGCGCGGTCCGCGAGCTGGATGTGCGACTGCAGCCGGACGGGTTCGGAAATGGCCCAGTGGTTGTTCTGGCAGATGAAGACGACGGGCGCCTGGAAGCTCGCGGCGAAGACCATGGCTTCGTTGACGTCGCCTTCGCTCGTGGCGCCGTCGCCGAAGTAGGCCACGGCGACACAGTCGGCGCCGTCGTTCTGGATGCCCATGGCGTAGCCCGTGGCGTGCAGGCTCTGCGCGCCGATGATGATCTGCTGGGTGGCAACGTTGACGGTGAACGGGTCCCAGCCGGCGGAGGCGTTGCCACGCCAGGCACGGACGAGGTCCTCCGGCTTCACTCCCCGGCAGTAGGCGACACCGTTGTCGCGGTAGCTCGGGAAGACAAAGTCGTCCTCGCGGAGGGCGCGGGCCGAGCCGATCTGGGATGCTTCCTGGCCGAGCAGTGGCGGCCACAGTGCCAGTTCGCCCTGCCGCTGGAGGGCCGTGGCTTCAGCATCGATCCGGCGGATGACCACCATGTCCTCATAGAGCGCGCAGAGCTGCTCATCGCTGACGTCCTGGAGCCAGGGATCGAACTCGGGATGGCTGATGCGCTCGCCCGCCGGGGTGATGAGCTGGACGAGGTCGCCGCCCGTCCGCCTCATAGAATTTTCACTGTTTCCGGGGCCCCCGGCGGCAATGCCGCCCTTGCCCGCGTCGTCGGTAAACACTGTTGTCCGCACCTTCTGACGTCGTCTGACCGGAACTCGCAGGACTCGTGATCCCGCGGCGCGCCAGCCGCCCGGGCGCCGTTGCCCCGGATAATTGTGACCCTACTCACAATGCTCATCGGGTACAACCACCCGCAAAAATATTGAGCATTATGCACTGTTTGGCGTTCGCCAACCGTGCTAATCTTGCGCATTATGCAAACCTTGGATGGCACTGACACCCGCCTGCTTTCGGCCATGGCGCGGGACCCCCGGCGGACCGTGGTTGCCCTCGCCCAGAAGCTCGGACTCTCGCGCAATACGGTGCAGGCCAGGATGGCCCAGCTGGAGAAGAAGCACGTGTTCCTCTCCTTCGAGCGGCGGATCAACCCGGTGTCCCTGGGGTACCCGCTGATGGCTTTCATCTCCGTCCACGTCCAGCAGCAGAAGCTCGGACCCCTCGCCGTCGAGCTCGCCGGGATTCCGGAAATCCTGGAGGGCTACGGCTTGACGGGCTCGGCCGATCTGCTCCTGCGGGTGGTGGCGCTCGACGCCGAGGACCTGTTCCGGATCAACGGCAAGATACTGGCCTGCGACGGCGTGGACCGGACCGATACCGCACTGGCGATGGGCGAGCTGATCCCGTTCCGGATCCAGCCCCTGCTGGAGCGCGGATCCGCCGATAACTGATCCGCTTTTCATCTGTGCCGTGGGCGGCCGCGGCGCTAGGCTGTGTCCGTTGGGTCCCCCTGAGTCCTTGGGTCCGCGCACGCGGCCCAGTGCAACAGGCAGTGGCTTGTCTGGACTGCCGGAAAGGCTTGAACCGTGAGCAGTCCCGAGGAACCGCCCCGCCCGGTACCGCCGCAGCCCGGGCATGAGCCTGCAGCCGGCCACCCGGCGCCCGGCCAGCCGCCCATTCCGTACTACGCCCCGCCGCCCGGGCCACCCGCCGACGCCGCGGTGCCCAACTACGCGGCACCCAGCTACCCGCCACCCGCGACCGGCGCGGCACCCAGCTACCCGCCACCCGCCGACGGCGCACCTCCGTACTACGGCGGTCCGGGGCAGCCGCCGCCCTACTACGGCGGCGCCGCCCTGCCGCCCCCGAAAAAGAGCCGCAAGGCCCTGTGGATTGTCCTCGGGATCGTCGGCGGTGTGCTCCTGCTGGTAAGTGCCGGCGCCGTCGTCCTGCTCAACGTGGTGGGCGGAGCCACCAACCAGGCACGGGGCATCGCTGACGATTTCACGAAGATGCTCATCGCCGGTGAGGTCAGCACCGCCTACGAGAAGTACCTGGATCCGGCCCTCATGCGGAAGATTTCGCCGGAGGAGTTCGCCGCGGGGGTGCAGAGCCTGGAGCTTGACGGCAGCTGTAAACCGAACTTTTCAAGCCTCAACGTCAGCTCCAACAACGGCTCCAACGCCGCCGACGTGGCCGGAACGATCGACTGCGACACGAAAAGTGTGGAGCTGGCCTACCGTTTCGAGGGCCACKACGAGCTGAAGATGGTGAACATTCGGCTGAGGCCTCAGCGCTGACGTCGAAAAACCCTGTCGAAGCGCCCATCCACAGGAGAAGCTCCCGTGCTGCTGCACGGGAGCCCCTCTGCTGGTGCAGCCTTCCTAGTGGTTGGTAGCCTTTTCGGCGCCCACCCCGGTCAGGGAACGGACCTCCATTTCGGCCTGCTTTGTGGCGTCTTCCTTCCGCTTGTCCAGGACCGTGCCCAGCCAGCCCAGGAAGAACGCGAGCGGGATGGAGACGATGCCCGGGTTGCTCAGCGGGAAGATGGCGAAGTTGGCGCCGGGGATCATCGACGTCTTGGCCCCGGAGACCACCGGGGAGAGCGCAATCAGGATGATGGCCGCGGACAATCCGCCGTACATGCTCCACAGGGCTCCCTGGGTGGTGAACCGGCGCCAGAACAGCGAGTAGAGGATGGTCGGAAGGTTGGCGGAGGCAGCCACGGCGAAGGCGAGCGCCACGAGGAACGCGACATTTTGTCCGTTGGCGAAGATGCCGCCGGCGATGGCCAGCAGCCCGATCACCACCACGGTGCGGCGGGCAACCTTGACCTCGGTGGCGGCGTCGGCCTTCCCCTTGGCGATGACGCTGGCGTAGATGTCGTGGGCGAAGGATGCCGCCGCGGTGATCGTCAGGCCGGCGACGACGGCCAGGATGGTCGCGAAGGCCACCGCCGAGATGAAGCCCAGGAGCAGCGGACCGCCGAGGTGGAAGGCGAGCAGCGGCGCGGCCGAGTTGACGCCGCCCGGGGCTGCCTTGATGGTGTCGGCACCCACCAGCGCAGCTGCGCCGTAGCCCAGGACCAGGGTGAACAGGTAGAAGATGCCGATGAGCCAGATGGACCACACCACCGACTTGCGGGCTTCCTTTGCGGTCGGAACCGTGTAGAAGCGCATCAGCACGTGCGGCAGGGCTGCGGTGCCGAGCACCAGGGCCAGGCCGAGGGACAGGAAGTCGACCTTGGAGGTCTCCGTCTTGCCGTACTGCAGTCCCGGGTTGAGCAGGTTCGGGTTGCCCGAGGTTTCCACCGCGCCGCCCAGCAGGTCGGAGAGGTTGAAGCCGTAGATCGCGAGGACCCAGAAGGTCATGACTGCCGCGCCGGCGATCAGGAGCATGGCCTTGATGATCTGAACCCAGGTGGTGCCCTTCATGCCGCCGATCAGGACGTACATGATCATCAGGGCGCCGACGACGATGATCACCAGGGCTTGTCCGCCCCAGTCGCTGATGCCCAGGAGCAGTGAGATGAGGCTGCCGGCACCGGCCATCTGGGCCAGCAGGTAGAAGAAGCAGACGGCCAGCGTGGAGATGGCTGCCGCGATGCGCACGGGGCGCTGCTTGAGCCGGAAGGAGAGGACATCGGCCATGGTGAACTTGCCGGTGTTGCGGAGCAGCTCGGCGACGAGCAGCAGGGCGACGAGCCAGGCGACGAGGAACCCGATGGAATACATGAAGCCGTCGTAGCCGTTGATGGCGATGGCTCCGGTGATGCCCAGGAAGGACGCTGCGGAGAGGTAGTCGCCGGCGATGGCGGTGCCGTTCTGCGGGCCTGTGAAGGAACGTCCGGCCGCGTAGTAGTCGGCCGCCGTCTTGTTGTTGCGGCTGGCCCTGATCACAATGACCATGGTGATCGCGACGAAGAGGGCGAAGATGCCCATGTTCAGCAGGGTGGTGTCCTTGAGATCCGCAACGTTTACTGAGGGAACCATGAATGTCATTTTGCTGTCCCCCCAACCGGGTTGCCGTGCTTGTCGAATTCGTGCCCCTCGATTTCCTGGCGGATCGCGGAGGCAATGGGGTCCAGCTTGCGGTTCGAATAGCTGACGTACCAGCCGGTGATCGCGAACGTGGAGACAAACTGCAGCAGGCCCAGGATCAGGCCCACGTTGATGTTGCCCCAAAGCTTGATCGACATGAATCCGACCGCGTAGTCGGCCAGCAGGACATAGGCGAAGTACCAGAGCAGAAAGGCAATGGATAGCGGGAAGACAAAGCTGCGGTGACGGGTGCGCAGTTCCTGGAACTGCTCCGTCGACTGGACTTCCTTGAAGTCCACGGCCGCCGCAGCGTCCGTTTCTTGGGCGTCGTGACCCATCGGTTCCTCCTCATTGAGACTGGTGAGTCCACACCGGTTGCCGTGGTCTGCGCGGGACGCACCCTGCAACCCATCCTGCCGATGTGACTGCAATCACTGTGCACCGTGACGTGGGCTACCTACCACAGCCGGGGCAGCCTGCGTCGCTCAGCGGTCCCGGCGCTGCGCCAAACGGCGCCCGATACACCTGTTTCGCGGCCATCGGTGTCCGGGCACGTGCCAGAGCCGTCAGCCCCGGCACCGGCGGTAGGCTGGGCATCATGCCGGACTCTCCCCTGTTCACCGCCGCCGCCGTCGCGGTGATCGCCATGGCGATCACGGTGGTCGTCGCCGTCGGGCTCCAGGTCCTCCGCTCCTTCCGCGACCTCGGCACCGATGCCGAGCGCGCCACTTACACGACGCTCCACGCCGCGTCCCGGGCCGGCCAGTACCTGCGGACCGGCCTGAACCCTGCCGGTGCGGCCAAGGCCAGCCGGCAACTGCGCAGCATCCTGGGCTGCGATGCCCTCGCCATCACCGACACAACCGGCGTGCTCGCGTGGGACGGCGCCGCCGAGGAGCTCAAGCCTGCCCTGATGGGGCTCGCGTCAAAAGTGTTCGACGGCGGCCACCTCGCCGTCATTCCGGCGGGCGAACTCCAGCTCCTGGCCGCTGGCGTCGGCGGCATGACGCTGGCGCCGGAGGTGGAGCGCGCCGTCGTGATCGCCCCGATCAAAACCGGCACGCGTGTGGTGGGTGTGGTGGCCGCCTTCGCGCCGGCCGCCGGGGCGGGACTGGTCCGCGCCACCGGGGAGGTGGCTGACTGGGTGGCCACGCAGGTGGAACTGGCCGAGCTCGACGCCTCCCGCACGCTCCTGATGGAAGCCGAGGTCCGCGCCCTCCGCGCCCAGATCAGTCCGCACTTCATCTACAACTCGCTCAACGCGATCGCATCCTTCATCAACACGGATCCGGTCCGGGCGCGCGAGCTCGTGGTGGAGTTCGCCGATTTCACCCGCTACTCCTTCCGCCGCCACGGCGACTTCACCACCCTGGCCGAGGAACTGCGCTGCATCGACCGCTACCTGCTCCTGGAGCGGGCCCGGTTCGGGGACCGCGTCCAGGTCAGCCTGCGGATCGCTCCCGAGGTGCTCAGCACCGTGATCCCCTTCCTGAGCCTGCAGCCGCTCGTGGAAAACGCGGTCCGGCACGGGCTGGAGGCCAAGGAGGGCCCGGGCCACATCTCCATCACTGCGAATGACTCCGGTGCCTTCGCGGAAGTGACGATCGAGGACGACGGCGTGGGCATGGACCCCGACCAGCTGCGCGCTGTCCTTGCCGGGCACAGCGACGGCGACCACGTCGGGCTGCGCAACGTCGACGCCCGCCTGCGCCAGGTGTACGGCGACGACAACGGCCTCGTGATCGAGACCGCGCCCGGCGAAGGCACCCTGATCACGATGCGCGTCCCCAAGTCCCAGCCCCGGCACGATGCCTGATTCCGGTCGGGCAAGAATGCCTGCGGCAGTACGCTAGAGCCATGATTAACGTCCTCGTCGCCGACGACGAGCTCCCCGCCGTTGAGGAACTGGCCTTCCTGCTCGGCCGGGATGACCGGATCGGCGCCATCCACCGGGCTTCCTCGGGCGCCGAGGCCCTGCGTGCCCTCGAGGCCGAAGACGTCGACGCCGTGTTCCTCGACATCCACATGCCGGCGCTGTCCGGGCTGGACATTGCGCGGGCCATCTCCCGCAGCGCCCGCCCGCCCGCCGTCGTTTTCGTCACTGCCGACGAGGACTGCGCGCTGGAGGCCTTCGAGCTCGCGGCCGTGGACTACCTCCTCAAGCCCGTGCGGGCCGAAAGGCTGGCAAAGTCGATCGGACGCATCAGCGAACTGCTCAAGGATGGTGCCCCTGCACCCGAAATGATCACCGTGGACCTGGGCGGGACCACCAAAATGATCCGTCGCGAGGACGTGACCTACGTCCAGGCGCAGGGTGATTACGCCCGGCTGCACACCGCCGATGCCAGCTACCTCATCAGGGTTCCGCTGGCGGACCTCGAACAGCAGTGGGCCGACGCCGGATTCGTCCGCATCCACCGCTCCTACCTGATCGCGCTGAGCCACGTCAGCCACTTGAAGCTCGCCGCAGCGCGGCCCAGCGTCACCGTGGCTGGAGCTGAACTGCCTATCAGCCGCCGGCACCTGCCTGCTGTCCGGGAAAAGCTCGGCGCAACCCGTATCCGGCCGCAGGCATGACAAGGGTCCGGGTCACGGCGCCGCGCAGCGTCACACCAAACAGCGCCACACCAAACGGCACCGCAGCAAACAGCACCGCAGCAAACAGCGCCGCCCTGAACGGCGGGCGCTCCGCGGCAGCCTCCCGCGAAGCGGAGGAGGAGACCGACGCCGGGCAGTTGTTCGTCCGTTCGCTCATCCGGTCCCAGCTCCGGCTGGGCCTCGTGGTGGCCCTGGGATTCCTGCTGATCATGCTCGCCTTCCCGCTGATGCTGGGGCTGGTCCCCGGCCTGGCGGACTCCACGATTGCCGGCCTTCCCTTCGACTGGGTCCTGCTGGGGGCCGGGATCTATCCCGTGATCGGCCTCAGTGCCTGGCTGTACGTGCGGACCGCGGCCAGGAACGAGGCCCGCTACCGGGACCTCGCCGGCGACAAATGACCGAACAGGTGAGGACCCACGTGAACGGCCCGGCGGGCGGCCACGTACGGGGCCCGGTGGGCGGCCACCCACGCGGCCGGGTGAACGGCCGGTGAACCCCGTCGTCGGCGTCGCGGCGTTCGCCGCCGTCTCCCTCGCCACGGCTGTGATTGGTTTCTACGGGTTACGGATCTCGCGCACCACCGGGGACTTCTACGTGGCGTCCCGGACGGTCAAGCCGTGGTGGAACGCCTCAGCAATCGGCGGGGAGTACCTCTCGGCTGCGAGCTTCCTGGGGGTCGCCGGGCTCATCCTGCTCTCCGGTACCGACGCCCTGTGGTATCCGGTGGGGTACACGGCCGGATACCTGATGCTGCTCTTGTTCGTCGCCGCTCCCCTGCGCCGCTCGGGCGCCTACACGATCCCTGACTTCACCGAGGCGCGCCTCGATTCGCGTGCCGTCCGCCGCGTCACAAGCCTGGTGGTGGTCCTGGTCGGCTGGCTCTACATCGTCCCGCAACTCCACGGCGCCGCCCTGGCCATCCGGATCACCACCGGGCTGCCGGCGTGGGTGGGCCCGGTGGCGGTGGTCGCCGTCGTCTGCATCACCGTGGTGGCGGGCGGGATGCGCTCCATCACGTTTGTCCAGGCGTTCCAGTACTGGCTGAAACTGACGGCGGTGGCGGTGCCCATCGTGTTCATGCTGCTGGTGCTGGGCGGCAACAGCTCCCCGGCGGAGGCAGCCCCCGCGGTGAATCCGACGGCGCTGGCACCCTCAGGCCCCTATCAGGTCATTTCGCTGCTCGTGGCCCTGCTCTTCGGAACCCTCGGCCTGCCGCACGTGCTGGTCCGGTTCTACACAAATCCGGACGGACAGTCGGCCCGCCGCACCACCCTGATTGTCTTGGGCCTGCTCTCGGTCTTCTATCTGTTCCCCACGGCCTACGGCATGATCGGCCGGGCCTACGCCCCCGACCTCGCCCAAAGCGGGCCGGCCGATGCCCTGGTGCTGCTGCTGCCTGGCCGCCTGGTGGGCGGGGCGGCCGGCGACCTGCTCTCTGCGCTGGTGGTGGCGGGGGCGTTTGGGGCGTTCCTGTCGACGACGTCGGGCCTGGTGGTCTCTCTGGCCGGCGTTATCAGCCAGGACGTGTTCGGCGGCAGCGTGCGGGGCTTCCGGCTGGCAGCGCTGATCTCGGCGCTGGTGCCTCTGGGAATCGCGTCGATGACCGAGTCGCTGGCACTGGCCGGCAGCGTGGGGCTCGTGTTTGCCTTTACCGCGTCCACGATCTGCCCTGTCCTGCTGCTGGGCATTTGGTGGCGGGGACTGACGGACGCCGGGGCAATCGCGGGCATGGCGACCGGCGGCGTGCTCTGCGGCAGCGCGATGGTGGCCGGTTCGGTGCTGGGGGCGGCAGAGACGCCGTCGTGGCTGGCGCAACCGGCCGCGTGGACGGTACCGGCCGCGTTCGCCGTCACGATCCTGGTGTCGCGGGCCACGCGGGGCCGGGTGCCGCGGACAATGACACGGCTGATGACCCGGCTGCACACCCCGGAACGGCCGCTCGCGACGGAACGGTGACCCTGGCGTGCTGACCCGGGCGGGGCTCCGGCAACGCTGAACCTGCGGTCGCGATCCGGCGTCGGTGACCCGGGCGGGTGGTTGGCCGGTGGGGCTCCTGGCGGGGCTCCGGGCGGGGCGTGACTAGTCGATGGCCGCCATGAGCTCGACGGCGCGCTCCAGGAATGCGTCGACCTGGCTTTCCTCGTAGCCCTCCCGGCCCACGGCGGGACGGAACACGGCGCGCCGGACGTTGTCCACGCTCAGCGGCTGGTCCTCCTCGAGGTAGCCGATCAGCTCGTGGCAGAGGTCGTCGACGTCGGTGGTGTTGTAGCTGCGGGCCTTGGGCTTGGACGGGCGCCGGAAGCGCTGGCCGTCCGGGCGGTGCAGGCGCCCGCGCAGGACGCCCGCGAGCCGGCCGATTTCGCGCAGCCAGGCATCCTCGCCGCGTTCGGCAACGAGCTCATCGCGCTCGCGCCTGGCGAGGGCGTCTTCGAGCCGGTCCAGCGCGGCGTCCACGCCGGCGGCGGCGTAGCCGCCCTTCACGGGATCGAAGGACACGGCGCGGACGTCCGAGCTCTTGATGGCGCGGGAGGCCGAGGACGGAGCTTCGAATGACACCCGTGCGCGCTGCAGGAAATCGTCGACCTGCCTGGCGTTGTAGCCATACTGGTTCCGCTGCACGCGGTCAAAAGACGCAGGAATCTGCCGTTGAATGTCCACTGTTACTTTGTTCCTTTGATGCCGTTCGGCTGGTTTGCTCGGCACCATTCTAGGCGCCGGAAGTGCTGGTCCGGTGCTTCTAGGCGGCGGTGAGGGCCGAGAACAGGATGAACGCCACCGGCGAGGCGAAGACAATCGAGTCCAGCCGGTCCATGACGCCTCCGTGTCCGGGGAGGATGCTGCTCATGTCCTTGATGCCGAGCTCGCGCTTGACCATGGATTCGGCGAGGTCGCCGGCGGTGGCGGCTGCCACCATGCCCACGGCGAGCACGACGCCGAACCACCACGGTTCGCCCAGCACGAAGATCATGGCGAGCACGCCCACGACGACGGCCCCGGCGATCGAGCCGGCGAAGCCTTCCCAGGTCTTCTTGGGGCTGATCTTGGGGGCCATCGGATGCTTGCCCAGGGAGGCGCCCACGAGGTAACCGAAGGTGTCGTTGGCCACCACCAAAAGCAGCAGGGTCGCGATTTCCCACGCACCCGCCGGAATCACCCCGTCAGGCCACAGGCCTACCGGCGTCTCGCCGTCGGCGGTGTGCAGCAGCAGCGCCGCAAAGCTGATCAGGAACGGCACCCAGGACAGGGTGAAGACCCCTGCGAAAATGCTCCGCGCCGAACCGGCGGCGCCCTCCAGGGTCCGCCACAACAGCACCGCCACGCTGCTGACGAGCATGGCGAAGAGCAGGCTTTCGAGGCCGCCGAAGTAGGCGGCGATCGGCATGGCGACCGTGCCGACCATCACCGGCACGATCGGCAGGCGGGTGCCTGCGGCCTCCAGCGCACGGAAGATCTCCCAGACGCCGAAGATCGCAAAGGTGGCGGTCACCAGGACGAAGCCCAGCGGGAGGAACAGCAGGCCGCCGAGGACGCATACCAGCATGCCTACGCCCACCACCGTGGCGGCGGGCAGGTTCCGGCCCGCTTTGGGCGTTGGGTTCTCGCGCTGCTTCCCCCGCCTCCGGGCGCGCGGCCCGGAGGCCTCCTGTGCCTGATTCATCAGACCTCGAGCAGCTCAGCTTCCTTGCGCTTGAGCAGCTCGTCGATCCCGTCCACGTGTGCCTTGGTCATGGCGTCGAGTTCCTTCTCACCGCGCGCGCCTTCGTCTTCGCCGGCGTCGCCGTCCTTGACGAGCTTGTCCAGCGTTTCCTTCGCTTTACGGCGGATGTTGCGGATGGACACCTTCGCGTCCTCACCCTTGGACTTGACGATCTTGACGTATTCCTTGCGCCGTTCGGACGTCAGCTCGGGAATGGTGATCCGGATGACGTTGCCGTCGTTGGACGGGTTGGCGCCGACCTCGGAGTCGCTGAGGGCACGTTCGATGTCGCGCAGGGCCGTCTTGTCGTACGGGGTGACGAGGATGGTGCGGGCATCCGGGACCGCGAAGGAGGCCAGCTGCTGCAGCGGCGTCGGCGTGCCGTAGTACTCGACGATGACCTTGTTGTACAGGCCAGGCGTCGCGCGGCCGGTCCGGATCGAGGCGAAGTCTTCCTTGGCTACCTCAACTGCCTTGTCCATCTTGTCCCCGGCTTCGAGCAAGGTTTCTTCGATCACGGTCTCTCCTCAGAAATTGGTGCGTCCCGGGGGCCGGGGCGCGGCACGTCTTCTTTGTGCGCCTGCCGTATTCCGCCGGGCGCTTTTGTCTTCCGCCTGGCGGCGGAAAGGTCCTGAAAACATCCTAGCCGTTGCTAGGGGGTGACGACGGTGCCCAGGTCTTCGCCCCGGATGGCGCGGGTGACGTTGCCCTCGCCTTCCATGCCGAAGACCACCATTGTGAGGTTGTTGTCCTTGCACATGGTCATCGCGGTCTGGTCCATCACGCGGATGTCGCGGCGGAGCGCGTCGTCGTAGCTGAGGCGGTGCAGTTTCTCCGCCGTCGGGTCCTTCTTCGGGTCGGCGGTGTAGACGCCGTCGACCCCGCTCTTGGCCATCAGAACGACGTCGGCGTGGACCTCCATGGCGCGCTGGGCGGCCACGGTGTCCGTGGAGAAGTACGGCAGGCCGGCGCCGGCGCCGAAGATGACAACCCGGCCCTTTTCCATGTGGCGGATGGCGCGGCGGGGGATGTAGGCCTCGGCAACCTGGCCCATGGTGATGGCGCTCTGCACGCGCGTTTCCACCCCGGCCTGCTCAAGGAAGTCCTGGAGCGCGAGGCAGTTCATGACGGTTCCGAGCATGCCCATGTAGTCGGCGCGGGAGCGGTCCATGCCGCTCTGGGACAGTTCGGCTCCGCGGAAGAAGTTGCCTCCGCCGACGACGATTGCGACCTCCACGTCGGGAACTGCTGCGGCGATCTGCTTGGCCACGCCGCGGACGGTATCCGGGTCGACGCCCAGTTTTCCACCGCCGAAGACCTCGCCGGAGAGCTTCAAGAGGACGCGGCGCCTGTTCTTCTTTGGCTGGGCTGAAGTGGTGACGGTTTCCATGGTGCCTTCCCGTTGGTGAACTCTGAGTTAGGTTATCGTGCTGGGCGCCCAAGGCGGCATTCCGGCCGTGACCGGAAACGGTGCCTTACGGGTGCATGCAAAAGGGGTGGCCACCGTGGTGACCACCCCCTTAGCGTGTCTGGCTAGTGCCTGACTGGTGTCTGGCCAGTCTGACTAGGAACCGACGCGGAAGCGCGTGAAGGCAGTTGCCTTGACGCCGGCTTCTTCGAGGACCTGTGCGACAGACTTCTTGGCATCCTTGGCGAATGCCTGGTCAACGAGGACCTCGCCCTTGTAGAAGCCGGTAACGCGGCCTTCGACGATCTTGGTCATCGCGGCTTCGGGCTTGCCCTCGGCCTTGGCCGTTTCCTCGGCGATGCGGCGCTCGGACTCGACGAGCTCGGCCGGAACGTCCTCACGGGTGAGGTAGTTCGGAGCCATGGCGGCGACGTGAACGGCGACGTCGTGGGCTGCGGTGGCAGCCGCTTCGCCTTCGCCGTCAACAGCGAACAGCACGCCGACCTGGGCCGGGAGGTCCTTGGAGGTCTTGTGCAGGTAAGCGTCGACCGTGGCGCCCTCGATGCGGGAGATGCGGCGGACAACGACCTTCTCGCCCAGAACGGCGCCCTCTTCGATGACGACCTCGGACAGCGGCTTGCCGTCGACCTCGGTGGCGAGCAGGGTCTCGAGGTCGGCAGCGCCGGACTCGACGGCCACAGCCAGGACCTTGTCGGCCAGCTGGATGAACTTGTCAGCCTTCGCGACGAAGTCGGTCTCGCAGTTGACTTCGATCATCACGCCGACGCCGTTGGCGACCTTGGCGGCAACCAGGCCTTCGGCGGTGGAGCGGCCTTCGCGCTTGGTGGCGCCCTTCAGGCCCTTGATGCGGATGATTTCGATGGCCTTCTCGGCGTCACCGTTGGCTTCGTCAAGAGCCTTCTTGACATCCATCATGCCGGCGCCAGTGCGCTCGCGCAGAGCCTTGATATCAGCGGCAGTGTAGTTCGCCATGTGAACCCCTCTGTCTAGAAATTTATGTGGTGTACGGACCGACAGGACGGCTGCTCACCCAGTGAGCGGCCATCCTGTCGGTACCCCCTATGCAGCTGAGCGCATGTGGGGAGATCCAGATTTACTTGTCTGACTACTTGGCTTCGTCGGCGGCCGGTGCTTCTTCAGCAGCGGGCGCTTCCTCAGCAGCCGGAGCAGCTTCGGCGGCCGGTGCTTCGTCAGCAGCCGGTGCAGCCTCAGCGGCGGGCGCTGCGGCAGCTTCAGCCTTGTTGCCTTCGAGGAGCTCGCGCTCCCACTCGGCCAGCGGCTCTTCCGGAGCTTCCGTGGTGCCGGTGGCGCGCTGGTTACGGGCGATGAGGCCCTCAGCAACGGCGTCGGCGACAACGCGGGTCAGCAGGTTGACGGAGCGGATGGCGTCGTCGTTACCCGGGATCGGGAAGTCGACTTCGTCGGGATCGCAGTTGGTGTCCAGGATGGCCACAACCGGGATGTTCAGTTTCTTGGCCTCGTCGACAGCAAGGTGTTCCTTCTTGGTGTCAACGATCCACAGCGCGGACGGCGCCTTGGTCAGGTTGCGGATACCACCGAGGTTGGTTTCCAGCTTGGTGAGTTCGCGGCGAAGGAGCAGCAGTTCCTTCTTGGTGTAAGCCGAACCGGCGACGTCGTCGAAGTCGATCTCTTCGAGTTCCTTCATGCGCTGGATGCGCTTGGAGACCGTCTGGAAGTTGGTCAGCATACCGCCGAGCCAACGCTGGTTGACGTAGGGCTGGCCAACGCGGGTGGCCTGCTCGGCGATGGACTCCTGCGCCTGCTTCTTGGTGCCGACGAAGAGAACGGTGCCGCCGTGTGCAACGGTGGCCTTCACGAACTCGTAGGCACGGTCGATGTAGGACAGCGACTGCTGCAGGTCAATGATGTAGATACCGTTGCGCTCCGTGAAGATGAAGCGCTTCATCTTCGGGTTCCAACGGCGGGTCTGGTGTCCAAAGTGGACGCCGCTGTCAAGCAGCTGGCGCATAGTTACGACGGGCATGCCGACGCTCCTTCCGGCAGGTCATTCATGAGAGAGCCCATGGCCCTCTTACCCTGCCAATAGTTGACGGTTGTTTAGCATTCGCCCGGGGCGGGCGTTGCTCCTGGCATCCACTGCGCTTCCCATCCGCGCCATATGGACATGCCATGTGGAACGGACCGCAGGAGGCGCAGTCCTCCGCATCGGAAGTTTCAGGCTTCTTTTGAGGAGGGCTGGATACGCGTAGTCAGCTGCTGCTCCCCCGCACCCCTGAATGAGGCGTGCCGGCTTCGGCAATCACGAATATCGCGACTTACAAGCGTGAGGGCACAGCAAACTGCTCCACCAAGTGTACTACAGCGGCCCCGCCCAGGAGGACGGTTTTGCCGCGGCAGCGGTGCGGGGTTCGGGGGCTTTGGCGGGGGCCGGGGGCACCTTATCCACATAGCCATGGCGGGAGATTCCGCCCGGGGTGCTGCCTTGACAGGCTGGGGCCATGAAGCTCCCACTTGGCCTGCGGGCCCTGCTCCTGGCGGCACAGCTCCTGGCGGCATTGTTCCTGGCCACGTTCCTGGCACTTCCCCCCATCACCGCCGACGCCGATGTCTCCGCCGCTGCCCATGCCTCCGCCGCCGACGCCGACGCTACAGACGCCGGCTACGCCGCCGCCCGCTCCGGCCCCACAGATGCCGGCTACTCCGCCATTGCCGCCCGGGCTGCGATTTCCTCCGGCCGGGGCTCCCCGAGGGCGGGGCCGGTCCCTGCGTCTGCCTGGACCTGGCCGCTGAGCCCGCGGCCGGCGGTGCTCCGCGCCTTCGATCCCCCGGCCAAGCCGTGGCTCAGCGGTCACCGCGGCGTCGATCTTGAGGCGGCCTTCGATGGCGCCCCGCTCAAGTCGCCCGCCGCCGGGACGGTGAGCTTTGTCGGGACGGTGGTGGACCGGCCGGTCATCACGATCGATCACGGCAACGGGCTGCGCAGCAGTTTCGAGCCGGTGGCGAGTTCACTGAGGGCGGGGTCCGCCGTGGCGGAGGGCGATGTCCTGGGGCAGGTGCAGACCGGCCACTGCGGCCCGGCCCCGCCCTGCCTCCACTGGGGCGTCCGCCGCGGCGAAGACTACGTCAACCCGCTGGCTTTCGTGATGGACCTTCGGCCGTCGGTTCTGCTCCCGCCCCTGAGTCCGGGTCCGTGATGCAGCATTTGGCGCCGTCTTTGATGCGCGGATCGTCCATTGACGCCCGCGGGCAGCCGCGGCGACCGTTTGGCGCCCGTTTGGCGCCCGTCAGACGATCGCTGAAATGCCCGTGATAGCCCGGCCGGTGACGAGGGTGTTGATTTCGTGCGTGCCCTCATAGGAGTAGATGGCTTCGGCGTCCGCAAAGACTTTGGCCATCTCGAAGTCCGTCACGATCCCGTTCCCGCCGAGGATACTCCGGCCCAGGGCCACGCTTTCGCGCATCCGCGCGGTGGTGAAGGCCTTGGCCAGCGCGGACTGCTCGTCCTTCGCCTCCCCCGCGTCCTCCAGCTGGGAAAGCCTCACCATCATGCCCATGGAGCTGACCGCATTGCCGAGGATCTGCACGAGCTGGTGCTGGATCAGCTGGAAGGAGGCAATCGGACGGCCGAACTGGCTGCGTTCCACGGCGTAGCGCCGGGCGACGTCGAAGGCCGCGAGCTGCTGGCCCACGGCTTGCCAGGCCACGGCCAGGCGGGTGACTTTCAGGACCTTGTTGGTGTCGCGGAAGCTGTTGGCGTTGGCGAGCTTGAAGAACTCCGGCACCACAACGTTGTCGAGCGTGATGTCAGCGTTCTGCACCGTGCGCAGCGAGATCTTGTTCTCGATTTTCACGGCACTGTATCCCTCGGTCTTGGTGTCCACGAGGAACCCTTTGACCTGGTTGTCGTCGACATCGCGGGCGTAGATGACCACCCAGTCGGAGAAAGTCGCGTTGCCGATCCAGCGCTTGGCTCCATTGAGGATCCAGTTATCGCCGTCGCGCCGTGCCGTGGTGCGCGTACCGCCGGCGACGTCGGAGCCGCCCAGGGGCTCGGTGAGGCCGAAGGCGCCGATCTTCTTGAGCGAGTAGATCTCGGGAAGCCACGCGTCCTGCTGCTCCTGGGAGGCAAGGGCTTCGATGGAGCCCGTGAAGAGCCCGTCGTGGACGCCCATGAACGTCGCGATCGACGTGTCGGCGCGGGTGGCCTCCGCGTGCAGGATGCCTGCGAAGAGGTTCGAGTAGCCCTGCCTCCGGACGGGGCTGACCAGGTCGATTTCGGCGAGCTTCGGGATCAACTCCATGGGGAACTCCGCGCGATTCCAGCAATCGACGGCGATCGGCCGGACTTCGCGGGTGAGGAACTCGCGGACTTCGGCCAGCCTGTCCTGCTCCTTGGCGCTGAGCAGCTGCTCGAACGCAAAGAAATCGCCATCGGCGTAGGGCAGGTTGTGGATGTCGATGGCAGCTTTGGACATGGTGTTCCTTCACTCGATCAGCGGGGACCAAAAGGGCGCGGGCTTCGCGCCGGCAATATGTTACTGATCAGTAACTTATCTCAGTATCGGGACGCCTGCAAGTGCCGGCCCAACGAAGCCCGACAAAAAGGGAGCCGCGGCCGACGTCGGACGTCAGCCACGGCTCGCGTGGTTGCGGACCCGGATGAGGAGGCCGCCGCAGAAATGAAAGTAGGGCTACTCGGACTTGAACCGAGGACCTTAGGATTATGAGTCCCGCGCTCTAACCAGCTGAGCTATAGCCCCCTGCGCCCGGAGCCAGACCTGGCCCGCGGGGGCCGGATTGGTTCCGGGCAAAAATACTCTAGCAATAGTAGACGCATCACACGTGCATGCCGCCACCGGCAGGCGGCCTGCCGGTGCTGACCCGGGTGCTCTTGGACTGGACGCCGAGGAACCTGCAGCGTTCGGAGGGGCTGCAGTTCTGCCAGGCGGTGTGCCTAGAGGACCAGGTCGTCGTAGCTCGCGCCCCGGTAGATGTCCTCAAACGTCTGCAGCGTGCGCGCGATACCGTGGCTTTCCACCATTTCGCGGCTGGTCTTGCCCATCGCATCACGCTCGTGGTCGGGCAGCGAGAACACGCGCGTCAGCTTGGCCGCGAGGTCATCGCTGTCGTTGGGGATAAAGAGATAGCCATTTTCCCCGTCGCGGACCAGGTGCGGCAGCGCCATGGCGTCGGCCAGCAGGACTGGCGTGGACGCCGACATCGCCTCCAGGGTCACGAGGGACTGAAGTTCTGCCGTGCCGGGCATGCAGAACACATCGGCCGTGATGTAGGCCGTGCGAAGTTCGGCGTCACTGGCCAGGCCGAGGAACCTGACCCTGTCCTTCAGTCCGAGCCGGGCGACCTGCGCCTCCAGGGCAGGGCGGACTTCTCCGCCGCCGACGATTTCGAGGTGGATGTCCAGTTCTTTGGGCGTCTTGGCGACGGCATCGATCAGGACGTCCACGTGCTTCTCCTCCGCCAGCCGGCCGGCGAAGAGGACCGTGGGGCTGGCGTGGCGTTCCACCGTTTCGTCGGGATGCAGCTCGTAGGCTGCGGCGTCGATGCCGTTGGAAAGGGGCAGGACCTGGCGGAGGAAGGCGTGCTGGTGCATGGCTTTGGCGGCAAGCGGCGTGGGTGTGGTCACGACGTCGGCTTGGCCCATGACCTTGCCCATGTCCCGCCAGGAGATCCGGCCCACAATGTCTTTGAACCACTGCGGGAACGGCAGGAAGGGGTTCAGGTTTTCGGGCATGAAGTGGTTCGTCGCCACCACCCGGATGCCGCGCTTCACGGCCTCGTACAGGACGTGCTCGCCGATCATGTAGTGGCTCTGGATGTGCACCACGTCCGGCTGAATGCGGTCGAACAACAGCCCTATTTCCTTCTTGATCTCCCAGGGGAAGGTGACCCGGAAGTACTCGTGCGTGGGCACCGAGTGGGAGCGCAGGCGGTGGACGGTAGCCTCGTCGCTGAACTCGCTGTAGCTCGGGCCCTTGCCCGGGCGGCACGCCAGGACGTGGACATCGTGACCCCGGGCTGTCATGCCCTTGGCGAGGCGGTAGCCGAACTGGGCGGCGCCGTTGACGTGGGGCGGGTACGTGTCAGCGGCAATCAGGATGGTCAGCGGTGGCTGGTTGTCGGACGTGGTCACGTGAGGAGCTCCTGGTGGTCGCTGTGCGGACAGCTGGATCAATGGCGGCCGGCTGGCAGTCGGCACAGGCGCGCCGGGCCTGCAGCCGAAGTCTGGACTGACGCCCTAGGACCTGCCCGCTGCCTTCCGCGCGTCCTTCTTGCGCTTGGTGACTTCCGGGTGGTGCCTGGAGAGGGCTATGACTCCCACGATAGCAAGCAATGCGGCCGTCCCCATGGCAATAGCGGTCACGGGTTGGACATCCGGACGCAGTTCTCCCAGAATCACGATGCCAATCGCGATGCCCACGATGGGGTCGATCACCGTCAATCCGGCGATCACGAGGTCAGGCGGTCCGCTGGAGTAGGCGTTTTGGACAAACCACGATCCCAGAGCGCCTGCAGCAATAATCGCAACGACGCTGTACCACGGCACATTCAGCAGGAACTGCCCATTTGGATCGAGCAGGTGCCTGCCAATGATGCGGGTCAGCACAGCAACGAAGCCGAACAGGACGCCGGCGCCGAGGATGTAGACGAAGGCGCTCATGCGGTGCCTGAACAGGACCGCGAGCGTGCCAAAGGCCGCGACCGCAATGGCCAGGAGCAGCACGATTGTCAGCTCGTCCTCGCTGCTGACGTTGTGATTCTCCTGCGTGACGGTGACGGCCAGCAGCACGAACAGCGCTGAGCCGGTCACGCAGAGCGAGATGGCCACGACGGTTGCCCGGTTCATGCTCAGGCCCTGGTCCTTGGTGTTGACCACGGTGGTGATGACCAGGGCGATCGCTCCGATCGGCTGCACCACCGTCAAGGGCGCCATGACGAGGGCGATCGCGTTCATTCCCATCCCGGCGCACAGCAGAAGGAACCCGAATACCCAGCGCGGGTTACGCACGAGCCGCAGCAGGCCGTGGGTGCTCAGCGCCAGGCCGCCGGTATCGGCCTTGACCGCACTGCCCTGGCGCTGTGCCCCAAACGCCAGGCAGAAGGCGCCGAGGACCGCAAGCAAAACCGCAACCCAGACCATCAGCGGGAGCCGCCGTCGTTGGCGCGAAGCTGCCTGCCCTTGCCGATGATGGCCCAAACGTAGTTGTAGGCCGCGATCCAGTGCCCCACGAGCCCCAATCCCAGGAAGATCCACGCGACCGTGGCATAGACGTCCGCGGCGGGCACCGGAAGCTTGGAGAGCACCAGCAGCGGCGTGCCCACCAGCAGCAGGCCCGTCCGGATCTTTCCGATGCGGCTCACCGGCAGATCCGGGTGGCCGTGGAAATAGAACACTGACAGAGCCAGCAGGACCGCGTCCGGGACCAGCAGCGCGGCGAGATACCACCACTCGACGACGCCTGCGATCACGAGGGTCACGGCGACGGCGATCAGGGAAAGCCTGTCCGCGATCGGGTCCATGACCCGTCCGAGGTTGGACATCTGATTGAAGCGGCGGGCGATGTAGCCGTCAACCCAGTCGGTACTGGCCATGACCGCGAGCACGACGGCACCGTAGCCGTACTTGTGCTCCGAGAGGACCAGCCAGATGAATAACGGAACACCAAGGAAGCGCACCACGGTCAGGACATTGGGAACCGTGAAGACCGCGTCGCGGTGGACGAGGGGCTGCCCGGGGCGGGCGCCGGCGCCGATGAACTTCATCGATTCCCCCTTTCCGTGGACGGCAACGGTTTGGCGTTTAGGTTCAGGGATCTGTCTAGCCCTTTATCAGCCTGCGTACCAGGACCGCGAGGGCGGCTCCAGAGGCGGCGAGCACAGCCAGGGGCTTCCAGCGCCGCTTGATCGTGTCGGCCAGGCCCTGGCCGTCAGCGGATGTGGCCGACCCCGCCGAGGATCGGGCTGAGGCGCGGAAGCCTGCGATCTTGTCGCTGAGCTGCTCCTTGCCGTCCTGGAGCCGGACCTGGGCGGCCGACAGAAGGGTTTGGGCCTGGGTCTTGACATCGAGTTCGCGGCCGAGGTCGTCGCGGACGCCGGTAAGGTGCGTGCGCCGCAGGTCCAGCCGGCGTCGGAGTTCAGCCTCTGTGGGCGGCGGCCCGAAGTCGGGCTTGGCGGCAGCCTTTGCTTCCTTTTCCGCCGTCGCCTTGGCGGCGGCGGCTTCCTTGGCGGCCTTCGCTGCTTTGTACTGCTCGGTGCTCGGGTCCAGGATCCTGGCGTCGAAGGCGGAGCCTTCCTTGGCGATGCCGAGATCGTACTTGAGCCCACGGATCGTGTTCTCGGGGACCAACGGCATGAGCTTCTTGAACTTGTTCTGCCCGATGAGCGCCCCGATCGCGGCGATAATCAGGCAGACGGCAGAGACCAACAAGGCGGCGAGCCACGCGGGCATGATGGTGGCCAGTCCCATGATCGCTGCAACGAAGAGTCCGATCACCAGGAGTCCAACGAAGACCAAGGCGACGGCGAAGAAGGCGCCGGCGACGCCGAGCTGTGCCCCCTTGCGCTTGATTTCGGCCTTGGCCAGAGCAATCTCGTCATTGAGCTGCCGGGGCGCCAGCTTGAAGATCATCTTCAGGGTTTGCGGCAGCGCGGAAATCCGCAACCCGCTGCCTGTGCCGCCGCTGTGACGTCCGCTCATCGGTCCCGCCTAACTGGTGCCATCCGTCGATCCGCTCGCGCGGGCTTGCCGGGTCTGGACAGCTTCGCACAGACCCCGGTGTCAAAACTATCATTTAGGCTCTTGGGAGGCCTTTTCGGGCAAGGTGTGGCGCGCCCGCCCAGCCACCGGCCGGCCACCCCGGCGGGCCCTAGGATGGACCACTGTGAGCACACCCCACAATCCCGGTGATTCCCTGAGCCGCCGTCGTAAATTCCTCTACATCCTGACGCTCGGCGCTTTGACCGCCCTCGGGCCGTTCACGGTCGACCTCTACTTGCCCGCATTCCCGGCCCTGGAAGACAGCCTTGGCGTCTCCGCGGCCGCGGTGCAGCTGACGCTCACGGGGACGACCATCGGTTTCGCGCTGGGACAGCTGGTCGTGGGCCCGCTGAGCGACAAGTTCGGCCGGCGACTGCCCCTGATCGTGGCGACAGCGGTCCACATCGCGGCGTCCCTGGGCGCAGCGCAGTCCACGGACATCGCCACGCTGGGTTTTTTCCGCGTCCTCATGGGTGTCGGGGCTGCAGGGGGCGGCGTGGTGGCCATGGCCATGGTCCGTGACCTGTTCAGCGGCTACGCGATGGTGCGGATGTTCGCGAGGATGGCTCTGGTCAACGGGCTGGCGCCGATCCTCGCCCCGGTCATCGGCTCCCAGCTGCTGTTGCTGATGCCCTGGCCCGGCATCTTCTTGTTCCTGGCCGCCTACGGGACCTGCGTCATCATCGCGGCCCTCTTCGTGATCCGGGAGACCCTGCCGCCGGAACAGCGCGGCAAAACCGGGATGACCATGGGCCAGCGTTACAAGGTGCTGTTCTCCGACCGGATCTTCGTAGGCCTGCTGCTGGTGGGCGGGATGAACTTCGCGGGCCTCTTCACGTACCTCTCCGCCTCGCCTTTCCTGTTCCAGAATGTCTACGGGTTCACGCCCCAGCAGTACGGCCTGCTCTTTGGTGTCAACTCGCTGGGCATCGTGGCAGGCGTGCAGACCAGTGCGCGGCTCATCAAGCGCGTCCCGCCGCAGTGGATCCTGGCTTGTTCCACGGCCTGGATGTTCGTCATGGCCGTCCTGATTGTCGTCTTCGACCAGCTGGGGTTCGGGCTGTGGGGCGTCCTGGTGCCGCTGTGGTTCTACATCCTGGGCGCCGGTTTCACCTTCCCCACCGTGCAGGTCCTGGCCCTGGCCAAACACGGAGCGCAGGCCGGAACCGCGGCTTCACTTCTCGGCGCGGCGACCTTCTTGATGGCGGGCCTGGTCTCGCCGGTGGTCGGCTGGCTCGGCGTCAGCTCCGCAACCCCGATGGGCGCCGTCCAGGCCGTCTGCATCCTTCTGGCGGCCGCTGCACTGTGGCTGGTTGTTCGGCCCAGCACGGTGCCACCGATCCAGTAGCCGGGCCCTCCCCGGGGGGGACATGCCCATTCATCGCGACCTCCCCCACGGGACATGCCCATTCTTCACGGCCTCCCCCGCGGGACATGCCCATTCTTCACGGCCTCCCCCACGGGACATGCCCATTCTTGGCGCCCGGGGCTGGACATATTGGCACTATGTCCATCCGCCAGGACCACCACTGGACATGTCCCCAAGGGCATCCCGCCAGCACTGAGCATGTCCCCCGGACAGCCCAGTTCAGCGGGCACCGTTGCCCGGCCCTGTGCCTGTGGCGCTGCCCAGCCACACCTTGCACCCCTGCACCCCTGCACCAGTAAACCTGCACGCCCGCGCATCCCTGCGACCCTGCAGCTCTTGCCCTCTGGCCCGTCGCTCCGCCAACATGGCCTGCACTCTGGCCTCTGCCCTATGGCCCCGCCCAGCCGCCCACGCAGCCCTGGCCGTGGCCTGCAGCCCTTGCGCCCCGTCGCGCCCTGTTCGACGTCCGCGCCGGGCGATAAAGTTATTTCATGCCCGACAGGCAGGATCACCAGCCCCTTCCGGCCACTTGGCAGCGGTGCGACGCCGGAATCCTGCCCCTGTGGTGGGATCGCTTGTGCGCTCAGACCAGTCCGCAGTCGGCCGCCCTGTTCGCCGCCGGCCTGTTCACCGAAGACCGCCGCCGCCCAATCGCCCAGTGGTACAACCCCGCATATGACTCCGCCCTCCTCGTGGCACCGGAATCTTCCCCGGAATGGCCGGTGCAACGGTTCGGCATCTTTTATGCGCCCCCGGGCGGCGGATTCACCCAGGTGCACTCGGCGCCGCATGAATGGCACCCGCGGGAACCTCGGAAGTCCCCCACGGAGCTGGAGGCCTTCCAGGCAGCGGTCGCCGAGGCCCAGCGCTTCCTTCAGGTGGAAATGTACTTCGTCTGAGCCCCTGAACTGCCCGCCAGTGCGTTCCCCGGCGGAAAGTCCTGGCCATTGACGGGGCAACAAAAAGAGGAAATAAAAAAGGTCCCGCGGCTGGTTTTCACCGGCCGCGGGACCTGTCCGCTCCTCCTGCTGGACTTGAACCAGCAACCCTTCGATTAACAGTCGAATGCTCTGCCAATTGAGCTAAGGAGGAATGAAGCAGGTACGACATTAGCAAAGGTTTTGCCGGTAGGGAAATCGGCCACGGGGCCAGCGCCTGCCAGTCGCGAAATACCCCCTCCGGGTATAAAAAAGTCCCCGTTCCGGAACCCGGAACGGGGACTGCGCGCTCCTCCTGCTGGACTTGAACCAGCAACCCTTCGATTAACAGTCGAATGCTCTGCCAATTGAGCTAAGGAGGAATGAAGCGGGTATAAGCCTAGCAAACACCAGCCCGGGAAACGAAATCGGCGGCTCAGGCGTCCGAGCGCAGGGACCGCCGCTGCATCTCAAGTTGCATGAGTTCGCGATTCAGCCGCTGGAATTCCTCGGGGTCGGCCGAGGCGTCCAGACGCTGCAGCTGGCCCATCTTCTCGGCCTTGACGCGGGTGATCTGGAGCTCGAACAAGCGGGCGAGGATGTCCTTGCAGTAGCGCAGGACGCCTTCGGGGGTGTTGGCCGGCAGGGGCACCACGGAGAGCTCGGACACGAGCGGGCGCAGGGGCTCAGGGACCTCCTGCAGCAGCTGCTCGACCCAGCGCACCGGATCCCCCGAAAACCCGAGTCCGGTGGCCCGGATGGCCTCGTGGATGGCGAGATAGGCGGGTGTGGAGAACCGCGCCTCCGAGAAGCGCTGCCAAGTCTCGCCCTCGAGCATGCCGGGTTCCTGCAGCGCGACCTCGAGCGCCTGGCGCTCCATCGCGGCCACGGGGTCCCGGGGATCAGGG
The DNA here is from genome assembly GCF_056396505.1 of Arthrobacter sp. 05T410. Classification (NCBI taxonomy): domain Bacteria; kingdom Bacillati; phylum Actinomycetota; class Actinomycetes; order Micrococcales; family Micrococcaceae; genus Arthrobacter; species Arthrobacter sp. 05T410. The sequence goes on along the minus strand of NZ_JBFTLP010000002.1, from coordinate 309,087 downwards.
CGGTTGAAGGACGGGAGTACGGCCGACGGCGGCAAGGGGGCAACGCCGGGCGCGGTCCCGGCAAAGCCGCGGCCGGACCCTGCATACCCCTGCCCGCCCCCTTGCCCGTGACTCTGGGCCTGGCCGCCGCCCGGCGGAGCCGATGCAGCCTGTGCGGCGCGTTTGGTCGCCGCGCCGACGGCCCTGCTGACCTCCTCGACCGGCATCCCCAGCCAGCCGGCGAGCTCCCGGGCATAGGCTGGACGGATTCCGGCGTCGCGAATCTGCGCCACCACGGGCGCGGATTCACGCAGGGCAGCGATCCGGCCCTCGACCGTGTCCAGATTGTGCCGCTTCAGGGTGGCCCGGATGGCGAACTCAAACAGCGGGCGGCGGCTACCGATCAAATCCCGGACGGCGGAGTCGCCCTTGGACTGGCGCAGTTCGCAGGGGTCCGCGCCGTTGGGTTCGACCGCCACGAAGGTTTGTGCGACAAACCGCTGGTCCTCTTCGAAGGCGCGCAGGGCCGCCTTCTGCCCGGCGGCGTCGCCGTCGAACGTAAAGATGACCTCTCCCCCGCTGCCGTCGTCGGAGAGCAACCGGCGGGCGATCTTGATGTGCTCGGTGCCGAAGGCGGTCCCGCACGTGGCTACCGCCGTCGGAATGCCGGCCAGGTGGCAGGCCATGACGTCGGTGTAGCCTTCCACGACCACGAGCTGGCGGTCTTTGGCGATGTTGCGCTTGGCGAGGTCGATTCCGTAAAGGACCTGGGACTTCTTGTAGAGCGCGGTTTCGGGGGTGTTCAGGTACTTCGGGCCCTGATCGTCCTCGTAGAGCTTGCGGGCACCGAAGCCGATGGTGTCGCCGGCGATGTCCCGGATGGGCCAGATCAGCCGGCCGCGGAAACGGTCATAGATCCCCCGGCCGCCTTCAGAGAACATGCCGGTCAGCTTGAGTTCCGGGTCCGTGTAGCCGCGGCCGCGGAGGTGCTTGAGGAGCGAGTCCCAGCCCTGCGGCGCGTAGCCCACGCCGAACTGTTCGGCCGCCGCACGGTCGAAGCCGCGCCCGTAGAGGAAGTTGCGGCCCTCAGCGGCGCCGGGGGTGAGCAGCTGGGCACGGAAGAACTCGTCGGCCACCTTGTGCGCGTCCAGCAGCCGCTGGCGCCGGCCGATGTCCTCCCGGTTGGGCCCGGAGCCGCCGTCCTCGTAGTGGAGCTCGAAGCCGATCCGGTGGGCCAGCTTCTCCACGGCCTCGTGGAAGGAGATGTGGTCCAGCTTTTGGACGAAGGAGATGACGTCGCCGTCCTCGCCGCAGCCAAAGCAGTGGTACCGGCCAACCTGGGGTCGAACGGTGAAAGATGGAGAACGCTCGTCGTGGAAGGGGCACAGACCCTTGTAGGACCCGAGCCCGGCTCCCTTGAGCGTCACGTAACCGTCGACGACTTCCTTGATGTCGGTGCGCTGGCGTACTTCATCGATGTCTTCGCGTTTGATCAGGCCGGCCACATTGCCATCCTAGTCCCCGGGTACGACGCCGACGGGCCGGCCATGGGGGCCCTCACCACAGCGACGGCAGGCTGCCCACGAGACGCTCGTACATGGCCAGCGCCGAGCCGTCCGTCAACGACGCGACCTGGTCGATGACGACACGCAGCCGCGCGGCGTCGTCGCCCGCGTCGAGCCAGTCGGCGGCGAACATCGGTTCCAGATGGCGGTCCCCCGTGGCGCTGAGCGCGGTGACGAGGGCATGCAGGACCTCACGCTGACGCTCGTAGATGGGCTGCCGGTGTTCGGTGGTCATCACGAAGGTGGTGGCCAGGCCCTTCATGACCGCGATTTCCATCACGGTTTCATCCGGAACGATCAGCTCCGCGTTGTAGCGGGTCAGGTTTTCCGGACCGTAGACCGTGCGGGTGGCCTCCAGCGCGCTCTGGCAGAAGCGGCCGATGAGCTGGCTGGTCATGTCCTTGAGCGCCGCCATGGCTTTGCGGCTGCCGTCGGCCTCGCGCACCCAGACATCCGTGGCCTCCAGCCGGGCCAGGGCGGCGTCGATCGCGGCGGGATCGTTGTGCGGCAGGTACCACTGCTTGGCGTAGCCGACGACGCGGGCGCGGTGGTCCGGGTTGTCCATCCAGCGCAGCTGGAAATGCCCTGCCACGATCGCGTCCTCGACGTCGTGCACCGAGTAGGAGATATCGTCCGCCAGGTCCATGACCTGCGCTTCGAGGCAGGACCGGCGTTCCGGGGCGCCGTCGCGGATCCAGTCGAAGATGGGGAGGTCGTCCTCGTAGGCACCGAACTTGCTGGTCCGCTCCCCGTGGATGACCGGGGCGTTTACCGCGGACCACGGGTATTTGGCGGCGGCATCGAGACTGGCCCGGGTCAGGTTCAAGCCGGCCGGCCGGCCGTCGGCGGCGAGGACCTTTGGCTCCAGCCGGGTCAGCAGCCGCAGCGTCTGGGCGTTGCCTTCGAAGCCGCCGATCCCGTGCGCCACCTCGTTGAGGGCGGCTTCGCCATTGTGGCCGAAAGGCGGGTGGCCGAGGTCGTGGCTGAGGCATGCGGTGTCCACGACGTCGGGGTCACAGCCCAGCGCACGGCCCAGTTCGCGGCCCACCTGGGCAACTTCGAGGCTGTGCGTGAGCCGGGTCCGGACGAAGTCGTCGGTATCCGGGGCCACCACCTGGGTCTTCGCGCCGAGCCGGCGCAGCGCCGAGGAGTGCAGGACCCTTGCACGGTCACGCTCGAAGTCCGAGCGGTAGGTGCTCTTGGGCGGCTCCTCGACCCAGCGGGCCCAGTCGCGGGAGGTATACCCGTCCAGGACGGGCGCGGTGGTCCGGGTCTCAGCCACCGGAGACATCCAGTTCGGCGAAGGAAATATCGCGGGTCTGGGCGTCATCCAGCGTCCGGTTCAGCAGCCAGTCCTTTGGCAGGGCCGGTTTTTTGGGCGAACCAGCGCGGCCGCGCGGACCCTCGGCGTCGCCTCCGGGATACGGCGAGTCGAGGTCCAGCTGGTCCAGGGTGCCGCGCAGCACCTCCAGGCTGGTGACGAGCGCCAGCTTGGTCCGCAGTTCGCTGCCGACCACGTAGCCCTTGAAGTACCAGGCAATGTGCTTGCGGATTTCGCGCAGGGCTTTGCCCTCGTCCCCGAACGTTTCGACCATGAGCTCAGCGTGCCGGTACACGCTCTCGGCAACCTGGCGCAGGTCCGGCCGGTGCCGCTGGTCGCTGCCTTCGAACGCGGCCATGAGGTCGCCGAACAACCAGGGCCTGCCCTGGCAGCCACGGCCGACGACGACGCCGTCCACACCCGTTTCGCGGACCATCCGGACCGCGTCCTCCGCGGACCAGATATCTCCGTTGCCGAGAACGGGAATGTCCGGCAGGGCTTCGCGCAGCCGGGCGATGGCGGACCAGTCGGCCTGGCCGGAATAGAACTGGGCGGCCGTGCGGCCATGAAGGGCGACGGCTGCGACGCCGGAATCGCGGGCAATCCGGCCAGCATCGAGGTAGGTCAGGTGGTCCTCGTCGATGCCCTTGCGCATCTTGATGGTCAACGGGACATTGCCCTTGGAGGCTTCCTTCACCGCGGTCTGGACGATGGAGGTGAAGAGGTCGATCTTCCACGGCAAGGCCGATCCGCCGCCGCGCCGGGTGACCTTGGGCACGGGGCAGCCGAAGTTGAGGTCGATGTGGTCCGCCCGGTCCTCCTCCACCAGCATCCGGACGGCCTGGCCGACGGTGACGGGGTCCACGCCGTACAGCTGGACGGAACGGACTTTTTCGTCGTCGTCGTGCGAAATGATGCGCAGCGACTCCGGCGTGCGCTCGACGAGGGCGCGCGAGGTGACCATCTCCGCCACGTACAGGCCGCCGCCGTATTCACGGCACAGTCTGCGGAAGGCGGAGTTGGTGATGCCCGCCATGGGAGCCAGGATCACGGGGGTGTCCACCGTGATCGGGCCCAGCTTCAGGGGCGGGAGTTCCAGCTTGGGGGCGGGAGGGGTTGCTACAACAGTCACCCGACCATTGTCTCAAAGACGGGCAAATCGGCCCGGTCCCGCTCCGGCTATGTGGAAATCTTCCCGATCTGGCGGCGTTCGGGGTGCCTGCAGATTCCTCGTCAGCCCCGCAGTGCGGCCCGCCGCCCGCGGCGCGTGGCAGCACCGGCGCCGTCGGACCCGCCCGGGTCGGACCCGCCCCAATCCGGGGCGGCCCCATCCGGCGCGATCCGGTCCGACGCGGGCCCTACCGGCCTGCCCCGATCCGACGGAGTCCGTTCCGACGCGGGCCCTGCCACCGCACCACCCCTGATGCCGGTGGCCTTGACCACCAGCACGGCGATGAGGGTGGTGACCGGCACGGCCAGGACGAGGCCCACGGAGCCGACGAGGGTGCGGATGACTTCCTCGGAGAGTTCGGCGCTGGTCAGGGCGTCCCCGAGCGGCCGCTCGTAGAGCATGACCAGGATCAGCACCGGCAGGGCCGCGCCGGCGTAGGCAAACGCGATGGTGTAGACGGTGGAGGCGATGTGGTCCCGGCCGATCCGCATGGCGGACGTGAAGAGCTGCCGGGCGCTGGTTTCGGGGGCGAGTTCCCACAGTTCCCAGACGGCCGAGGACTGCGTGATGGTGACGTCGTTGAGCACGCCCAGCCCGGAAATGATCAGTCCGCACAGGATGATGCCGGAGATTGAGATGTTGTCCGAGATGTTGGTCAGGGTGGCAGCGTCGTGGCTGCCCACACCGGCGAGGTTGGCGGCGTCGGTGGCCCAGGCCGCCAGCAGCGCCGTAATAGCGAGGCCGAACATCGTCCCGAGCAGCGCCGTCGACGTGCGGGCGGAGAAGCCGTGGGCGAAGTAGAGCACCCCGATCATGATCACCGTGGATCCCACGAGAGCCAGCAGCAGCGGCGGCTTGCCCTCGACCAGCCCGGGCAGCATGAACGAGACAAGCACAACGTACGCGCCGACAAGCCCGATCAGGGCCCGCAGTCCGCGCCAGCGCGCCACGGCGATCACCACGACGGCGTAGAGCACGGCCAGGAAGATGATGGGCAGGGTCCGGACAAAGTCGACGAAGACATAGGCCGGCGCGCCCTGGCCCTCGGCGTCCTGCACCTTCGAGAGGTTCAGGTAGCGGATCCCGTCCCCGGGCTTCACGCCGTGGGACTTCGCGACGTCAGGGTTGATGACCACTTTCACCGGGTTGCCGCCCTTGTCCGGCTCAGTGTAGGCGAACGTGCATTGAGAGCCCTCGTTCGGCGGCTGCGGCGCGGCGCCGGAACCGGAGGTGCCCTGCTGGGCGGCGTCACCGCCGGCCTGGATATCCGAACAGCTGCCGACGACGACCCGCTGGATCTTGCCGGTGTCAAACGTCACCCCCGGGGCCGCCGCGTACGGGCTGGCCAGCGTGATGCCTTCCTTGCTTCCCGACGGCCACATGAAGGCCATGGCCGCCAGGGTCAGCAGCGTCAGCGGGATCAGGATGGCAGCCAGGATCCAGTTGGCCTTCTTCCGCGCAGCCAACATTTGAGGCGTCGGCTCCGGATGTTCGTTGTGGGAGTGCGAGTGTCCGGCGCCCATCAGCAGTTCAACCTCATGCCGAAAACTTTACGGCGTGGGCGGTTCCGCTCAGGACCGATGACGCCGCGCTTACACCGGCGCGATGTTCTGGTTGACGTGGAAGAGGTTCTGCGGATCGTATTTGGCTTTGACCTCCCTCAGCCGCTTGTAGTTCTCCCCGTAGTTCTCCGCAACCCTGGGCAGGTCATCGCCATCCATGAAGTTGATGTAGCCGCCGGGGGCAGAATAGGGCCGCAGCGCGGCCGCGTAGTCCCTCACCCACGCGATGTTTGCCTCGTTTTCCGCGGGGTCCATCCACTGCGCCGCGATCACGGGCGAAAACTTCACGTTCCGGTTGGCGAACGCCGTGTCCGTCGCGCCCACCCGCTGGACCGCACCATCGATGGGGTAGATGTGTACCGCGGTCTGCACGCTGGGGACCTTGCTGCCGTGTTCGATGTGCGCCGCGATGGCACCGTCGTTCAGTTCCGCCAGAAAATCCGCTTTCCAGTAGGCCTGCATGCCAGGGGGCTGCAGCGGGTCGAAAGCCGAGTTCAAGGCGGGGTACGGCATTGGTCCCACCATGGATCCCGCCGCCGGCGCGGCGTCCAGGAACGGCTGCCAGCGTGCCGGACCTTCCGCCGGATCACCGGTCCACATGCCGACGATGACGCACACCGGTTTGCCATGCCATTCCTCGGGCAGGAACGGAACAGGAGGACCCTGGTGGAAGCCCAGGAACGCGCCAAACTCTTCAGGGGCGGTAGCCATGTAGTCCCGGTAAAACCGCGCCACCGTCTCGGCATGCTCGATGGGGTAAATGATGATGCCGGCGTGGACCATGTCCACGGGGTGCATCCGGTACTCGAACGACGTCACGACGCCGAAGTTCCCGCCGCCGCCGCGCAACGCCCAGAACAGGTCCTCGTTCTCGCTTTCGCTGGCGGTAAGGAATTTTCCCTCGGCCGTGACGACGTCGGCAGAGAGGAGGTTGTCGCAGCTGAGGCCATACTTGCGGCTCAGGTATCCAATGCCGCCGCCGAGGGTCAACCCGGCGATGCCGGTCGAGCCGACAATGCCGCCGGGAGTTGCCAGCCCGAAGGCATGGGTCGCGTGGTTGAAGTCGGCCCACGTCGCACCCGGCTCCGCGCGCGCCGTCGCGGCTGCCGGATTAACCCGGACGCCGGTCATGTTGGAGAAATCGATGACCAGGGCGTCATCCCACGTGCCAAAGCCCGGGGCACTGTGTCCTCCACCGCGGACCGCCAGGTCCAGGGAGTTGTCCCGGGCGAAGTTGACGCAGGAGATGACATCGGCCACCTGGGATACCTGGGCCACCGCTGCCGGCCTTTTATCGATCATGCCGTTGAAGACTGCCCGTGCCGCGTCGTAGCCGGCGTCGCCGGGCGTGATGATCTGCCCGCGGACTTGCCCGCGCAGGCTATCGAACTGTGTTCCGTTCATTTTGTATACCGTCGATTTCGTCGTGAGATTCGACCGGACGGTTCTCTGCGCTCCCAGCCGGCGTGGCGCCCGGAGGTTTACCTGCTCATGCCTACTCTTCCCGCATTTCCCCGTCAAGGGCGCCAGCAAATGCACGCATGCCGGCCGCACCCATCACCGGGGGCGCCGGCTCCGAATCCACACTAGGGACCACCGGCCTTGACGGGACCGGGCCGCAACCTATGGTTGGTAATTGACGGACGAAGGACCGGAAGGACACATACGTGGCAATGCGCAAACTCGACGACCGCGAGCCGGAGGCGGGCCGTTCCGGGCCCGCCGCCAAAGCCGTGCTGACCATCGCCGAAGCCGCCGGGGAGACCCGCGGAGTCGTGTTGATCCTGCACGGCGGTCGGGCCGACAGTTTTGACGCTGTCCGCGGCCGGCACCTGAGTCCGGCCCGGATGGTGCCCTTCGCCCGGGCGCTGCACAGGCAGGGCGGCCCGCACGGGCTGGCCGCGTGGACCCTGCGCAACCGCTACCGCGGCTGGAACGGGGAGGACATGTCCCCCGTTCACGATGCCCGCTGGGCGCTCGCCCGGATCAGCCAGGAACATCCCGGCGTGCCGGTGTACCTGCTGGGCCACTCCATGGGCGGTCTCACGGCGCTGTGCGTGGCCGACGACCCGCAGGTCGAAGCCGTCGTCGCGCTCGCGCCGTGGCTGAACCACAAGACTTCGGTCCAGCCTGTCGCGGGCCGCCGCGTCCTGATCGTCCACGGGACCGAGGACCGCTGGACCAGCCCGGCGAACTCACTGGACTACGCCCGGCGCGCCGAGGGCGTCGCCGCGTCCGTTGACTACGTCTCGCTCAAGGAAGCCGGCCATTTCATGATCCGCCGGCTGGCACTGTGGAACGTGCTTGCGAACGGTTTCGTCCTGGACGCTTTCGGCGAGGCAACGGAGGCCGATGTTTCCGGCGCCAGGGACGCATTGCGCAGCGCCCTCGGCGGAGCCCCGCCGGCGGCCGGAACGCGTATGCCGGTGGTGTTGTGATGCCGCCGTTCCCGCTCGATGCCTTCCTTGGCAGCCTGCCCTGGGTCATCGTGGGACTCGTGGTGCTGCTCGGGGTGACTTTCGCGGTTGCCGTGCGGCAGAACCGGCACTCCGTCATCGACACCGTCTGGGGTCTGGGCTTCGTGGTGGTGGCCGGCATCTCCTGGGTGCTTTCGGCCGGATACGGCGACGCCGGCAGGCGGCTGCTGCTGCTAGCCCTGGTCGCCGTGTGGGGCATCCGCCTCGCCGTCCACATCGGGGCACGCGCACGCGGCGGCCACGAGGACCCGCGCTACGTGGACATGCTCGCCGGAGCGCCCGGATCACGCCACGTCTATGCCCTGCGGCGGGTCTACCTGCCCCAGGGGCTGGTGATGTTCTTCGTCTCGCTCACCATCCAGGTCGGCATGTTCGCCACGGGAAGCCTGGGCTGGCTGGCGTTCGCCGGCGTCCTGCTCTGGATCCTTGGCTTCGTGTTCGAGACGGTCGGCGACTGGCAGCTGACGCAGTTTAAGGCCGATCCCGCCAGGCGCGGCACCGTCCTCAACACCGGACTGTGGCGCTACACCCGCCACCCCAACTATTTCGGCGACGCCGCCGTCTGGGCAGGGCTGTTCCTGGTGGCGGCCGATTCCTGGCCGGGTGTCCTGACCGTTCTCTCCCCCGCCCTGATGATCTGGACGCTCGCCGGCAAGACCGGGAAGCCGCTGACGGAAAAGGCAATGTCCGCGCGTCCCGGGTACAAGGAATACATCGACTCCACCTCCGGCTTCCTGCCCTGGCCGCCCCGGCGGCGGGTGGGCGGACACTGACGTGCGCGGCCCGGCAGGTGCCCGGCACTGGCTGGGCTGGCGGCCCGTGAAGTGGCGGCCGGAGCCCAGCGACCGGTTCTACCGTTTCATTGTCCGCACCGGGCTGGCGCTGCGCTGGCTGTTCCGGATCCGCGTCCTCGTCACGGGGCGGGAGCACCTGCCCCAGCCCGGGCCGCCCACTGCCTCAACCCGAAGCGCATCAACCCGCCTCCCGTCCCGCCCGGTGGTGCCCGGCCAGGGCGCCGTGGTCGCGATCACGCACTTCGGCTACCTCGACTTTGCCTTTGCCGAGATGCTGCTGTGGTGGCACAACCGGGCCCAGCTGCGTTTCCTCATCACGCAGGGCGCCGCCGACCACTGGTTTGCCGGCCCCGCGGTCAGCGCCGCCGGGCATGTGGTGGTCGGGTACGGATCGGGAGCACACGCCTACGACGCCGCCGTCGCCCGGCTTAGGGAGGGCGAATACGTCGCCGTCCTGCCCGAGGCCGGCGTAAGCCGAAGCTTCACGGTGCGCGAATGCAAGACCGGTGCGGTGCGGATGGCCGCCGAGGCCGGCGTGCCGATCATCCCGGTCTCCGTCTGGGGCGCCCACCGGCTGATGACCCGCCACCATGCCTTCTCGCCGCGGCGCGCCTGGCGCGCCCCGGTCCGCATCCACGTCGGCGAGCCGATCCTTCCGGGCTCACTCCCGGACCCGTCCGACGACGCCCGGACCGCCACGGCGCGCCTGGCCAAGACCCTGCAGGACGGGATCGACGCCGGCATCGCCGACTTCCCCCTGCGACCGGCCCCCGGGGCCTGGTGGATGCCGGCCGGTCTCGGCGGCGGCGCCCCGACTGAGGAGGAAAGACGCCGGCTCGACAAGGCCGACGGCCCCCGGCGCGCAGGTGCCAAGCGCCGATAAGCCCTACTTCCGCCATCGTCTTGACTAAACTCCATGGGGTACAAAAAGCACTCAATGGAGAGGGACACCTGTGGCAAGCACAGTCGTGACCAAGAGCGGAACCGAAGAACGCGGTCTCGCACGGATAGCCCAACGCATGGCGGCATGGACGGAGCGGTGGTTCCCGGATGCCTACATCTTCGCCCTCGCCGGCGTCGTCATCATCGCGGTGGCCGCACTCGCCATCGGCGCCACGCCCCAGGCAATCGCCGACTCGTTCGGCAACGGCTTCTGGGACCTGACGGCCTTTACCCTGCAGATGGCCATGGTGGTCCTCACCGGCTACGTCGTGGCCACCTCCCCGCCCGTGGCGAGACTGATCAACAGGCTGGCGCTCGTGCCGTCAACGGCGCGGACCGCGGTGAGCTTCGTGGCCGTGCTCGCCATGTCCGTGTCCTTCCTCAACTGGGGGCTCAGCCTGATCTTCGGCGGACTGCTGGCCCGCGCGATTGCCCGCCGCAAGGACCTGACGGTGGATTACCGTGCCTTGGGCGCGGCGGCGTTCATGGGCCTCGGCGGCGTTCATGGGCCTCGGCGCCGTCTGGGCACTGGGGCTGTCCTCCTCTGCCGCGCAGCTGCAGGCCACGGCCGCGTCGCTGCCGCCGGCGCTGCTGAAGATCACGGGCATCCTGGACTTCGGCACCACGATCTTTACCTGGCAGTCGCTGCTGACGCTGGCCATCCTGATCGCCCTGACCACCGTGATTGCGCACTTCTCCGCGCCCCAGGGCGGCTCGATCCGCACCGCAGAGGACCTGGGCGTAGACCTGGACGACGAGCCGGCCGAGTCCGCGCCGCGTTCCCGGCCGGGCGAATGGCTCGAATACAGCCGGGGCCTGCCGATCCTGGCGGGCGTCCTCACGCTCGGCTGGCTCGTCTCGCAGTTCCTCACCAAGCCGTTCCTCAGCGTGGTCAGCAGCCTCAACGGCTACCTGCTGGTGTTCCTCATCCTGGGCCTGGTCCTGCACGGGACGCCGCGGAACTTCCTGCAGGCCGTAACGAAGGCCGTCCCGGCCACCGCGGGCATCCTCGTGCAGTTCCCGCTGTATGCGGCGATGGCGGCCATCCTGACCAAGGCCACGGGAACCGGTGGCATGAGCCTCTCCACCCACCTCGCGGCGTTCTTCTCGGACATCGGCAGCGGCGGCGGCTTCGCCGTCGTCATTGCCCTCTACACGGCTGTACTCGGCATCTTTGTCCCCTCCGGAGGCGGAAAATGGCTGGTGGAGGCGCCCTACGTGATGCAGTCGGCCACCGACGTGCAGATGAACCTCGGCTGGACCGTGCAGATCTACAAGATCGCCGAGGCGCTGCCGAACCTGGTCAACCCGTTCTTCATGCTGCCGCTGCTCGCGGTGCTGCGGCTGCGCGCCCGGGACCTGGTGGGCTTCACCTTCCTGCAGTTCGTCTTCCACCTGCCAGTGGTCCTGCTGCTCGTCTGGCTGCTGGGCATGACCTTCGACTTCGTGCCGCCGGTGATGCCCAAATAACTGCTTTAACGCATGCTGACCCGCAGCCGTGGCCGTTATCAAGCTTTATACGGCTACAGCTGCGGGTCAGTCGGGTTAAGGCCTAGGCCGGGTCGGAGACGACGAGCGTTTCCGAGCCCTGGACATGGGCCTTGCCGCTCTCGAGCAGCGGTTCGACGACGGTGCGCAGGGCGGTCATTGCGTCGTCCAGTTCGAGCATCACCGGGTGCTGGTAAGCGATCAGGGCCAACAGGTCCCGGACGGCGGCCTTGGCCTCGTCCGCGCCAAGCTTGGGCTCGTGCCCGAGGAACACCTCAGTTGGCTCAGTGGTCGAGGGCGCACCGGCATCGGCGCCACCGTCGGCTCCCGGAATTCCCTGGGCGTAGCTGACGGCGAACCCCTCCAGCCGGCCCTTGCGGCTGGCCGCGATGCCGTGTCCGAAGGCACTGGCCTTGGGCGCCCGCAGCACAATCGCTCCGTGGGCGCCGCTGAGGTCATCCAGGAACAGGCGCTGCACCGCGGCGACGCTCAGCTCCCCCGGGCTGTCCCAGCCGTGCACGGCGGTGTAGTAGCGTCCCACGACGTCGCTGAGCTCCACCGAGCCCGTGGCCAGGTCTTCGACCTGGTCGGTGGCCGCGGACTCCGAACCGTCGCCGAACACCGGCAGCTTGAGCGGAGCCGGGTCAACGACGACGAGGCGGGAGCGCTGGATCGGGGCCAGGCCCGCGGCCTCGGCAAACGCCGCACCGGGGGTGCCCGGCTCCACTTTGCAGCGCAGTCTGGACACGCCCGACGGCGCCTGGGCGGCCTCGTGCCGCAGCATGGTCAGCAGTGTGGACCCGAGGCCGGCGCGGCGGTGGTCCCGGGCGACCTCGACATACGCCCAGAGCCGTTCAGGGTGCAGCGAGGCCTCGTGGACCACGGCGGCCGCCACCGGAATGGCGACACCGTCCACAACGTCCTCGGCCACGATGCAGCGGCGCCATGGGGAATTGCCCGAGGGCGACAGCGTCCCGCGGAACTGTCCGGCCTGGACGGTCTCAGGGCCGCCCCAGATTTCCAGCAGCGCGAGGTCGTCGCCTTCCCGCCATTCCCGGTATGCGATGGCCATGTTCAGGCGCCGATCAGCCGTGCGGCCAGGTAACCCTCCACCTTGTCCAGGGAGACGCGTTCCTGGCTCATGGTGTCGCGTTCGCGGATGGTGACGGCCTGGTCCTCGAGCGTGTCGAAGTCCACGGTGATGCAGAACGGGGTGCCGATCTCGTCCTGGCGGCGGTAGCGGCGGCCGATGGCGCCGGCGTCGTCGAACTCGATGTTCCAGCTCTTGCGCAGCTGCGCTGCGAGGTCCTTGGCCTTCGGGGACAGGTCCTCGTTGCGGCTCAGCGGCAGCACGGCCGCCTTCACCGGCGCCAGGCGCGGATCGAGCTTGAGCACGGTGCGGATGTCCACCCCGCCCTTGGCGTTGGGGGCCTCGTCCTCGGTGTAGGCATCGATCATGAAGGCCATAAACGAACGGGTGAGGCCGGCCGCGGGCTCGATCACATACGGGGTGTAGCGTTCGTTGGTGGCCTGGTTGAAGTAGCTCAGGTCCGCGCCGGAGGCCTTGGCGTGGGTGGAGAGGTCAAAGTCGGTGCGGTTGGCGATGCCCTCGAGCTCGCCCCACTCCGAGCCCTGGAATCCGAAACGGTATTCGATGTCCGTGGTGCCCTTGGAGTAGTGGCTGAGCTTGTCCAGCGGGTGCTCGAAGAAGCGCAGGTTCTCTTCGCGGATGCCCAGGCCCGTGTACCAGGACATGCGTTCCTTCATCCAGTACTCGTGCCACTGCTCGTCGGTGCCGGGCTCGACGAAGAATTCCATCTCCATCTGCTCGAACTCGCGGGTGCGGAAGATGAAGTTTCCGGGCGTGATCTCGTTGCGGAAGGACTTGCCGATCTGGCCGATGCCGAAGGGCGGCTTCTTCCGCGAGGTGGTCAGGACGTTGGAAAAGTTCACGAAGATGCCCTGGGCCGTTTCGGGCCGCAGGTAGTGCAGGCCTTCTTCGCTGGCGACGGGGCCAAGGTAGGTCTTGAGCAGCCCGGAGAATTCATGCGGCTCAGTCCACTGGCCGCGGGTGCCGCAGTTGGCGCAGGCGATGTCCTTGAGGCCGTTCTCGGCGGGACGGCCCTTCTTCTCCTCGTACTCTTCCTCGAGGTGGTCCGCGCGGTAACGCTTGTGGCAGGACAGGCACTCCACCAGCGGGTCGGAGAACACGTCGACGTGGCCGGAGGCCTCCCACACCTGACGGGGCAGGATGACGGAGGAATCCAGGCCTACGACGTCGTCGCGGCCGCGGACCACGGACTGCCACCACTGGCGCTTGATGTTTTCCTTGAGCTCGGCGCCGAGCGGGCCGTAGTCCCACGCAGAACGGGAGCCACCATAGATTTCACCGGCCTGGAAAACGAATCCCCGGCGCTTGGCGAGGGAAATGATCTGGTCGAGGACGGATTTTGCTGCCATGGGAACTCCAATTTTCTACAGGGCCGCTGGGTGCGGTCCGTGGTGTTGGCCCCGGGACGCCGGCTGGTTGCCGGCCGGGACGATACGAACAATGCAATGCAAACTCCAAGCCTACCGGCCCGCTACCGCTTCAGCGCGCCCTTGGGCCAGGGCAGGGTGGCCAGGACGATGGCGCCGAGCGTCAGGATGGTGCCGAGGACCGTCGGGAGGGCGATCACCGTTCCGGGCACCGGCAATATGAGATCCAGGCCGAGGGACCCCAGCAGCTGGCCGGCGATCATGCCGAGGCCGGTGACCAGCACGCCCAGGCTGCGGACCAGGAGGGCGCCGATGCCGATGAAGATGCAGCCGAGCGGGCCGCCAAGGTAGTACCACCACTGCGCCGGAAGGGGGTTGCCGGCCCCGGCCACGGCGAGTTTGATCAGCCATGCCACCCACAGCAGGGCCGCTCCGGCGATGAAGTTCACGAGTGTCGCGGCGATGGGGGTGCCGTAGTGCACGGTGGCTGTGCCGTTCATGGCCTGCTGGAAACTCATCAGGAACCCGGCCAGGAGCGGAAGCATCACTGGAACCAGCAACTGCAGCGCGGATTCCCCGGCGCTGAACCTGGGCGACACCGCCCAGGCGACGGCGGCGACGGTGAGCACACTGCCGAGCACCCGGATGCCGGTAATGGGCCTCTTCCCCGCCGGTCCGATCCCCATCCGGTCCACCAGCAGGCCGCTGAGGGTCTGCCCCGTCACGGCGGCCACCGTGAAGAGGGCGACGCCGAGCAGTCCCACGGTGAAGGACTGGGCGAAGACGAAGAGGGCACCGATGCAGCCGGCCAGGACGTAGTACGGCGGAAACTGCCGTTCGCGCACGGCCGGCAGGATCCGCGCCAGCCCTGCCCGGCCCCGGGGCAAGGCCAGGGAAATGACCGTCATGACCAGCAGTCCGGTGCTGAAGCTGACGATGGCGGCACCGATTCCGTCCCCCAGCGCCACCCCGAGGGCGCCGTTGATCCGGCCCTGGATCGGGATGAAAAGTCCCGTCGCGACGGCCATGGGCAGGCCGACGATCAGCGGAAGACGGCGGTGATGGGTCATAGGTGCCACCTTAGGTCAGGCATTATTGCTTGTATGAGCAATCCGGAATTCGAAGACATCACTATCCGCGACAGCATGATCCGGCTGGGCCAGCTGCTGAAGCTTGCGAATCTGGTCGAGGACGGCGTGGAGGCCGCGGAACTGATCAAGAACGGGCTTGTGAAGGTCAACGGCGAAATCGACGAGCGCCGCGGCCGCCAGCTGCACGACGGCGACACCGTCACCGTGAACGGCCGGACCGTGCGGATCAGCGCGCCCCCGGCCGCCTAGCCGCCCGCTTCCCTGGCGCACACCTCCCCGGCGCGCCTACTTCTTGGCGTTGAGCACCACATGCGTGAGGAACTCCGAGACGTGGCCGATCTCCTGCTGGTTGATGCCGTGCCACATGCCCGTGTAGAGGACCTTGGTGAGCAACACGTGCTTGCGCACCCAGCCGACGGTGTAGTCGATCTTGTCCTCGGTGATCACGGGGTCCTGCTGGTCCCGCCCCCAGAACAGCGGCACAGTGCCGTCCAGTTCGCCGTCGCGGAAGCTGGGGTCATCGCCGGCATCGACGACAAAACCTGACAGCCCGACGACGGCGGCAAAGTCCGCCGGCCGCTGCCGCAGCAGCGTGGTGGCCATGGCCATGCCCATCGAGAACCCCAACAGCGTCACCGACGGGTGGTTGGCTTTGACGCCGTCGAGCCAGTCCTGAACGTAGCCTGCCGCGACCTTGACGGCGTCGAGCGAATAGTCAATGGACCCTGTCAGCGGGAACCAGGTGAAGCCCGGTCCCATGGCGATCGGGGCGCGCAACGAGGCCACCGCGAATTCCTGCGGCAGCATCCCGGCCAGGCTGAGCAGATCCTGTTCGTTGGCGCCGTAGCCGTGCAACAGGACAAGAAGCGGCTTGCCGGCCCGTTCCTGCTCCGGCTGGGACCATTGGACGACAGGGGCGGGGAAGGCGTCAGCGTGAGTCATGGAACTATTCTTACAGTTACCCGGCGGTAACAAATTACGGTGGCGCAGCTAAACGGGAACAGTGCAGGATAAGGGGGTGAGCAAAACCGATCCCATGGAAAATTCACCGGACACCCCAGCCGAGACCACCGTTGACACCGTCACCCACCCGTGGACCCGCTATGTGGCGATGGGCGACTCATTCACGGAGGGCATCGGCGACCCGGAACCGGCCAGTCCGGGCGGCCATCGGGGCTGGGCGGACCGCGTGGCCGAGGAACTCAGCCGTGGGCACAACGACTTCGCCTACGCGAACCTGGCCGTCCGCGGCCGGCTCCTGCAGCAGATCGTGGACCAGCAAATGGCTCACTGCCTGTCCCTCAAACCGGACCTCATCACGCTCTCCGCAGGCGGAAACGACCTCATCCGCCCGGGCGGCGATCCGGACGTGCTCGCCGAAAAGCTGGATTCGGTGGTGCAGATCCTGAGCCTGGGCGGCGCCACCGTCGTCCTGTTCAACGGCCCGGATACCGGCTCCACAGTGCTGGGCCGGATCCGCAGCAAGGTGGCCATTTACAACGAGAACCTGCGCACGATCGCCGCGCGCCACGACGCCGTGATCGCGGACATGTGGTCGCTGCGCCAGCTCAATGACCCGCAGATGTGGAATGTCGACCGGCTGCATTTCTCACCGCTGGGCCACCACACGATCGCGGCCATGGTGCTGGACTCGCTGAACGTCGAGCACACGCTCCAGCCCCTCTCCCCCAAACCGCTGCCGCAGCGCAGTTGGCGCGAGGCGCGCAGCGGGGACCTAGTGTGGGCCAGGGAGTATTTCGTCCCCTGGGTGGTCCGCCGGCTGCGGCACCGCTCCTCCGGCGACGGCATGACGGCCAAGCGGCCGCTGGCCGGCCCGGTGTTCGGTCCCGGCGTTCCGCTTGGTTCAGGCGAAGGCCCGCCCGGCGCCGAGGACGCTGTCCGGTCCTGAGGCTTCGGGCCTGAGCCTGCGGGGCATAAGCTGAAGGGACACTTCTCCGGCCCTACAGATGAGCCCGCAGATGAGAAGGCCCAGCAGCTGAAAGGCCCAGTACCGTGAGCAGTATGTTCTTCTGGATCATCGTGTTGTCCTTCCTGGTTCCCGTGGCGATGCGCCTCTACCGCAGGTCTGCCCGCGGCCGGAACCAGGGCACTCCGGGACAGTTCGGCCGGTTCCCGGGCAGCCAGAACAACCCCGGCCAGGGCAACCAGCCGCGTGATGGCTACACCCAGCAGGACTACTTCGGCGGCTTTGGCCAGCTGGGCGCCCCGAAGCAGTCGGGTCCGGCCAACGAGCCGTATCCCAACCCGCAATACCCCAGCCCGGAGTACCCCAGCGCGGAGTACCCGAACCCGCAGAACCCCAGTCCCCGGTTTCCGGACCAGCCGTTCCCGAACCAGCCATACCCCGGCCAGCAGTACCCGAACCCGGTCGGCTACCAGTCGCCCGTCCCCTACGAGGACAGCCCCGAGTACCTGAACAACCCGCCGCAACCGCAACGGCCGCAGGCATCGCAAACTCCCCCGGCGCCGGGCGCGGGACAGGCGAAGGCGCCGCAGTCTCCGCCGCCGCCGTCGGCCGGGCAGGGCTACCGGGCCCGCAAGCTGGCCGAGCTCGACCAGCAGTACACCGACGGCAAGCTGTCCATGGAGGAATACATGGCCCAGCGCGCGGAAATCATGAAGGGCTAGGACCCTGCTTGGCCGGCGAACTCGACGTCGGCCGCGTTGACGGTTCCCGCCGTCCGCCCCGGCGCCTTGTGG
Source organism: Arthrobacter sp. 05T410 (assembly GCF_056396505.1). Classification (NCBI taxonomy): domain Bacteria; kingdom Bacillati; phylum Actinomycetota; class Actinomycetes; order Micrococcales; family Micrococcaceae; genus Arthrobacter; species Arthrobacter sp. 05T410. The sequence continues at coordinate 291,498 of NZ_JBFTLP010000002.1, read as the reverse complement.
TACTGCCAGTACAGATTGGTGTGCGCGACCACCAGAGCCGGCGGCGGGGCGCCGTACTCGGTCAGGTCCTCGGTGGTGTGTGCGTCGGCGACCAGCGTGACGTCGTAGCCGCGGGTGATCGCGCCGTGCAGGGTCGAGCGGATGCACTCGTCGGTCTGCGCACCGGCCAGGAAGAAGCGCCCGATGCCGCGCCCGGCCAGCACGGATTCCAGGTCGGTGGCCTCGAAGGCGTCGCTGTACTCCTTGGCCACGAGCGGCTCCGAACTGCGGCGTGCGAGCTCCGGCACGTACTGCCAGCCGTCGCTGCCGCGCGGAAGTTCCTCACCGCTGTGCTGCACCCAGACGACGTCCACCCCGGCGTCGCGGGCCTTGTCCACGAGCGCGGCGATTGTTGCGACGACGTCGTCGCGGCGGTATGCCTCGGCGACGACGCCGATCTGCATATCGACGACGAGCAATGCCGTGTTGGGACGGTTGACGAGCGTGGTCATGGTGCCTCCCGGATCCTGGCTGTCCCTGCGTGCTTACTCTAATCCCGAGGCAGCAAACAACGCGGGGTCACTTGCGGCCCATGATCCGGTGCCGGATGGGCGATAAGTGACCCCGCGTTGCTTTTGTTGGGGGGTTGCGGCGTCAGTCGACCTGGGGGAAGCCGAGGTCGATCACCGAGGTGGACGGGTCCGGCCAGCGGGTGGTGACCACCTTGCCGCGGGTGTAGAAGCGGATGCTTTCCGGGCCGTACATGTGGGTGTCGCCGAACAGCGAATTCTTCCAGCCGCCGAAGGAGAAGGTGCCCACCGGCACCGGGATGGGCACGTTGACGCCCACCATGCCGGCCTCGACGTCGAACTCGAACTGGCGGGCGGCGCCGCCGTCGCGGGTAAAGATGGCCACGCCGTTGCCGAACTCGTTGTCGTTGACCAGCTTCACGGCGTCGGCGTAGGTCTCGACGCGGACCACGGAGAGGACGGGCCCGAAGATCTCGTCGTCGTAGACCTTCATTCCGGGCTTGACGTGGTCGATCAGGCTGACGCCGATGAAGAAGCCGTTGGAGTCGAATTCGTGTTCGCGGCCGTCCACCACCACGGTGGCGCCCTCGTTGGCCGCGCCGGCAACGTAGGAGGCCACCTTGTCGCGGTGCTCGGCCGTGATGAGCGGACCCATCTGGGAGGCCGGGTCCGTGCCCGGGCCGATCGTGAGGGCAGCCATGCGGGTGCTGATCGCCTCCACGAGGTCGTCGGCGATGCTGCCGACCGCGACGAGGACGCTGACTGCCATGCAGCGCTCCCCGGCGGAGCCGTAGGCGGCCGAGACGGCGGCGTCCGCGGCCATGTTGAGGTCCGCGTCCGGCAGGACCACCATGTGGTTCTTCGCCCCGCCCAGGGCCTGGACGCGCTTGCCGTGATCAGCGGCGCGCTTGTAGATGGACTGCGCGATCGGCGTCGAGCCGACAAAGCTGATGGCCTTGACCGCCGGGTGTTCCAGCAGGACATCCACGGCTTCCTTGTCCCCGTGGACCACGTTGAGCACCCCTGCCGGCAGGCCGGCCTCGGCGAAGACCCCGGCGATGAAGATGGCGGAGGACGGGTCCTTCTCACTCGGCTTGAGCAGCACGGTGTTCCCGCAGGCCAGGGCGCTGCCGATCATCCACAGCGGCACCATGGCGGGGAAGTTGAACGGCGTGATGCAGGCGACGACGCCGACCGGCTGGCGGACCGAGTGGACATCGACGCCGCCGGAGACCTGCTCGGAGCGTTCGCCTTTGAGCATGTGGGAAAGCCCGGTGGCGAATTCGATGTTCTCTAGGCCGCGGGTGATTTCACCTTCCGCGTCCGAGAGGACCTTGCCGTGCTCGCTGGTGAGCAGGGCCGCGAGTTCGGGCCGGCGCTGCATGAGCAGTTCACGGACCTTGAAGAAGATGGCGGTGCGCCTGGCCAGGCTCGTGGCGCGCCAGCCGGGCAGGGCGGCGCGGGCGGCCTCGATGGCCTCCTCGACGCGGGCGGCGGAGGCCAGGGCGACCTCTTTCTCCTGCTCGCCGGTGGCCGGGTTGAACACGGGGCCGAAGCGCTCGGCGTCGGAGATCAGGGCGCCGTTGATGAAGTGCGGGATGCGTTCCATGGGTGGGTCTCTTTCGTGAAGGGCAGGGCCGTGGGGGCAGGGCTGTGGGGGGCTAGTTGGCGGACTCGAGGGTGCCGTCGACGAGCTTGACGATCATCGAGCAGTCCTGGCCGGACTGGCCGGAGTCGATGAGGCGCTGGAAGAGCTGCTGGACGTGCTCGCCGAGTTCCAGCGGGGTGCCGGTGTCCCGCGCGGCGCTGATGGCCAGGCCGATGTCCTTGTTGGCCAGTTCGGTGGTGAATGTCGGGGCGAAGTCGTTGTTGGACGCGGCGGTCGGCACGACGCCGGCCACGGGGTACCAGGTGCGCAGCGCCCAGCTGTCGCCGGAGGAGACCGACGCGATGTCCCAGAAGACCTGCTTGTCCAAGCCGAGCCGCTCGGCCAGGACCGCGCCCTCGGCGGTGGAGGCGAGGTTTATGAAGAGCATGAGGTTGTTGCAGATCTTCGCGGCCTGGCCGGTGGTGGCGCCGCCGGTGGGGATGATGTTCGCGGCCATGGGGCGGATGTATTCGGTGGCGTCGGCGACGGCGCCGGCCTCGCCGCCGATCATGAACGTCAGCGTGGCGGCCTTCGCGCCGCTCATGCCGCCGGAGACGGGTGCGTCGACGAAGCGGAAGCCGGCGGCAGCGGCGGCGTCGTGCAGGGCCTGCGCGGCGGCGATGTCAATGGTGGAGGAATCCACCAGGAGGGTCCGGGTGTCCGCGTGGGCAAGGACGCCGTCCTGGCCGAGGTACACGGCGCGGGCGTGCTCACCTTTGGGGAGCATGGTGAAGACGACGTCGGCGCCGGCGACGGCCTCGGCGATGCTGCCGGCGGCCTTGACTCCCCCGGCCTCGGCGGCAGCAACGGCTGCGCTGTTGAGGTCGAAGCCACGGACTTCGTGTCCGGCGTTTGAGAGGTTGACGGACATGGATCCGCCCATGTTTCCGAGTCCGATCCAGGCGATGACTGCCATGGCTTAAGCTCCTTTGCTTGATGTGCTGCCGGGCGCCTCGACGCGCTCCGGCGTGAAAGCCGAAACTCCGGCGCCCCGGTGTCCACCATCACACCCTGTTAGAGTGCAATCAAGGTAAAAAATCACAGATGCCATGTGCACAGATGCACAATCATGGCTCTGGCTCCGCCACACTCGCTGCAAAGGGGGACAATAGTGGACTTGCGCCGGCTACCGAGCCCCGACGACCTGCTGATCCTGCTGACCGTGGCACGCCTGGGCCGGTTCAACGCCGTGGCCGAGACGCTCGGCACCACCCACACCACCATTTCCCGCCGCGTCCTGGCCCTCGACAAACAGCTCGGCGGCCGGACGCTCGAACGCAGCCCGCACGGCTGGGAGCTGACCGAACTCGGCAGTCAGGCGGTCGCGGCGGCGGAAGCCATCGAGGGCACTCTCGGCGCCCTCTCGAGCAGCATTGCCCGCTCCGGCGACGTGGTCTCCGGCCTGGTCCGGATCAGCACCCCGGACGGCTTCGGCGCCGAATTCCTGGCCCCGGCCCTCGTGCGGCTGCAGCGGGCGAATCCGCTGCTCAACGTCGAACTGCTCAGCGCCACCCGCAAGGTAAGCCAAAACCGCTCCGGCGTGGACCTGGAAGTGGTGGTGGGCAACATGGACACCACCACCGCCCGCGCCATCTTTCTGAGCAACTATTTCCTCAGGCTGTACGCCAGTCCCGGCTATGCGCAGGAGCACGGGCTTCCGGCAACGCTCGACGACGTCCGGCAACACGGCTTTGTCTCCTACGTGGAATCGGCGCTCCAGGTCGCCGAGCTGGGCCACCGTTCAACGCAGCTGCCGGTGCCGCGGTCCAGCTTCCAGGCCACAAGCGTCTTCGCCCAGCTGGAGGCCGTCCGGCGGGGCGCCGGGATAGGCCTACTCCCCAATTTCCTCGTGGCGGGCCGGCCGGAATTTCTGCCCGTCCTGCCGGACGACTTCCAGCGCCAGCTGCCCATCTGGGCTGTGGCCCGGCCCGAGGCGCTGCGTTCGGCCCCGGTCCGTGCCGTGCTGGAGGCGATTCGCGGCGAAATCCGGGAGCGGCAGGATGTGCTGTCCGCCTGAGGCGCCAGCGCAGCCGGACGGGTGCCTGCGGCGTTAGCCTGCCGCGTTAACCTGCGGCGTTAGCCTGCCGAGTTAACGCAGACTGCCCGGGTCCGCGCGGTGCGCGGATCCGGGCAGTCTGCCCCCACCGGGTCTGGTGAGGCCGGTGAGGATTACCGCTTGCTGGCGGCGAGGAGATCGGCCGTGCCCCGGGCGTCGGCGGCGTCGACGTCGCGGAGCGAAATGCCGCGGGTTTCCTTCAGGAAGAACACCGCAACCAAAGTGACCACACAGGCGCCGAGGAGGTAGATGGCGACCGGGACCGAGGACTTGTACTGGCTCAGGAGCGCGACGGCGATGATCGGAGCCAGCGAACCGGCCACAATCGAGGTGACCTGGTAGCCCAGCGAGACACCGGAGTAGCGCATCCGGGTCGGGAACATTTCAGCCATGAGCGCCGGCTGGCCGGCGTACATCAGGGAGTGGAACAGCAGGCCGATGGTGATCGCGGCGAGGATGATGAAGTCGTTCTTGGTATCCATCATCGGGAAGGCGAAGAAGCCCCACGTGCCGCCGAGGATGGCGCCGGCCATGTAGACGGGCTTGCGGCCGACGTTGTCCGAGAGCCTGCCGACCATCGGAATCACGGCGAAGTGGACGAGGTGCGCCACGAGCAGCAGCAGCAGGATCCGCGAGGTGTCCGTCTGGACGACGACCTTCAGGTACGTGATCGAGAACGTGACCACGAGGTAGTAGAGGATGTTCTCGGCGAAGCGCAGGCCCATCGCGGTGAAGACGCCGCGCGGGTAGCGGCGGAAGACTTCGGCCACGCCGTAGCCCTTGTTTTCAACCTCGACTTCTTTTTGGGCCTCCAGGAAGATGGGGGCGTCCTGGACCTTGGTGCGGATGTAGTAGCCGACCAGCACGATCACGGCGGAGAGCCAGAAGGCGACGCGCCAGCCCCAGCTGAGGAAGTCGGCGGAGGACAGCACGGAGGACAGCGTGAACAGCACGGCGGTGGCGAGCAGGTTGCCGAGCGGAACGGCGGACTGGGGCCAGCTGGCCCAGAACCCGCGGGACTTGCTGGGGCTGTGCTCGGCGACGAGGAGGACGGCGCCGCCCCATTCGCCGCCGACGGCGAAGCCCTGGGCGAAGCGCAGGAAGACCAGCAGTGCCGGGGCCCAGTAGCCGATCTGCGCGAAGGTGGGCAGGCAGCCCATCAGGAAGGTGGAAACGCCCACCAGGAGGATGCTGACCTGGAGCAGCTGCTTGCGGCCGAACTTGTCGCCGAAGTGGCCGAAGACGATGCCGCCGATCGGGCGGGCGACGAATCCGACGGCGTAGGTCAGGAACGCGGCGATAATGCCGTCGAGTTCGGTGCCCGAATTGGGGAAGAACGTCTTGCCGAAGACCAGCGTGGCGGCGGAGGCGTAGAGGAAGAATTCATACCACTCCACCACCGTGCCGGCCATGGAGGCCGTTACTACCTTCTTCAGTCCGGACGTTTTGACGTCCGGCTCGTCTGCGCGCGTTGTCGCGGCGTTTTCCGTGCTCATGTGAACTCCTTCGGTGTCGCCTTCGACACCCTGCGGACCATTGGACTGAGGACGCCCGTGATGTAGGGCACATGGCGTCATTCCCCATGAGTATGGACGCTCCCGCCCTGAGCCTCAACGGCCATTAGTGCAGAGCGCATCTGCAAAAATGCACAAGCGGGCCGGCCTAGTGGCCGAAGAAGGTCCCCCGGAGCTGCCCGCTGAGCTGGCCGATTTCGGTCAGGAAGCCGTCGTGGCCGATCGGCGCTTCAATGATGTGCAGTTCCGGGCCGCCCGGCAGGGCCTCTGCCAGTTGACGGGACTGGGCCGGGAAATACAGGCGGTCCGAGTCCACGGCCGCCACCAGGAACTCGGCGGTGGCCGGAGCCAGTGCCTCCCCGAGGCTTCCGCGCCCCCGGCACACATCGTGGCTCATGAGGGCTTCGGTGATCGCGATGTAGCTGTTCGCGTCGAAACGCCGGGCCAGTTTGCTGCCCTGGTGGTCCAGGTAGCTTTCCACCTGGTAGCGCCCGCGTCCGGCCAGCGATCCGGCTTCCAGGGGCGTCTCGGACTCCTGGGCGTTGCGGCCAAACCGGCCGTCCAGTTCGGCCGCTGAGCGGTAGGTGATGTGCGCGATGCGCCGGGCGAGGGCGAGCCCTGCTTCGGGTTCCGGGCCGCCGTAGTAGTCCCCGCCCTTGAAGTGGGGGTCCTGGCGGATGGCCAGCGTCTGGGCCTGCGCGAAGGCAATCTGTTCGGCGGTGCTGCTGGCGCCGACGGAAATCACGGCGCAGCGCCGGACCCGGCCGGGAAACGTGACGGCCCATTCAAGGGCGCGCGCGCCGCCGAGCGAGCCGCCCAGCACCGCGTACCAGCTGCCGATGCCCAGGGCATCGGCCAGCCGCGCCTCGGCGGCGGCGGTGTCCCGCAGGGTGACCAGCGGGAACCGCGATCCCCAAGGGCGCCCGTCGGGGGCCGGGGTGGAAGGCCCGGTGGATCCGTAGCAGCCGCCCAGGATGTTGATCGAAACGACGAAATACTTGTCCGTGTCCACGGGAGCCCCGGGTCCGGCGAGCTGTTCCCACCAGCCGGGCTCCCCGCTCTCGCCGCGGGTCACGTGTGTGTCGCCGGTCAGGGCGTGTTCAATGAGCACGGCGTTGGAGGCGTCCGCGTTCAGGGTCCCCCACGTCTCGTAGGCGAGCACCACATCCGGCAACGGAGTCCCGGATTCGAGCTGCAGATCACCGATCCTGACGAACTGGACGGTCCCGTCAGGGGTCCGGGATGGTTTGGTTTCGGGAACACCCGTGCGGGTGACGGCAATCGTCATGTGAGGACCTATCTTCGCGCTTGCCCGCCGTCAGCTGACCGGCAGGCCAGGTCTTCACCCGGGGCACCCCGCCGCAAAAGGAGGGTTGCCGGCCAGCAAGCCGGGGCTGTCGCTGGCACTCATGACCTGGTACGAGTCTACGAAACGGGGTGCGGAAATGACGAAGATTATGACTTCCATGTGACAGCCGGACCAGTCAGCACCGCAGACTCCCCACCTTTGACAGCCGTGACCGGCGGGTCGCCCCGGAGTGCCGGCGATTCCCGGTGTCATGCCCGCAAAGGTGGGGAAATTCGGCGTGGGCTTCGGCCTAGGCGGACTTGGCCGCGCGGAATCCGGCGTCGAGGTCCGCGAGGATGTCGTCAATGTGCTCCAGTCCCACCGAAAGCCGCACCAGCCCGGGGTTCACCCCGGCGATCACCTGCTGTTCGGGCGAGAGCTGGCTGTGGGTGGTCGACGCCGGATGGATCACCAGCGACCGGACATCGCCGATGTTCGCGACGTGCGAGTGCAGTTCGAGGGCATCGACGAACCGCTTGCCGGCCTCCGCTCCCCCGGCAATGTTGAACGCCACGACGGCGCCGGTCCCCTTGGGCCCGTACTTGCGGCCGCGCTCGTACCAGGGGCTGGACGGCAGCCCGGCGTAGGCGACCGATTCGACGTCGTTCCGCCCCTCCAGCCAGTGCGCCACCTTCGTGGCGTTGGCCACGTGGCGCTCGACGCGCAGGCTCAGCGTTTCGATGCCCTGGGCGATGAGGAAGGCGTTGAACGGGGACACCGCGGAGCCGAGGTCGCGCAGGAGCTGGACCCGGGCCTTGAGGATGTAGGAGAGATTCGCGCCCAGCGCGCCGTCGGCTCCGAGGTCGCGGGCGTAGACCAGGCCGTTGTAGGTGGGGTCGGGGGTGTTGAAGCCGGGGAACCGCTCCGGGTCCTTCCCGAAGTCGAAGTTGCCGGAGTCCACGATCACGCCGGCGATCGCGGCGCCGTGCCCGCCGAGGTACTTGGTGGCGGAATGGACCACGATGTCCGCGCCCCACTCGATCGGCCGGATCAGGTAGGGGGTGGAGAGCGTGTTGTCGACAACCAGCGGCACGCCGGCCTCGTGCGCCACCCGGGAGACGCCCTCGATGTCCAGGACGTCCTGGCGGGGGTTGGAGACCACTTCGCCGAAGAACAGCTTGGTGTTGGGCTGGACGGCGTCCCGCCACTGGTCCAGGTTGTCCGGGTCCGCCACGAAGGTCACGGAGATGCCGAACTTCTTCAGCGTGTGCGCGAGCAGGTTGTAGGTTCCGCCATAGAGGCTGGGGCTGGCCACCACATGGTCCCCGGCCTCGGCGATATTGAGGATGGCGAACGTCTCGGCGGCCTGGCCGGAGCTGAGCAGCAGCGCCGCGAGACCGCCTTCCAGGCTGGCGACGCGCTGTTCGACGGCATCCTGGGTCGGGTTGCCGATCCGGGTGTAGATGGGCGCGAGCTCGGCGAGCGCAAAGCGGTTCGCGGCGCTTTCGGCGCTGGGGAACACGAACGACGTCGTCTGGTAGATAGGCAGGGAACGCGCGCCGGTGGCGCTGTCCGGCTCCTGGCCGGCGTGGATCTGGCGGGTTTCAAAGGACCAGGCGTTGGACATTGGTGCTCCTCGAGTCACTGGGCACAGCACCGGCCGGGGCTTTCGGCCCGAACCGGAACAGGCGCCGCGCTTGCCCTCCGGCGGGCGCCGGACGGCCAGGTCTTCACCCGGGGCACCCCACCGCGATACGAGGGTTGCCGGCCAGCAAGCCGGGGCTGTGCGCTGGCACTCATGACCTGACTTCAGTGTAGGAATGGCGGCGGAGCCCTGGATAGCTTTGTGACGAAGATGAAGACGGCCGCCGTGACGGAGCATCCGGGGCCCCGCGTTCCGCGCCCCAGGACGTCCCATGACGGTTAGGGGAGCCTAAGCTGAGAGGTCCATCACAAAGTGCCAAGATGATGGCATGCGCATGGATCACGTCTCTTACGCCTGTGAACACGATGGCTTGGCAGCCACCACTGAACGTATTGCGTCTGCCCTCGGCGTTGAAGCCGTGAAGGGTGGAGTGCACCCCCGTTTCGGGACACGCAACATGATTATCCCGCTCGCGGGACACAAGTACCTGGAAGTCGTGGAGGTCCTGAACCACCCGGCCTCCGACAAGGCCCCGTTCGGCCAGGCCGTCCGGGCACGCTCCGAGGCCGGCGGCGGCTGGATGGGCTGGTGCGTCGAGGTTGACGACCTGGCCCCGTTCGAGGAGCGGCTCGGCCGCGCCGCCGTCAACGGCAACCGGAAGTTTCCCGACGGCCGCGAATTGGTCTGGAAGCAGATCGGCATCCTGGGGCTCATCGCCGACCCCCAGGTGCCATACATGCTCAAGTGGGAGGGCGACCCGGAGTTGCACCCGTCCAACGCCTACGCGAGCGATGTCAAGATGTCCGCACTGACCATTGCCGGTTCGGCCGAGCGCGTCACGGAGTGGCTGGGCGAACCGGTTGAAAAGCCGCTGGAAGACGTCGCCGTGAACTGGATCGCGCCGCACGGTACTCCCGGCATCCTCTCTGTCACCTTCGAGACCGCCTCCGGAGCGGTCACGATCTAACGCTCCACCTGCCCCACGCTTCGGCCGCCATCTCTTAGGTGCCAACGATGTCACCTAGGAGACGGCGGCCGAGATCATTTAAGGCCTGCTCCTAATAGCAACGCGGGGCCACTTCGCGCCCGTCCGGGGGCTCCGGATGGGCCCGAAGGGACCCCGCCTTGCTTTGCGGGGAACTCAGCCCAGGCCCACGGCCTTGCCGAACAGGCTGAACCCCACGAACGCCACGGTGTCCAGGATGGCGTGGGCGATCACCAGCGGCATCACCCGTTTGGTCCGGATGTAGAACAGCGCGAAGACGACGCCCATCACCGCGTTGCCGATGAACGGCCCGAACCCCTGGTACAGGTGATAGCTGCCGCGGAGCAGGGCGCTGGCGGCGATGGCCGCCGGCACGCTCCAGCCCAGTTTCCCGAGCCGGTCCAGCAGGTACGCCACCACAATCACTTCCTCGACCACCGCGTGCCGGATCGCGGACAGGACCAGCACCGGCACGGTCCACCAGTACGCGTCCAGGGCACTGGGGATGATCGCCGTCGTGATCCCCAGCGCCCGGCCGGCGGCGTAGAGCCCCAGGGACGGAATGCCGATGAGCGCGGCGAGTCCGAGACCCTGCAGGAGGTCCTTGCCGGGCCGGGCGAAGTCGAAGCCAATCCTTCGGAACGCCGAGGTTCCGCGTTCACCGGCCGGCCAGTGTTCGGTGAGGAAATAGATCACGAGGGCCACCGGGACCAGGGCGAAGATGATGTCCAGCAACTGGTAGGTGAGGTCGAAGTATTCGCGTGCGCTCTGTGAGCGGTTCAGGGTGGATGTCCCCTGGGCCAGCGGCGCCGTGGTCATCTTGTCCAGCAACTGCACCAGGGAGTAGATCGCGGACTGCCCGAGTGACAACCCCAGGACAATCAACACTTCGAACCGCAGCCGACGGCGGGAGGGAACCAACATGGTTCTATCTTGCCTGCACTTGCCGATAGTTTGCTGGTGCCCGCATGGTGCCGGCCGCGCCGGCACCCCCGGCTTTTTAGGAGCCCTATGCTTGGGGATTATGAGTGCGCCCCGGAAAATCATCATGATCCGGCACGGCCAGTCTGCCGCCAATGCCGACACCTCGATCTACAACCGTGTTCCGGACTACCGGATCCCGTTGACCGCGCTGGGCCTGGAGCAGGCCACCGCGGCCGGGGAGGAGGTCCGGCGCCAGCTGGACGGCCGCCCCGTGTGCGTCTACGTCTCCCCTTACCTGCGCGCCTACCAGACCCTCGAGGCGCTGAATCTCGGCCCGCTCGTGGAGCGGGTGATCGAGGAACCGCGCCTGCGCGAACAGGACTGGGCCAACTTTCAGATCGCCGGCGACATCGAGGACCAGAAGGAGCTCCGCAACGCCTACGGGCACTTCTTCTACCGCTTCCGCGAGGGCGAGTCCGGTTCCGATGTGTATGACAGGATTTCTTCCTTCATGGAAACCCTGCACCGGCACTGGTCCCGGCCCGGCTATGCCCCGAACGCGCTGTTTGTGACGCACGGATTGACCATGCGGCTGTTCTGCATGCGCTGGTTCCACTGGTCGGTGGAATATTTCGAGTCCCTGAATAACCCCGAGAACGCCGAGGTCCGCACCCTGCTGCGCACCTCGCACGGCAAGTACGAGCTCGACAAGCCCTTCACGCAGTGGGAGAAGAGGCGCGTGGACGAGACCGTCCTCGACGCACCGCCCATGATGTTCTAGGGCGGCCCGTCCGGGGCCGGAGCCAGCCGGGTCAGCGGACCGGCTCGCTAACGGACCGGCTGGCTAACGGACCGGCTGCGCTACACCGGCGCGCCACACCGCGTGCGTCAGGGGGATGCCTGGCCGGTAGGCCAGATGCGTGGCGGAAGGTGCGTTGAGCAGGTGCAGGTCCGCGCGGTGTCCGACGGCGATCGAGCCCACCGCGCGTTCGCCGTCGGCGTCGTTCCCGGACTCCCGGCCCAGGGCCAGCGCGCCGCCGTAGGTCGCGGCGCGCACCGCCTCGTGGACGCTGAGCCGCATCTGCAGCACGGCGGTGGTGACGCAGAACGCCATGGAGCTGGTGTAGGACGTGCCGGGGTTGCAGTTGGAGGCCAGCGCCAGCTGCACACCGGCGTCGAGCAGTTCACGGCCGGGGGCCAGCGGCTGCCGGGTGGAGAGATCGCAGGCCGGCAGGCACGTGGCGACCGTGCCGCGCTGCCCGGATCCGGGCGTGCCGCTGCCGCCGGCGGCGTCCCAGCCGGACCAGCTGCCGGCAAGGGCATCGACATCCGCGGCCGAAAGGTAGTTCACGTGGTCCACGCTCGCGGCGCCGACTTCCACCGCCAGCCGGACGCCGGGGCCCTCGCCGAGCTGGTTGCCGTGGACGCGCAGCCCCAGCCCGGCGGCCTTGCAGGCCAGGAGCACCCGGCGGGACTGGTCCTCGTTGAACGCGCCCTGCTCGCAAAAGACGTCGGCCCAGCGGACGTAGGGTCGGACTGCGGTGAGCATCGGCCCGCAGACCAGCTCCGTGTATTCCTCCGCGTCCATCCCGGCGGGCACAAGGTGCGCCCCCAGGTAAGTGACCTCGTCCGCCACGGTGGAGGCGATGCGGGCGCTGCGGGCCTCGTTCTCGAGGTCCAGGCCGTAGCCGGTTTTGGTCTCCAGGTAGGTGGTGCCCTGCGACACGGCCTCCGCGACGCGGCCCATCGCCAGCCGGGTCAGGTCGAAGTCGCTCGTGCTCCGGGTGGCGCCGGTGGTGACGGCGATCCCGCCGGCACTGTAACTCTCCCCCGCCATCCGGGCCTCGAACTCGGCAGTGCGGTCCCCCGCGAAGATCAGGTGCGTGTGCGAGTCGACCCAGCCCGGGAGGAGCGCCCGGCCACCGGCATCCACCCGTTCGTCCGCGGCCGGGGCGTCGGCCGCGGGCCCGAGCCAGGAAATCCGCTCCCCCTCGATTACCACCGCCGCGTCGCGGAGGACGCGGTGTTCCGCGTCCTGGGTCATCAGTTCGGCGATATTGGTGATGAGGGTACTCATGGATCCATTCTTCAGCGCCGGATGGACCAGCGGGTCGCGGCCAGCGCCTCCGCTGTCCGGGATGCCGGACTGGCCTCGGTGGACGGGGACACAGCCAGGGTCGGGGCCGGGGCCAGGGCCGGGGCGGTGCCCTGGCCGGCGAGAATCAGCCCGGCGGCCAGTTCCGCGACGCCGGATGAGGTCTGGAATCCGTACCCGCCCTGGCCGGCGAGCCAGAAGAATCCGGTGGCCTCGGCGTCGAACCCCACCACCGGGACGCCGTCGGCCGCCTCCGTCCGCAGCCCCGTCCAGGCCGTACGGACGTTCCGGATCCCGAGCGTCGTGACCTCGTTGAGCCGGGCGATGACCCGTTCGACGTCGCCGGGATAGGGCCGGGCGTCCTCGGGTCCGCTCGGCACGTGTTCGGCGGGCGAGATCAGGACCTGGCCGTTGTCCGGCCGGAAGTAGAAGCTGTCATCGGCCGCCGCCACCATCGGGCAGGCTTCCGGGAGGGGATTCTCGACGTCGACGATCGCCGCGGTGCGCCGGTACGGCTGCAGGCCGAGCTTCTCGACGCCGCTGAGGACGGCGAGCTCGTCGGCCCAGGCACCGGCGGCATTGACCACGACGGCGGACTGGAAGCCTTCCTGCCCGGCGCCCAGTTCCCAGCCGCTGCCCAGGCGCTGGGCGGAATGGACCCTGGCGCCGGTAATGATGTCCACGCCGCCGGCCACGGCGAGCCGCCGGTGGTCCTCGAGCAGCACGGGGGCGTTGCAGGCGAAGGACCCGGTGTCCAGTCCGGCGGCGCTGAACGAATCCGGGACCAGGGCCGGGCACAGATCCAGTGCCTCGGCATGGGTGATCCGCTGCATGTGTCCGCTTGCCTCCGCCCGGACCGTGGCGTCGTCCCCGATCAGCATGAAGCTGCGCGGGGTGAGCACCGGTTCCGGACGTTCGGCGTCCTGGGCCGCGATGAGGTCGAGCGTCCGGACGGTGAGCTCCTGGACCACGGGCGGGCCGTAGCTGGGAATCAGTTGCCGGGCGGAGCGGGCCGAGGTGTGGTAGGCCAGGGTCTGCTCGGCTTCGATCAGGGCCACGCTGCAGTGCCCGGCCAAGGCGGAGGCAAGGGACAGGCCGGCGATCCCGCCGCCGACAATTACGACATCGTAATGAGCTGACATGATCCCATCCTTGCAGATCGTCGGGTCAGGTGATCACGTCCCGGTATCCGGCGTTTGCCGCAACCTGCGCCCGGGCGAGCGGCGTCAATCAGTTCCACAGTCATCACCTGCGCCGTTGTTGGGTCCCAGGGCGTTGTAATGTCCAGGGCTCACGGCGTTCTCGGCACATGCCGTCTCCACGATTCCGAGTTTGGCGGCAACCTTCTTGGAATCCCGGCTGCTTGGATAAATTGTGCACACCGCCCCGGGACATGCCCTTCCATGGTCCGCACGACTGGACATGTCCCTCGTTGCCCCGGGCCGGCCCGGGACATGCCCCTCGTTGGTCGTGGCCGTTGGACATGGTGGCATTATGTCCAGTCCTCGCTGCCGGGGCTGGGCATGTCCCCCGTTGCGGCGTACCGGCACGGGACATGCCCTTCGTTGGTCGTGGCCGTTGGACAGAGTGGCATTATGTCCAGTCCTCGCTGCCGGAGCTGGACATGTCCCCCGTTGCCGCGTGCAGGCCAGGGACAGGCACTTCCCTGGTCCGCGCGCCTGGACATGTCCCCAATTGCGGCGGGCAGGCCCGGGACATGCCCCTCGTTGGTCGTGGCCGTTGGACAGAGTGGCATTATGTCCAGTCCTCGCTGCCGGGGCTGGGCATGTCCCGCGGACAAGCCAGAGGAGGAAGCCGGGATGAACGAGCAAGGCCGGGCAGGGTGGGGCCGGACCCCGTGCTGAAAGCGGGGGGTCCGGCCCGGCGATCAGGCGGACTAGGCTGCTGCCACCGCCGCGCGGCTGCGCACGAACGCCTGGACGCAGGCCTCGACGTCGTCGGCGCTGTGTGCGGCCGAAAGCTGGACGCGGATCCGGGCGGCGCCCTTGGGCACCACCGGGTAGCTGAACGCCGTGACGAAGACGCCGTTGTGGAGCATGGCATCGGCCACCTTGGCGGCCATGACGGCGTCGCCGAACATTACCGGGACAATGGCGTGCTCGCCGGGGAGCAGGTCGAAGCCTTCCTCGCTCATGCGGTTCCGGAAGAGCTCCGCGTTCGCGAAGAGCTTGCCGCGCAGTTCGCCGGAGTTTTCCACGAGGTCCAGGGCCTTGAGCGTGGCCGCGACGATCGCCGGGGCCAGCGAGTTGGAGAACAGGTAGGGGCGGGCCTTCTGGCGGAGCATCGCCACCACCTCACCGCGGCCCGAGACATAGCCGCCGGAGGCGCCGCCGAGGGCCTTGCCGAACGTGCCGGTGTAGATGTCCACGCGGTCCGAGACGCCGGCGTGTTCCGGCGTGCCGGCACCGGTGGCTCCCATGAAGCCCACCGCGTGTGAATCGTCCACCATGACCAGGGCGTCGTACTTGTCGGCGAGGTCGCAGATCGCTTCGAGCGGGGCCAGGAAGCCGTCCATCGAGAAGACGCCGTCCGTGACGATGATCTTGCGGCGGGCCGGGTTCTCCTGCGTGGTGGCCTCGATCAGCTTCGATTCGAGGTCCGCCATGTCCTGGTTGGCGTAGCGGAAGCGCTGGGCCTTGCAGAGCCGGATGCCGTCAATGATGGACGCGTGGTTCAGGGCGTCCGAGATGACGGCGTCTTCCGGGCCGAAGAGGGACTCGAACACGCCGCCGTTGGCGTCGAAGCAGCTGGAGAACAGGATGGTGTCCTCGGTGCCGAGGAACGCCGAGACACGCTTTTCCAGTGCCAGGTGCAGGTCCTGGGTGCCGCAGATGAAGCGCACGCTGGCCATGCCGAAGCCGCGCTCGTCCATGGCCGTCTTCGCCGCGGCGATGATGTCCGGGTGGTCGGCGAGGCCCAGGTAGTTGTTGGCGCAGAAGTTCAGCACGTCGGCGCCGGACTCGCCGATCTGCCCGGCCTTGATGCGGTTGGCCTGCGGCGAGTCGATGTGCCGCTCGGTCTTGAACAGACCGGCGCTGCGGATCTCATCGAGTTCGTGCTGCAGCTGGTCCTTGATGGCTGAATACATGGGTTGGCTCCTCGGCTGGTTGGATGCGGGGGCGGAATGCTGTGCGTGGAAGGCGCTGTCTGGCAGGGGCCCGGAAGCGCGCGGTCAGGAAAGGGACCTAGAAAACGGTCCAGTCGAGGACCACCTTGCCGCCGACGCCGGCGCGGGCCACCTCGAAACCCTTTTCCCAGTCGGTGGCCGGCAGCGTGTCCGTGACCACGGCCGAGATGTTCGCGTGCAGGGCAGGGTTGGAGGAGAGCATGGCGCTCATCGCGTACCAGGTCTCGAACATTTCGCGGCCGTAGATGCCCTTCATGGTCAGCATGTGCGTGACCACCTTGCCCCAGTTGATATCGATGGACTGGCTGGGCAGTCCCAGCATCGCGATCCGGCCGCCGTGGTTCATGTTGTCGATCATCTCAGGCAGCGCGGTGGGGTGTCCCGACATTTCCATGCCGATGTCGAAGCCTTCGCGCATGCCGAGTTCGCGCTGGGCGTCCTTGACCCGCATCTTCGAGACATCGATCGCGAGGTCGACGCCGAGCCTGCGGGCCAGTTCCAGCCGGGGCGCGGAGACGTCGGTGATCGCGATCTTGCGGGCGCCCGCGTGCCGGGCGACGGCGATCGCCATCAGGCCGATGGGTCCGGCGCCGGTGATCAGCACGTCCTCGCCGACCAGCGGGAAGCTCAGAGCGGTGTGGACGGCGTTGCCGAAGGGGTCGAAGATGGCGCCGAGTTCCGGGGTGACCGAGGGGTCCTGGTGGACCCAGACGTTGGTCTCGGGGATCACCACGTACTCGGCGAAGGCGCCGTCGCGCTGGACGCCGACGCTGACGGTGTTGATGCACATCTGCCGGCGGCCGGCGCGGCAGTTGCGGCAGATTCCGCAGACGATGTGGCCTTCGCCGGAGACCCGGTCCCCCACCTTGACGTCCAGGACGTCCTCGCCGGTCTCCACGACCTCGCCGTAGAACTCGTGGCCGGCGATCAGGGGGGCGTTGATGATGCCCTGCGCCCAGGCGTCCCAGGCCTGGATGTGCAGGTCCGTGCCGCAGATGCCGGTGGTCATGACGCGGATCTTGACGTCCCCGGGGCCGGTCTCCGGCTCGGGACGGTCGACGAGCTCGAATCCTGCGTGGGCGCCGGCTTTGTAGAGAGCCTTCATGGGCCTTCCTAACTGTGCTTTTGGGGTCCTGCTCCGCGCGTTCTGTTCCGCGTGTTCTGTTCCGCATGCGGGGCCGGCGTGTGGGTCAACTCACCCCATTAGACCCACCAGAAAGCATTAGCACAACCGAATTCTTCTCAATCGACGAATTAGCAATTGCTGTTGCATAGAATGGCTGGCATGGAAATCCACCAGCTGGAGATGTTGCGCGAACTCGGAGCACTGGGCAGCGT
This sequence comes from Arthrobacter sp. 05T410, assembly GCF_056396505.1. NCBI lineage: Bacteria > Bacillati > Actinomycetota > Actinomycetes > Micrococcales > Micrococcaceae > Arthrobacter > Arthrobacter sp. 05T410. The sequence goes on along the minus strand of NZ_JBFTLP010000002.1, from coordinate 274,348 downwards.
CAAGGCCGTCGCCGAAACCCTCCTGGTGACGCCGTCGGCCGTGTCCCAGCAACTGGCCGCGCTGCAGAAGACCGTGGAGGTGCCGCTGACCCGCAAGGAGGGCCGGAACCTGGTGCTCACGGAGGCCGGGCAGGTGCTGGCGGACGCCGGGGCCGCGGTGGTCAGCGCGATGGCGGATGCGAAGATGGCGATCGGCGCCTACCACGGCTCACCGGTGGCGCCGGTGACGCTCAGCGGTTTCCACAGCGCCGGGCAGGCATTGTTCGCGCCGCTGGCCCGGCTGCTGGACGGCCCGGGCCAGCCGCGGATCCTGCTCTCCGACGAGGACGTCGCGCAACAGGATTTCCCGGCCCTTACGGCGCGCTACGACCTGGTCCTGGCGCACCGGATGGACCACAGCCCGCGCTGGCCCGAGGAACGCGTCGCGGTGATCCCGCTCGCGCATGAGCCGCTGGACGTGGCGCTGCCGGCCGGGCACCGGCTGGCCGGCCAGCGCGCGGTGACGGCGGACGACGTCGTGGGCGAACCGTGGGTGACGAGCCGCGCCGGCTACTCCCCCGCCGACGTGCTCTCCGCCGTCGCGGCGGTCTCCAGCCGTGAGCTGAACATCGTGCACCGCATCAACGACTACTCAACCGTGGCGGCGCTCGTGGCGGCCGGCGGCGTGATCGGCCTGCTGCCGCGGCACACCGCGCGGCCTGTGCTAAACCCGGACATTGTGCTGCGGCCGCTGGAGGGCATCAGCACCCGGCGCCGGATCGACGTCCTGGCCCGGCCGGAGAACCTTAAACGCACATCGGTCATGATGGTCTGCGAAGCACTGCAGACCATCATGACCGATTTAGTGGGCGGCTAGGGGCTAGCCCTCGACGCCGAGGCGCTGGAGGATCAGCTCGCGCACGCGGCCGGCGTCGGCCTGCCCGCGGGTGGCCTTCATGACCCCGCCGACGATCGCGCCGATCGCCTGGATCTTGCCGCCGCGGATCTTGTCCGCGACGCCGGGCTGCGCGGCGAGGGCCGCGTCGATCGCTTCGAGCAGCGGGCCGTCGTCGGAGACCACGGCGAGGCCGCGCTTCTCGACGATTTCCGCCGGGGTGCCTTCGCCGGCGAGCACGCCGTCCAGGACCTCGGAGGCCATCTTGTTGTTGATCTTGCCGTCCTCAACCATCTTGTTCAGTTCCACGATGGTGGCCGGGTTGACGCCCAGCTGGCCGGGATCGACGTCGGCGTTCTTGGCGCGGCCGACGATCTCGCCCATCCACCATTTGCGGGCCACGGTGGCGGTGGCGCCGGCTGCGATGGTTTCCTCGATCTCGTCCATGACGCCGGCGTTGACGACGTCGCGGAACTCCAGGTCCGAGTAGCCCCAGTCGGCCTGCAGCCGCTTGCGGCGCGCGGCCGGCGGCTCGGGCAGCGTGGCCCGGAGCTCCTCGACCCATTCGCGGGACGCGGTGATCGGGACCAGGTCAGGTTCCGGGAAGTAGCGGTAGTCGTCGGCGTCGGACTTGGCCCGGCCCGACGTCGTGGTCCGCGTGTCCTCGTGCCAGTGGCGGGTTTCCTGGATGACCGGCTCGCCGGAGTCCAGCACGGCGGCGTGCCGCTGGATCTCGTAGCGGACCGCGTGTTCGACGGCGCGCAGCGAGTTGACGTTCTTGGTCTCCGAACGGATGCCGAAACGTTCGCGGCCGTGCGGGCGCAGCGAGACGTTGGCGTCGCAGCGGACGTTGCCGCGCTCCATCTTCGCGTCCGAAACCCCGAGGTTCTTGACGATCTCGCGGACGGCGGCCACGTAGGCCTTGGCGAGTTCGGGGGCGCGGCTGCCGGCGCCCTCGATCGGCTTGGTGACGATCTCGACCAGCGGCACACCGGAACGGTTGTAGTCCACCAGGGAGTAGTCCGCGCCCTGGATGCGGCCGGTGGCGCCGCCCATGTGGGTCAGCTTGCCGGCGTCCTCCTCCATGTGCGCGCGTTCAATCTCGACCCGGAACACGGTGCCGTCGGAGAGCTCGATGTCCAGGTAGCCGTCGTACGCGATGGGCTCGTCGTACTGGGAGGTCTGGAAGTTCTTCGGGGTGTCCGGGTAGAAGTAGTTCTTCCGGGCGAAGCGGCACTTCTCGGCGATCTTGCAGTTCAGCGCCAGGCCGATCTTGATCGAGGACTCGATCGCGGTCTTGTTCACCACCGGCAGCACGCCGGGCATGCCGAGGTCAACCTCGTTGACGTTGGTGTTCGGCTCATCGCCGAAGACGTTCGGCGCGGAGGAGAACATCTTGGTCTTGGTGTTGAGCTCCACGTGGACCTCGAACCCCAGGACGGGATCGTACTTGTCCATCGCCTCTTCGAAGCTGAGGGTTGCGTCAGTCATTAGTGTGAGCCTCCGTGGCTTGAGGCGGCGGCAGCCGCAGAAGTAGCAGTGAGCGAGGGGGCCTTGTCCAGCAGCGGGCCGCCCCACTGCGCCTCGAGCAGGGATTCCAGGACCGCGCCGACGCGGTACAGGCGGGCATCCTGGCGGGCCGGTGCCAGGAGCTGGATGCCCACGGGCAGTCCGTCCTCGTCGGCCAGGCCGCCGGGCAGGGACAGGCCGGGGACGCCTGCCATGTTCGCCGGGATGGTGGCGACGTCGTTGAGGTACATCGCCAGCGGGTCGTTGAGCTTCTCGCCGAGCTTGAACGCCGTGGTCGGCGCCGTCGGGGAAATCAGCACGTCGGCCTTTTCGAAGGCGGCGTCGAAGTCGCGCTGGATCAGGGTGCGCACCTTCTGGGCCGAGCCGTAGTAGGCGTCGTAGTAGCCGGCGCTCAGGGCGTAGGTGCCCAGGATGATGCGGCGCTTGACCTCGTCGCCGAAGCCGGCGGCGCGGGTGGCGCCCATGACCCGCTCGATGGTCAGCGGTCCCTGTTCGGGCAGGACCCGCAGGCCGTAGCGGACGCCGTCGAACTTGGCCAGGTTGGAGGAGGCCTCCGACGGCATGATCAGGTAGTAGGCGCCCAGGGCGTACTTGAAGTTGGGGCAGGAGACCTCGACGATCTCTGCGCCCGCGCCCTTGAGCAGCTCGAGGGATTCGTTGAAGCGGTTCTCGACGCCGGCCTGGTAGCCCTCGCCGTGGAGTTCCTTGATGATGCCGATCTTCATGCCTTCGACGTTGCCGGTCCGGGCCGCGGCCACGAGGTCCTCGAGCGGGTCCGGCAGCGAGGTGGAGTCGCGCGGATCGTGCCCGCCAATCACCTGGTGCAGCAGGGCCGAGTCGAGAACGGTGCGCGAGACCGGGCCGATCTGGTCCAGCGAGGAGGCCATGGCGATGGCGCCGTAGCGGGAGACGCCGCCGTAGGTGGGCTTGACGCCGACCGTGCCGGTGACGGCGCCGGGCTGGCGGATGGAACCGCCGGTGTCCGTGCCGAGGGCCAGCGGGGCTTCGAAGGCCGCGACGGCGGCAGCGGAGCCGCCGCCAGAACCGCCGGGGATGCGGTCCAGGTCCCACGGGTTGTGCGTGGGCCCGTAGGCGGAGTGCTCGGTGGAGGAGCCCATCGCGAATTCGTCGAGGTTCGTCTTGCCCAGGATCGGCATCTTGGCGGCGCGCAGGCGCTCGACGACGGTGGCGTCGTAGGGGCTGTGCCAGCCTTCGAGGATCTTCGAGCCGGCCGTGGTGGGCTGCCCGATCGTGACGATGAGGTCCTTGACGGCGATCGGGACGCCCGCGAGGACGTGGAGCTCTTCGGCGGCGGCACCGCCGGCGGCGCGGATCGCATCCACTTCGGCGGCGACGGCGAGCGCCTCGTCGGCGTTGACGTGGAGGAAGGCGTGGACCTTGCCGTCGACGGCGGCGATGCGGTCCAGGTAGGCCTGGGTGACCTCGACGGCGGTGATCTCGCGGGCGGCCAGCTTCTCGGCGAGCGCGGCGGCGGAGAGGCGGATCAGTTCGTTGTTCTCAGTCATGGTCTTAGTCCTCATCCAGGATTGCCGGGACCTTGAAACGGCCTTCGTACGCGTCGGGGGCACCGGAGAGGGATTGCTCGGCCGTAAACGTGTGGCCCACGACGTCCTCGCGGAACACATTGGTCAGCGGAATTGGGTGGGACGTGGCCGGGACGTCATCACCGGCGGCTTCACTGACGGACTTCACTGAATCCACGATGACGGCGAGTTCGCCGGCCATCCTGTCCAGCTCTTCAGCACTCATCTCGATGTGCGCGAGTTGCGCGAGATGCGCGACGTCGTCGCGGTTGATCGCAGCCATGGATCTCCCCTGCAAGGTATGGATTATTTTCCGTCCCAGTCTACGTGGGTTGGACGGTGGTTACTGTCCGCCGCCTGGAACGACGACCACAAACAACGCGGGGTCACTTACGGTCCATCCGGAGGTCCCGAATGGGCCGTAAGTGACCCCGCGTTGGTTGGTGTTGTTGGGAGTGGTTAGCCGATGCCGATGGCTCCGGTGAGCACTCCGACGCCGAGCATCACCAGGGAGATCACGGCCGTGCGCCACAGGACCTTCTTGTGGTGGTCGCCCAGGTCCACCTTCGCGAGGGAGACCAGGAGCAGGATGGCCGGGACCAGGGGGCTCTGCAGGTGGAAGGGCTGGCCGGTGATGGAAGCGCGGGCCATGTCGGCGGCGCTGACGCCGTAGTGGGCCGCCGTTTCGCTCAGGACCGGCAGGACGCCGAAGTAGAAGGCGTCGTTGCTCATGAAGAACGTCATCGGGATGCTCAGGACGCCGGTGATCACGGCCATCAGCGGACCCATGTCGGACGGGATGATCTGGACCAGCCATTCCGACATGGCCTTGACCATGCCAGTGCCGTTGAGGACGCCGGTGAGGACCGAGGCGGCCATGACCATGCTGACGACGGCGACGATCGAGGGAGCGTGCGCGATCAGCTGGGCGCTCTGGTCCTTGACCTTGGGGAAGTTGACCAGCAGGGCGATGGCGGAGCCGACCATGAAGACGAACGGGAGCGGAATAACGTTGGCGACGAGCGTCACCATGACCGCGACCGTGAGGCCGAGGTTGAACCAGAACAGCTTGGGACGGAGGGTCTTGCGGTTGGGGTCCAGGGCGGTGTCGGCCATGGCGGAGTCGCGGTCGTCAACGAGGGAATCGGTGCGCTCCAGCACTGCAACGGACGATCCTTCCGGGGAGAGCCCGGCGGGCGAGGCTCCGGGGCCCTTGCGGCCGCGGCGGATGCCGGTACCGCCGGCCGCGCTGCCGCCGGCTGCGCCGTCTGCGTCGCCGTCGAAGGCTGCTGCTGTATCCGGGACGCCCCAGATCTCGGGGGCGACGGCGCGGAGGCGGTTGCGTTCCTGCAGGCCGAGCAGCCAGGAGAAGACCAGCACGACGATGAGCCCGGCGATGAGGGACGGGACCATGGGCACGAAGACATCATTGACGTCGAGCTTCAGCGCGGAGGCGGCGCGGGCGGTCGGGCCGCCCCAGGGCAGGATGTTCATGGTGCCGTTGGCCAGGCCGGCCACGCAGGTCAGGACCACGGGGCTCATCTTCAGCCGCAGGTAGACCGGCAGCATCGCCGCGGTGGTGAGGATGAAGGTGGTGGAGCCGTCACCGTCGAGGGAGACCGCTGCCCCGAGGATGGCCGTGCCCAGGACCACCTTGGCGGGGTCGTTGCCGAGCTTTCGCAGGATGAACCGGACCAGGGGGTCAAAGAGCCCGACGTCGATCATCAGCCCGAAGTAGATGATCGCGAACATCAGCAGTGCGGCGGTGGAGGTCATGGATTTCATGGAGTCCATGACCATCGGGCCGATCCCGAGGCCCGCGCCGGCGAAAAGCCCGAAGACTGTGGGAACAATGATGAGCGCCAGCACCGGCGTCAACTTCTTCGTCATGATCAGCACCATGAATACCGCGATCATGGCGAATCCTAGTAATACCAGCACGGCCGGCTCCTTCTTCGTTGAATGACACCACTCCGGTGTGATGCGCACTACAGACGTTAGAGTGGCGCCCGTCACGACTGGGTCTTTGGCTCAATTGATTGGCATACTGCTTATTGGATGCATTTTGCGCATTTTGCTCACGTCCGTACCAACCCCAGGCAGGAGCCCGATGAAGCGCCGCACAGCTCTGCCGGCCCTGCGCTTTTCGACCCAGACACTGCTGCTGCAGCTCGGCGTCGTGGCGCTGGTGGTGCTGCTGAGCAGCGCCGTCCACGCCTGGCTGAGCTATGACCGGCTGGGCCGCGAGGCGGAGAACCAGGCGCTGACCCTGGCCCGGACGGTGGCCTCGGACCCCTCCGTGCGGGCTCAGGTCCAGTCCACCAGCGCCCTTCCCGCCGCTCCCCCGGCCGCCGAGCTGTTAGCCGGTCCGTTGATGGCTGCCGCGGAGGGTGCCCGCACCCGCACCGGGGCCCTGTTCGTGGTCATTACGGACGAGACCGGCATCCGGCTGGCGCACCCCGACGCGGAGCGGCTGGGCGAAAAGGTCAGTACCGACCCCTCGGACGCCCTCGCGGGCCGGGAGGTCACCACGCGGAACACGGGCACGCTGGGCCCGTCCGCCGGCGCCAAGGTCCCGGTATACGCCCCGGACTCGACGGCGGTGGTGGGCGAGGTGAGCGTGGGCTACTCCACAGAGACGATCAGCCAAAGCCTGGCCCGGGACATCATCCCCATCGCCGTCACGGCCGCCGGCGCGCTGCTGGCCGGCGTGCTCGCCTCCTTCCTGCTGCGGCGGCGGCTCCAGCGGCTGACCCTCGGGCTCGAACCCGAGGAGATCAGCACCCTGGTGCACGACCAGGTGGCCGTGTTGCAGGGCGTCGACGACGGCGTGATCGGCGTTTCGGCCGACGGCAGGGTCAGCGTTTTCAACGCCGCCGCCCAGCGGCTGCTCGGTGTCCCGGACCTCGCGGGCACGCCCTGGGCCGCCGCGCCGGTCCCGGAGCAGCTCAAGGCCCTGACTCGGGCCGATGCGGCCGAGGGCGAGGCGGTGGAACTCGTGGCCGGCGGCCAGGTGCTGGTGGTGAGCGCCCGCAAGGCTCTGCACGGCCGCGAGGACCTTGGCTGGGTGGTGATGCTGCGGGACCGGACCGAGCTGCAGCAGCTGACCCGCCAGCTCGACGCCGTCGGCACCATGTCCGCGGCTTTGCGGGCGCAGCGCCACGAGTTTGCCAACCAGCTGCACACGATCGCCGGGTTCATGAGCATTGGCCAGCCCCAGCAGGCCCAGGAATATCTCGCCAAACTGGCCGGCACCGGGCCGCTGGCATTCCCGGTGGACCAGGCCGAGCTGCTCCAGGACCCCTACCTGCAGGCCTTCCTCGGTGCCAAGGGCGTCGAGGCGGACGAGCGCGGCGTGAGCCTCCGCCTCGGCCCGGAATCCGTGGTCCGCGGCCGCGTCACCGAACCCCAGGACGTCACCACAGTCCTGGGGAACCTGATCGACAACGCCGTGAACGCCGCCGTCGCCGGTTCCGCGGCCGAGCGCTGGGTGGAAGTCGAAGTGCTGGACGAACCGGGCATCAACGGAGGCACCGGCACACTCCACATTGTGGTCGCCGATTCCGGCGACGGCCTGGGCACCGGAATGACAGCCGCCGAGGCCGAGGGGGTCTTCGCGGAGGGCTACACGACCTCGGTCCGGCCCGCGCGCCCTGGCGGAGGGCAGGGCCTGGGGCTGGCCCTGTCCCGGCAGCTCGCGCGCCGCCGCGGCGGAGACGTGCGGGTGCTCGAGGCCGGCTCCCCCGGCGGCCCGGGCGCCGTTTTCGTCGCCACGCTGCCGGGAACCACCGAACCGGGGCCAACGCTGCCGGGAAATACCGAATCTGGAATCACTGAAGCAAACCGGGAGGACAACGATGTCTGAGGATTTCAGGGTGCTGATTGTCGACGATGATTTCCACGTCGCCAAGCTGCATGCCGCCTATGTGGATTCGGTGGCCGGCTTCCTGGCGCTGCCGCCGGCCGGCTCGGCGTCCCAGGCGCTGCAGGCCATCCACAGCCTCCGCCCGGACCTGGTGCTGCTGGACGTCTACCTGCCGGACGCCTCGGGCCTGGACCTGCTGCACCAGCTGGACGTCGACACCGTGATCCTCAGCGCGGCCTCGGACACGGCCTCGCTGCGCCTCGCGTTCCGCCGCGGGGCACTGGGCTACCTGCTCAAGCCCTTCACAGCCGAATCCCTTTCGCAGCAGCTGCGCTCCTATGCACGCTACCGCCGGATCCTGGCCCAGCCGGGCTCCGTCAGCCAGGAGACGGTGGAGCGCGCCAAGCGCGCCCTGATCCCGGGCGACGTCGTCGCCTCGGCACGTCCCCGCTCCGCCACCGAGGCCGCGGTGCTGGAATCCCTCGTGCCGGGCGAGCAGTATTCGGCCGCCGACGTCGCCGCCCGGGTCGGCGTGTCCCGGGCCACCGCCCAGCGGTATCTGTCCGCGCTGGCGGACGACGGCGCCGTCGACATCCAGCTGCGCTACGGCACCACCGGGCGGCCCGAGCACCGTTACGGAATCCCCGCCCCGGCCGGCCACTAGGCGCCGCGACACAAGCAGCGAAGCCAACTTAGGCGCCGTCGGGCTCCTTCTGTGCCGCCGCCTGCTCCGCCTGCACGGCCCTGTGGATGTTGCCGTGGATCATGTCCGCCCCGATGCGCTCGATCACGCCGTCCCGCTCCAGGACCGCCCGGACCGCGGGCTTCAGCCGGGTCAGGCGCAGGTTGACCCCGGCCTCCCGGGCGAGGATGACGATGTCCGCCACCTTTGCCGCCCCCTGCGAGTCGACGAAGTTGATCCCGCCGCAGTCGAGCACGATCCCGGTGAGCCCCGGCGTCGACTGGATGACGTCGCGCAGGCGGTCCTCCAGTGCATCGGCCGTGGCGAAGAACAGGCCGCCGTCGAACCGGATCACGGCAATGCCGGGAACGGTCTCATCGCCGGGATGCTCACCGGCGTCGCGGAAGACCTGGGTACCGGGCTCGCGGCCCAGGTCGGGCATCTCCGGATGGGTCGCCACCCGGACGAGCCAGATGAGCGAGAGCCCGATCCCAATGACGACGCCCGCCAGCACGCCGAAGATGAGGGTCCCGATGATCGCCGCGACCGCAATCCAGAAGTCGAACTTCTGCACGCGGGCCAGCCGCCGCAGCTCGGGCACGTTCATCATGCCCATGACGACGGCCTCGATGATCAGCGCCGCCAGCACGGGCTTGGGCAGGATCGAGAACAGCGGCGCCAGGAAGAGCAGCGTGAGCAGGACGGTGATCCCGGAGGTGAGGGAGGCCAGTCCGGTCTTCGCCCCCGAGTGGTCGTTCAGCGAGCTCGCGGACAGGCTTGTCGAGACGGGCATCCCCTTGAAGAGACCCGAGGCGATGTTGGCCATTGACTGGGCAATGGATTCCTGGTTGATGTCGATCTGGTAGCGGTGTTTGGCAGCGAACGCCCTGGCATCCCCGGCGGTCTGGGAGAAACCGATCAGGACCAGCGCCACCGCCGCGAGCGCCACGGTGCCGACGTGGTCCCACATGAGTTGGCCGTCCGGGACCTGCAGCGAGGGCAGCCCGCTGGGGACGTCGCCCACCAGGGCCACGCCTTTGGCCCCGAGACCGAAGAGCGCCTCCGCCGCCAGTCCGCCCACCACCAGGACCAGGGCGCCGGGGACTTGGGGAGCGATGGCTTTCAGCCCGAAGACCACAGCCAGCGCGATGACCCCCACCACCACGGTGGTCGGCTGCGCCTCGCCCAGGGTGCCCAGCCAGGACCACAGCTCCTGGAGCGGGTTGGAGCCGGTGACCTCGGTCCCGGTGAGTTTGGGGAGCTCGCCGATCACGACGTCGATCGCCGCGCCGAAAAGGAAGCCGGTGACCACGGCCTTCGAGAGGAACTGCGCGATCCAGCCCATCTTGAAGACGGCAAGAATCAGGAACAGGATCCCGGAGGCGAGGGTGATTCCGGCAACGAACGAGGCGATATCCTGCTCGCCGGTGATGCCTGCCGCGAGCACGGCACTCGCGGCCACCGCCGCCAGGCCCGAGCTCGGGCCCATCGAGATCTGCCGGCACGTGCCGAAGATCGCGTACACGATGGCGCCGGCGGCCGCGGCATACAGCCCGTTCTGCAGCGGAATCCCGGCGATGCCTGCGTACCCGAGGTTCTTCGGAACGATCAGGGCCGCGACGGTGACCCCCGCAATCAGATCGCCGCGCAGCCACGAGCGGTCATAGGAGCGGAACTGGCCGATGAGGGGGATCCTGGCGGGCCCCTGCCCGGGTGCCTTGGTCATGCGCTCTTCATACTCCAAGTCCGGCGGTTCCGCCAGAGTCCCCCCGGCCCCCGCAACGCCCCGGGCAGGCGTCGCTTTGGCGCTAGGTGGCGCTCTTCTGGGCGACGAGTTCGATCTCGACGAGCATCTTGGGATCCAGGAACGGCAGCACGTGAACGAGGGAGAGCGTGGGGCGGATGTCGCCGAAGACCTCGCCGTGGGCCCGGCCGGCCTCTTCCCACTGGCTGATGTCCGTCAGGTACAGCTTGGACTGCACCACGTCCTCGAAACCGAAGCCGGCCTCGGCCAGCACGGCGCCGAGCTTCTGCAGGATGTAGCTGGTCTGGGTATAGAAGTCTTCGCCCACGATTCCGTCCTCGCCGCTGGCGGCGGTCGCGGAGATGTAGAGGGTGTTGTCCACCTGGACAGCCCGGGAATAGCCGAGGGTCTGTTCCCAGGTGGAGCCGGTACCGAAGGTCTTGCGCATGGTGGGCCTTTCGCAGTTGCCGCAGGGATCGGCACAACTGTAGGGCGCAGGACGGCCGGGCCGCCAAACCGGGTTGATTTGTGTCGGCGGACCTGCGCGGGGCCTCCGCCCCGGCTAGAGTTCCTGGCGGTAAACGAGCAGTTTGATGTCCGTGCCCGGCACAAGCCAGTCGCGCTCCGGCGCCCGGAGGAAGCCGGTCTTCTGGTAGAGGCCGTGGGCGCTTTCCCAGCTCTCGCCCGTGGTGAGGGCCACGGCGTGGATGCCGGGCAGGGCCCTGGCGTGCTCGATGATGGCCTGGACCATGGCCTTGCCGGCGCCGCTGCGCTGCACGGAGGGGTCCACCACGAGCATCCTGAACTCGAGCTCGTCGCTGAAGGCGATGTCGGCGTAGGGCTCGCCGGCGACCGCCAGCGTCACGGAGCCGAGGATCCGGCCCTCACGCTCGGCGACCCAAACCGTCGCGGCCGCCGCGCGCTGCCCGACGTTCTGGATCTGCTGCATGTAGGGGTGGTCGGCGCTCTCAAAGTAGCCTGCCGCCAGGTAGGCGTCCCGGGTGATGCGCGCTATGGCGTCGAAGTCGGCCGGAACGGCGGGGCGAATGAGGATCTGCGAAGGCACCTGTCAATGGTACGGGCGCCCGGCCCGGGCCATGCCCGGAAAGGCCGTTTCCGTGACTGAACTATCACTCCGGCGCATCTGACAGGCGTAGAGCCGGCCCGGCGGGACGATGTTAGAGCGGGAATTTGCCGGAGAGTTCCAGCGGACCGGCGCACGTCCATGCGGCCAGGCGTTCGTCGTCGGAGGGGCCGCCGGCCAGGGGGCTGGTGAGCCGCGGCCGGCGCACCCAGCAGCCTGCCTCCTCGGCGATCAGGGCTCCGGCGGCGAAGTCGTGTTCGTTGAGCCCGCGCTCACCGTAGGCGTCGTGCGTGCCGTCCGCCACGAGGCACAGGTCCAGCGCCGCGGACCCGAGCCGGCGCATGTCGGCGAAGCCGTCCATCAGGCTGCCGAGGCCTGCGGCCTGTTCCGCCCGCACGCCGGGATCGTAGTTGAAACCCGTGGCCAGGATCTGGCCGGTCCGTCCGGGGACCGGGCCGAACAGGGCGGTCACCTGGCCCTGTTCCTGGAGCCAGGCGCCCTCGCCGCGGGACGCGTAGTAGGTGCGTCCCAGCGCCGGTGCGCTGACGACGCCGGCCAGCCAGACGCCGTCGGCGTCGGCCACCGCCACGGAGGTGGCGTAGTAGACGATGTTGCGGATGAAATTGGTGGTGCCATCGAGCGGGTCGATGGACCAGCGGTAGCCGCTGGGCTCCGCCGGCAGGACGGTGCCGCCCTCCTCCCCCGTGATGATGTCCCACGGCCGGGCGGCGGTGATGACGTCCCGGACGGCGGCTTCGGCGGCGAGGTCGAAGGCGGTCACCCAGTCTCCTGAGTCGCCCTTGTTGCTGACGTCCAGGGCCGCAGTCTTCCGGGTGGCCAGGACGGCGGCCCCCGCCGCGGCGGCCGATTTGGCCAGTTCGAGCAGCCCCGGAACGCCAGGTGCGAGAGGACCCGCGGAGTGGGAACTCATTCGCCGGCCGGCCCGTTCGCCAGCAGGGCACGGAAGCCGTCCTCATCCAGGACCGGGACGCCAAGCTGTTCGGCCTTGTCCAGTTTGGTGCCGGCGTTCTCGCCCGCCACCACGTAGCTGGTGTTCTTCGACACCGATCCGGCCGCCTTGCCGCCGCGGATCAGGATGGCTTCCTTGGCCTCATCGCGGCTGAAGCCCTCGAGGCTCCCGGTCACCACCACGGTCAGCCCCTCCAGCGTCCTGGGCGTCGACTCGTCGCGTTCGTCCGCCATCCGGACGCCGGCGTCCGCCCAGCGGTCCACGATGTCGCGGTGCCAGTCCTCGGCGAACCATTCAGTCAGCGCCTGGGCGATGACCGGGCCCACGCCGTCCACGTGGGCGAGCTCCTCCTCGGAGGCCTGCCGGATGGCGTCCATGCTGCCGAACGCGGTGGCGAGGGCGCGCGAGGCTCGCGGGCCGACGTGCCGGATGGACAAAGCCACCAGGATCCGCCACAGCGGCTGGGATTTCGCTTTTTCCAGCTCCCGGAAGAGCTTGTCCGTCGTGGCCGTGGGCTTGGACGGGGTCTTGGTGGTGGCTTTGGTGAAGAAGTAGGGCACCAGCTCGAATTCCCCTGTGCCGGCGCCCTTGGAGCGCTTCTCCCGGCGGACACGGACGTCCGCGAGCTGCTCCGGAGTGAGGTCGAACAATGTCGCCTCGGTGGTCAGCGGCGGCTCCGCGGGCTCGGCCGGCTGGGTCAGTGCGATGGCGGCTTCCCAACCGAGGGCCTCGATGTCGAAGGCGCCGCGGCCGGCAAGGTGGAAGACGCGTTCGCGCAGCTGCGCCGGGCAGGACCGGGAGTTGGGGCAGCGGATGTCCACGTCCCCTTCCTTCCCGGGGGCCAACGGCGTGCCGCACGCGGGGCATTCGGTGGGCATGATGAAGTCGCGGACGGGAGGGTGCTGCTGGTCCCGCAGCGCCAGCACCGGGCCCACAATTTCCGGTATCACGTCTCCGGCCTTGCGCAGCACCACAATGTCGCCGATCTTCACGCCTTTGGCCTTGACCACTTCCTGGTTGTGCAGGGTGGCCATTTCCACGGTGGAGCCGGCAACCTTGACCGGTTCCATCACGCCGTACGGGGTGACCCGGCCGGTGCGGCCGACGTTGACGGCGATGTCGAGCAGCTTGGTATGGACCTCTTCGGGCGGGTACTTGTAGGCCACTGCCCAGCGCGGCACCCGGGTGGTGTAGCCCAGGGCCCGCTGGGTGGCGAAGTCGTCCACCTTGATCACAATGCCGTCGATCTCGTGGGTGAGGCTGTGCCGCTTGTCGCCGTAGCGCTTGATGAATTCCAGGACGTCGGACAGCCCGGCCAGGACCTCGAAATACGGGCTCGTCGGCAGTCCCCACTCGGCCAGCTTGCGGTACGTCTCGGACTGGCTGGCGGTGTCGAGACCCTCGCGGGCGCCGATGCCGTGGACATACATCCGCAGCGGCCGCTTGGCGGTTTCCGCGGGGTCCTTCTGCCGCAGCGAACCCGCGGCGGCGTTGCGCGGGTTGGCCAGCGGCGCCTTGCCGGCCTCGATCAGGGCTTCGTTGAATTCCGCGAAGGCCTGCGACGGGATGAAGACTTCGCCGCGGACTTCCACCTCCGCCGGGAAGCCGGTGCCGCTGAGCTGCTGCGGGATTTCCTTGATGGTCAGGACGTTGTGCGTGATGTCCTCGCCGGTGGTGCCGTCCCCGCGGGTTGCGGCCCGGACCAGGGCGCCGTCGCGGTAGAGCAGGTTGACGGCCAGGCCGTCGATCTTCAGTTCGGTGAGCCACGACGGCGGGTTCCCGCCGTTGCCGAGCTTGGCGACGCCCGCCTCGGCCTTGACCATCCAGGCCTCCAGCTCCTCGAGCGAGAAGACATCCTCCAGGCTGTACATGCGCTGCAAATGCTGCACGGCGGCAAACGCCGCTGACACCTCGCCGCCGACTTCCTGCGTGGGCGAATCGTTGGCCACCAGTTCCGGATGCATGGCTTCGAGCGTTTCCAGCCGACGGTAGAGCTCGTCGAACTCGGCGTCGGAGATGATCGGCGCGTCCTGCTGGTAGTACGCAAAGCGGTGCTTGCGGACCTGCTCCACAAGGTCTTCATACTCCGCGCGGATGTCCCCGGACGGGACCTGCCCGTCGGGGCCTTGAGGGTCCGTGACGTGCCCGGGGGCTGCTTCGGCTGCTTCTTCAGTCCCTGCTGCGGTCTCTGCTGCGGTCTTCCCTGTGCTCACAGACCTATCCTGCCCTAGATCCCCGACATTGTCCGGTCCAGGGTCCGGTCCGGCCACAGATCGAACAGGTGATCACCTCGCCCGGCCCGGGGACGAATTCTGCGCCGGTGGAGAGCCGTGCTAGCCGCTGTTGACGACGGCCAGATCGGCGGCCGGGCGGTCGCGCACGCCCAGTTTCGTGAGCGCGAGTGGGCCAAGGACGGTTCCGCTGAGGATGATGCCCGCGAAGATCAGGCATGAGAGCTGCCACGATCCACCGTCGTACAGCAGACCCGCCAGCAGCGACCCGGCTGCTGCCCCGAGCATCTCGGAGTTGGTCAGCAGGCTCATGCCGCGGCCCACGCGGTGCCGGTTGACCTCAGCTACGACTGCCCGCTGGATCGGCAGCAAGATCGCCCATGAGGCACTCGTGAGTACCCAGAGCGCGGCGATCACGAGCGGGCTGGGCGTGAACGCGAGGCCGGCCGCAGTCAGTGCCGACGCGACGGACGCGAGGACGTATCCCGTACGCCGGCCCCGCCGTTCAACGAACCGGTGCAGCGCTCGTGGCATAACCGTAAGCACGATGCCGCCCGGCAGGTAGATGAGTGCAATCTGGTAGACCTCCAGCTCAAGCGCCTTCTGCAGGTGAAGCAGCAGGAGCAGCGACACACCGGCCTCGGCGACTGCGGTCATCAGCGCGATCAGCAGCAGCGGGGCGAGGCGCCTGCCTTCGCCCCGGAACCCGTCCAACGGCTCCTCCTGCGGTGGCGCCAGGAACTTTGGCACGCGGAGCAGCAGGACCGCGGCGATAATACAGGCAACGGCGAGGGTCCCGAAGACCCCGCTGAAGCCGGTCAGAGGCAGCAGGACCATCGCTGGAATCCAGAAGAACCACGATCCGAGTGCTTCGGAGGACAGCAGCCCGGCCAGCGAGCCAGAGTCGCGATCGAGGAACTCGGCCGCGATTGCCCGGACCGCAATCCAAAAGAACGCGCCGCCGATACCGCCAACAATTGCAGCGGCGAAGGCGAGCGGCAGCGACGTCGCGACGGCGTAGCCGACGCAACTCACCGCGTAGAGCACGGCTCCTGCCGCACCCGCTGTCGTTCGCACCCGGGTGTCCACCAGCCAGCCGGAAATCGGACGTGCGATCACCGAGACGACGAGCTCGACGGCGACGAGGGCTCCGATCGCTCTTGGCCCGATGCCGAGTTCAATGCCGCCCCAGAGCGGGATCAGGAAGTCCATTATTTCCGCGGACCCTCCAATCAGGGTTGCGGCAGTGCCCGCTGCTTTCCTTCGATCCGGCTTAGTCCCCATGCCCGCGATCCTAAGGGACGAACCGCGAATTCGGTCTGACGCTGACCGCGAGGTCAGGCTGGCTCGTCCACGTTTGCAGTCCGGGCGTCGACCACGATCGCCGTGATGTTGTCCCGGCCGCCGCTGCGCAAGGCCGCCTGGATCAGTTCGTCCACGGCCGCCTGGGGGTCGGCCTCGGCCGCGAGGATGCCGGCGATCTTCTCATCGCTGAGTTCGCCGTTGAGGCCGTCGGAGCAGACCAGCATCCGGTCGCCGTCTTCAAGGGGAACCAGCCAGAAGTCGGCCTCGGAGTCATCCCCGGTTCCCAGCGCCCGTGTCACCACGTGCCTGCGGGGGTACACGGCGGCCTCGGCCTCGGTGATCTGGCCGGTGTCGAGGAGTTCCTGGACTTCGGAATGGTCCACGCTGATCTGTGCGAGCTGGCCGTGGCTGTACCGGTACGTGCGGGAGTCTCCGATGTTGAGGACAAGCCAGTACGGAACGTCCTGTTGTTCCACCACCACGACGCCGGACAGGGTGGTTCCGGCACGCGATCCGGTGGCGTGACGGATGCCCGCATCGGCCATGAGCAGGTACTCCTGCAGGATGTCCGCCGTCGCATCCCGGCTGCCGGTCTTGGACTGTGGCAGCTCGGCCAGGGTGCGCACGCAGATGCTGCTGGCAACTTCGCCGGCCTCGTGCCCGCCCATGCCATCCGCCACGGCGAAGACGGGGTCCGCGGCAATGAAGGAGTCCTCGTTCGCCTCGCGGCGCAGTCCCCGGTCCGTGCCGTACCCGCAGCGCAGTAGAGGTCCCTGTTTTCCGTCCGAGGGCGGGATAGGGGCGTCTGGCGATGGGTTCATGGCGGTCCTCAATACAGTGGTGCGCGGCTTCACTGGTGCGCGGGGGTTGACGGCGTTCACAACCCGGCCGGATCGCAACTGCCGGTCCGACTATTGCATACGCGCCGCTCAGCTGAGAAGCCCGCCACGGCCTGCCGCCGGGCTGATCCGGCGTTCAGTCCAGGATCAGGCCCCGGCCGCTGCCGGGCTGCAGCTGCACCGGGTGGATTTCACCGAACCCGCGGACGTCCTCGGCCGGCCGGGGCACCAGGACGAAGCGTTCGTCCTGCTCCAGCGCGGCCGCGGTCATCGAATCCACCAGCACGGTTCCAGGGTCCGCGAGAGCCGTAAGGCGGGCGGCGAGGTTGACGGTGGGTCCGTAGATGTCGCCGAGGCGGGAGAGGATGCGGCCCCAGACCATGGCCACGCGGGCCTGGGGCAGGATCTCGTCGTCGGTGAAGGCGCGGGACAGGGCCAGGGAAATCTCGGCGCCGGCCGCCGGAGTCTCGGCAATGTACAGGACCTCGTCGCCGACGGTCTTGACCAGCCGGCCGCCGCCGACCGAGATGATTTCGGCGCACTTGTTCTCGAAGCGCTGCACCAGCTGGGCGAGCGTCTTCTCGTTCATCCGGCGGGACAGGCTGGTGTAGGAGACAAGGTCGGCGAAGCCGACCGCCCGGGCCAACGGCAGGGGCGCATCGTCCTCGTCGCCTTCGCGGCCCTCTTCGCTGGACTGCAGCCCGGCTTCGGCCCGGACGGCCAGGCGCTGCACACCGGCGTTGAGCTGGCGGCGCCAGGAGTAGGCGAGCATCTCCTCGAGGGGGTCGATCAGGTTCGGCAACTCGCTGACGAGCCGCTTGCGGGCGACGGCGTCAGTGACGCCATGTTCCTGGACCATGTCCTCCACGAGGGCCTCGATCTGCCACACCACCATCCGGTCGGTCATCTGGCCGATGGCCCGGGTGATGGAGATTGCGGCTTCCTCGGTGAGCTTGCCGTCGCGCACCAGGTCCACGATGGTGGACAGGGCGGCCTGGTCACGCTCGGTGAAGGCGACATCTTCATCCCCGAGGTTGGGAAAACCCAGGGCGCGCCAAAGTTTCCGGGCAGAGAGCAGCGAGAGCCCCGCACCGGCGGCGACTTCACGACGCCGAAGCTTGCGTTCTCCGCCCAGCAGCCGCGCTTCCAGGGCCTTGGCGGCAAGCCGTTCAGCGGACATCGTGCCGGTGGGCGGGGCCACGGGTTCGGCGGGTTCTTCGGGCTCGACTTCGTCGGGTTCGAGTTCGGGTTCGGCGGCGGTGTCGATGAGCGCGCCGGCTTGGGCGCCGAAGGCGGTCCCGGCGTCGCTGTCGGCGGCAGCCGAACCGGCGGCGTCCTCGGGCTCCCGGGGCAAATCCGGGGCAGCGAGATCGATGTCCTGGTGGACGTTCTCAGCGTTCATCTCTTCCACCTTCTCTCGTCTCCCACGGCCAGGCCTCGCCCGGGTTGTAGGTCATGCCATCGGCGCCGGACGCCTCGCCCTGCGGGAGGTCGTCGATGGCGTCCAGCAGGAAATTACGGAATGTCGCGACCTCCGGGACATCGGGGACCACCGTTCCAAGGGGGTACCCGGTCTCCAAGGATATATTCCCGGAGTGCAATAGGCGCTGCAACAAGGATTGCTCAATGGCCACATGCCGGACGGCGGCGAGGGGGATCTGTTCATCGCGCCGCCGTAACATGCCGTATCGGGCAACTATGCGCTGGCTGGTGAGGATGTAGCGGGTGGCATGCCATGCAATGACCCGCGGGAGGCAATAGCCCAGCAGCACCCACGCCGCCAACGCCAGGCACACGGCGAGGAGCCAGGGCGTCCACTCTTTCGGGACGAGGGGGACGAGCCGCGCCGGACCGCCCTTGACAACCCAGGCGCAGGCGTACGCGGCCAAGGCCGGAACAACAATGAACATCAGCGCCGGGACAATGAGCATCCTGGGCTGGGGCCGGGTCACCACAATCACTTGCTCTCCCGGCAGGAGCACTCTACGCATAGCCGCTTTCTGCTCCGCCGCTGCCGGTGCCCTGGCCGCCGGTCCCGGCCGGGTTCCACGGCCTCAGGTGCACGACGTCGCCGGCGGTCACCACATGTTCATGGCCCGCGGCATCGACCACCAGGAGTGAGCCGTATTCGTCCAGGCGCGTGGCGTGGCCAATGATCTCGTGGTCGCCCGGGAGTTGGGCCCGGACCTGCTTGCCGAGGGTTGAGAGGAAGTGCTCCACGCGTTTGTGCAGCGACGGGCCACCGGCCATGCCGGCGGTAGGGTCGCCGTCGGCGTTGCAGAAACTCCGGTACAGGGTGGCGAAGCGGGACAGGTAGCTCTTCAGGAGCTCCGTCCGGTCCACTGTGTCGGGATTCTCCAGCAGCACGGAGGTGGCGGTGGGAACCGGGAGTTCGGGCTCCGTCAGCGTGACGTTCAGGCCGGCGCCGAGGATGACCGGCGGCGCGCCGCCGGCGCCGAGCGGGCCGAGCTGGGCCAGGATGCCGGCGATTTTCCGGCCCCGGACCAGGACGTCGTTGGGCCATTTGAGTTCCGCCGGAAGGCCTGCCGTTTCCGTCAGGGCCTCACGCAGGGCGAGGGCGGCCAGGAGGGAGAGCCAGGAGTACCTGTGGGTCGGCAGCGGCCGGCCGGCCGCGTTGACTGGCAGGAGCACCAGGGAGACGGAGACCGAACTGCGGGCCGGCGCCTCCCACCGGCGGTCGAGCCGGCCGCGCGCGTCGCTCTGGTACTCGGCGGTCAGCACTGACAGGTCCGGCCACGCGCCGGGTTCCTCGGTCACCCCGCGGAGGAGATCGGCGTTGGTGGAGCCGGTGGACTCAAGCACCGTCAGGCGCGGAATTCCGTTCGCGGACAGGAACGCCTCATCGCTGAGGGCACTCAGGTCCAGGGGCGGACGGTCCGGGGTTTCCTGCGCGGTTTCCATCCTTGAATCCTACCGAGGAAAGCGCACCGGGGCCCCGGCCGTCTGCCTCACATGCCTCCGCCGAAACTCCCCACCTTTGGCCGGGGTGTCCGGCGTGTCGGCCGGACACACCGCTGATTCCGGCGCCCGGACGCCAAATGAGGGGAAATTCCGCGGGGCAGACGGCCGCAAAACACCCAGCAAGTTCAGAGGAAGATGTCCGGGACCAGCAGGGCCTCCGGCGCGCCGAGGCTGTACGGGCTGAAGTCCGTCACCCCTGCCGCCGCGAGAACCTGTTCATCGGTGTAGAAGTTACCGCTCCGGCTGCCGTGGGCGGGGACCGCGTTGCMGCCGGTCAGCACGGCATGGGCGGCGTCGGCCATGATTTCGGGGCTGCGGGCGCCCTTAACGATCATGTCGCCGCCGGGCATGTTGCGGATCGCCGCGGTGTCGATCAAGGTGCACGGCCAGAGCGAGTTCACACTGACGCCGTCGGCCTTGAGCTCCTCGGCCAGCCCCAGCGTGGTCAGGCTCATGCCGTATTTGGCCATGGTGTAGGCCAGGTGCAGGCCGGCCCACTTCGGATCCAGGTTCAAGGGCGGGGAGAGCGTGAGGATGTGCCCGGCCCCGGAGGCGCGCAGGGCCGGCAGCGCCATCTTCGAGAGCAGGAACGTCCCGCGCACGTTGATGTCCTGCATGAGGTCGTAGCGCTTCATGTCCACATCGTCGGTGGTGGAGAGGTCAATCGCCGACGCATTGTTGATGACGACGTCGATCCCGCCAAAGTGGTCCACGGCGGCGTCGACAGCCCCGGCGACGTCGGCGTCGTTGCGCACGTCGCCGACCAGCGGCAACGCTTGGCCGCCGGCGGCCTCGATCTGTTCTGCCGCGGTATACACGGTGCCCTCGAGCCTGGCGTGCGGCTGGCCGGTCTTGGCCATCAGGACGATGTTGGCGCCGTCCCGGGCTGCGCGGAGCGCGATGGCCAGGCCGATGCCGCGGCTGCCCCCCGAGATGAGGACAGTGCGGCCCTGAAGGGAACCGGCGGCCTGGTACGGCCCTGTGGCGGTGCCCGAAGCATCGTTGCTTGAAGTCATGCCCACACTCTAGCCGACCAATGTTACTGGCGGGTAACAAAGTGGTGAGGGAGCTTCGCGGCGGGAAAATTGTAGGTTCCCTACAGCGGCACCGGCCAATACCGTCACTAGACTTGCCAGCAGAGCCCTGCTTTTGTGGATTCCAGCCAAAGGACCCCACGCGACGGGCGCCGTACAACCTTGCGACAGAGCCGGAGAAACTTGATGAGCCACGATCTGACCACGACTGCGGGAAAGATTGCAGATTTCCGCGACCGCCAGGCCCGTGCCGAACAGCCCTCCGGCCCGGAAGCGATCGCCAAGCAGCACGCGCGCGGCAAGAACACCGCCCGCGAGCGCATCGACCTGTTGCTGGACGCCGGCTCCTTCGTGGAATTCGATGCGCTGGCCGTGCACCGCTCCACCGCGTTCGGCATGGAGAAGAAGAAGCCCCTCGGCGACGGCCTCGTCTCCGGCTACGGCACGGTGGACGGCCGCCCGGTTGCGGTCTACAGCCAGGATTTCTCCGTCTACGGCGGCTCGCTGAGCCAGGTCAACGGCGAAAAGATCGTCAAGGTCCAGGAGTTCGCGCTGCGCAACGGCTGCCCCGTGGTGGGCATCCTCGACGGCGGCGGTGCCCGCATCCAGGAGGGTGTCGCCTCCCTGGCGATGTTCGCGGACATCTTCCGCAACAACGTCCACGCCTCCGGCGTCGTCCCGCAGATCTCGCTGATCATGGGCCCCTCCGCCGGCGGCGCGGCCTACTCCCCCGCCCTGACCGACTATGTGGTCATGGTGGACAAGACCTCGCACATGTTCATCACCGGCCCGGATGTCATCAAGACCGTCACCGGCGAAGACGTGGACATGGAAACCCTCGGCGGCGCCCGGCAGCACAACGCCAACACCGGCACCTCGACTTACCTGGCCTCCGACGAGGCCGACGCCGTCGAGTTCGTCCGCGAACTGCTCGACTTCCTGCCCTCCAACAACCTCGCCGAGGCCCCGGTGCTGGAGCACCAGCAGGAACTGGAGGTCGACGACGACGACCTCGCCCTGGACGCGCTGATCCCGGACTCGGCCAACCAGCCGTACGACATGCGCAAGGTCATCGAGCAAATTGTCGACGACGCCCACTTCCTCGAGATGCAGTCCCTCTATGCCCCGAACGTGATCATCGGCTACGGCCGGGTCGAGGGCCACACGGTGGGCATCGTGGCCAACCAGCCCATGCAGTTCGCCGGCACCCTGGACATTGCGGCCTCGGAAAAGGCCGCCCGCTTCGTCCGGCACTGCGATGCCTTCAACATCCCCATCATCACGCTCGTGGACGTGCCGGGCTTCCTGCCGGGCAAGGACCAGGAGTTCCAGGGCATCATCCGCCGTGGCGCCAAGCTGCTCTACGCGTATGCCGAGGCCACCGTGCCCAAGCTGACCGTGATCACCCGCAAGGCCTACGGCGGGGCCTACATCGTGATGGGCTCCAAGAAGCTCGGCGCGGACCTCAACCTGGCCTGGCCCACCGCCCAGATCGGCGTCATGGGCGCCCAGGGTGCCGTGAACATCCTGTACCGCCGCGAACTCGCCGCGGTGGCCGAGGATGGCGGCGACGTCGAGGCCAAGCGCGCCGAGGTGATCCGCCAGTACGAGGAAGAGCTGCTCAACCCCTACCAGGCCGCCCAGCTCGGCTACGTGGACGCCGTCATCGCACCGTCCGAGACCCGACTGCAGATCATCAAGGGCCTGCGCGCCCTCCGGGACAAGCGGGCAGCCCTGCCCGCCAAGAAGCACGGGAACATCCCGCTGTGATCCCCACCCGCCCCCTAACCTCGCAAGTCCCCACCGGCTCCCAGCCTTCGCAAGCTCAGGCCGGGTCCCTCGCCGGCGTGGGCCCACGGCCAGAAGGACCCGCCGACAGCCTCGACTCGCCGCTTCTCTCAGTCGTGAAGGGCGAACCGACGCCGGAAGAGCTGGCGGCGCTGACCGCCGTCGTGCTGTCCCTGGGGCAGACCCAGCAGGCGGCACCGGAAAGCCCCGGCGTCCGGCACTGGGTCCGCCGGCAGCAGCTTCGGCTGGCGCCGAGGCCCGGTCCGCAGGCCTGGCGCCGCAGCCTGGGCTGAGCCGACGCGGTTCAGCGTCCTGGCAAGGCCTGCCCGCAGCCGAAATCTGCACGGGAGAGTTGCGCGCGAAAAAGTTCAGTGACTCTTTCATAACCGCGGCGGCCGGGCTAGTCTCGTCGGGTGACTACCGAAATCATCGCCTCAGACAACACTGCCCCCGCGCGCCAGCAGACGGCCATTGACGCCGTCGCCGACGCCTACACGGACACCCTGATCCGGCTTAACCCGAGCTTCGCCACCGAACTCGGCCTGCCCGGGCACGAGACGGAGTACCAGGACTTCTCCCCCGCCGGCCACGAGGAATTCGCGGCCGCCGCCCGCGAGGCACTTGCGGCGCTGGACGGGCTGGAGCCGGCTGACGACGTCGACGCCGTCACCCTCGACGCCATGCGCGAGCGGCTGGGCCTGCAGCTGGAAATCCACGAATCGGGCTGGGCCACGGCCGATCTGAACAACATCGCCTCCCCGTCCCAGGACATCCGCGCGATCTTTGACCTCATGCCGACGGATACCGCCGGGCAGTGGGAGCACATCGCGGGCCGGGCCCACAATGTCACCGCCGCCATCGACGGCTATATAGAGTCGCTGCGGTCGGCGATGCAGGACGGCAAAGTGGCCGCGGCCCGCCAGGTTTCGATCGTGATCGAGCAGGCCACCAAGCACGCCGCGGACGACGGCTTCTTCGCCAAGCTCGCCGCCGGCGCCAAGACTGCGGACGGCCCGCTCCCGGCGGAACTGCAGTCCCGGCTCGACGCCGGCGCGGCAGCTGCCCGGGTGGCGTACTCCCGGCTCGCAGGTTTCCTCGAGTCCGAGCTCCTGCCCGTCGCCCCGGCCAAGGACGCTGTGGGCCGCACCCGCTACGCCCTGGCCTCGCGGGACTTCCTCGGCGCCACCGTGGACCTGGAGGAGACCTACGCTTGGGGTGTCCAGGAACTCGACCGCCTCATCGCCGAACAGGAACGGGTGGCAGGCGAAATCCGGTCCGGCGCCACGGTGGAGGAAGCCAAAGAGATCCTCAACAATGATCCCGCCCGCCAGCTCAAGGGCACTGACGCCCTCCAGGCCTGGATGCAGGAACTGTCCGACAAAGCCGTCGCGGAGCTCGCCGGCGTCCACTTCGAGATCCCGGACGTCATGAAAACGCTGGAGTGCCGGATCGCGCCCACCGATGAAGGCGGCATCTACTACACGGGACCCTCGGAGGACTTCAGCCGCCCGGGCCGCATGTGGTGGTCCGTGCCGCCCGGTGAAGACACCTTCACCACGTGGGCCGAAACCACCACCGTGTACCACGAGGGCGTGCCCGGCCACCACCTCCAGGTCGCCACCGCCACCTACCGCCGGGAGCTGCTGAACAAGTGGCGCCGCAGCGTGTGCTGGACCTCGGGCCATGGCGAAGGCTGGGCACTCTACGCGGAGAAGCTCATGCAGGAGCTCGGCTACCTCAATGATCCCGGCGACCACATGGGCATGCTGGACATGCAGCGCATGCGTGCGGCCCGCGTGGTGTTCGACATCGGCGTGCACCTGGAACTCGAAGTCCCCGAGCGCTGGGGCAGCGGCATCTGGACCTCCGAGAAGGGCTTTGACTTCCTTCGCGCCAACCTGCCGATCAGCGAGGGGCAGCTGAAGTTCGAGTTCACCCGCTACCTGGGCTGGCCGGGACAGGCCCCGTCCTACAAGGTGGGCCAGCGGCTGTGGGAGCAGATCCGGGAAGAGCTGGAATCCCGCCCCGGCTTCGACCTCAAGGCCTTCCACACGAAGGCCCTGAACATCGGCTCGGTGGGCCTGGACACTCTCAAGCGCGCGCTCCTGGGGTAAGCCGGGTTCCGGGGTCTGACCTGCACGGACAGTGGGCAGACGGCCGGTTGGGGCGGCTATTCGCGGGGCGAAGTCGCCGCAGCCGGCCGTCCGTCTGTCCCGGGCAAATGGACCTTGGCCCAATAGTCGACTAGTCTCTGGGGGACACATTTTCTGGGCTTTTGAACGCCCGGGTCGGCGGCTGGGGCTGCGACTCAAGTGTCCGGTGTACCTTTGCCCTCCGGCAGGGCACCGGTCATGCAAGTACCTCCGCAACTGCGGCATGGTCTTGCTGACTGTCAGTATGCGCGCGTCGTCCCTGCAGCAATTACACGGGACAACGCCTATGAACCAGGCGCATGCATAGAGGTACCAGCACCTTGGTCTCCGGTGCGAGCTATTGACAATAGAATCCCGCGTGAACGAATAGCGCCAGCATCCCAGCGCTCCGCGAAGGAGCGCAGAGGAAAAGCCAGGCGCTGGGCTTCTGCCGGAACCTCGCTGAGGCATCCTGCAGCGGCTGACGATTGCCGGGCATACACAAGACCCCATATTGGAGCCCTTATGAGGAATATCGCCTCATTCCTAAGTCCACCGACCAATGACGCCGCGAAAGCGCGGACGCGGATCCGGAAGCGCACAGCGGCATCCGTGGTTGCGACGGCCGTCGTCGTGGCTGCGGCCACGATTAGCGCCCCGGCACCCCTGAACGCCGCGACGCCGACTGCCACGCCCACCGCTACGACAACGGCGTGCAATCCGCTGCCCTTCAACCTCCCGGCGCCCGCGAACCGGCATACCTCGGCGAAGAAGGCGTGGGCCTACTACTTCCCGCCGTTCCCGCTCGCCGTCGACAGCCCCGACGCCACCCGCGACGTCTACCCGCGCTGGATGGACACCCACAACTCCGCCAACGGCGCGTACGACCTCAGGGACCGTCCGGCTGCTCCCCAGCGCGCAACCCAGACCACATGGCGGCAGGCCGATTTCGAGAAGGAGGTCCGGCAGGCAGTCGGGGCGGGCCTGGACGGATTCATCTGGGAATACAACAGCTCCACCGATATCCGCTGGCAGCAGCTGCCGGCCATGCTCGCCGCCGCCAAGGCGGTGGACCCGGGCTTCAAGATCATGCTCAGCCCGGATTTCAACACGGCCGCCGGCTCCACCTCTGACAGCGTTTACAACAACGTCATGAAGGTGAAGGACGACCCGTCCATCTACAGGAACAATGCCGGCATCGTGCTCGCCCCGTTCTTCCCGGAACGCAAGACTCCCTCGTGGTGGGACGGGCTCCGGAGCCGCCTCGCCTCCTCAGGCGTCAAATCCAACCTCGTACCCATCTTCATTTCGTGGGGCGGAGGAACCCAAAAGACGGACTGGAACAATTCGGTGTCCGGGTATTCGCAATGGGGCACCCGCACCGCCAGCGGCGTTCCGACCCTCGCCAAGGAAAGCGCTGAAGCCCACCGCCGCGGCAAGACCTACATGCAGCCGGTGGCATTCGAGGATTCACGGTCCTACGACGGGCGGTACTGGGAGTCGTCCAACAGCTCCACCCTGCGCGATTCCCTGGCCTCGGCGGTCACCAGCAACGCCGACTCCATTGCGCTCATCGCCTGGAACGACTACACCGAGTCATGGGTGGCACCTTCCAAGGACCGCGGCTATGCAGTGCTGGACATGGCTGCCTACTACATTTCCTGGTTCAAGAACGGGGTCAAGCCCGCGATCACCCAGGATGCCTTGTACTGGAGCCACCGCTCGCACCCCACGAACGCTCCGTACTCGATGACCCCCATCGGTCGCAACGGCAAACCCACGCCGATGTACATCCCTAACGGTGACGCGGCGAAGAACGAAGTAGAACTCGTGGCCGTGCTGAAGACTCCGGGGCGCCTGACCATCACCCAGGGCAGCAACGTCAAGACCATGGACGCCCCGGCCGGGCTGACCTCCTTCAAGGTTCCGCTCGTGGCCGGGACCACGCCGTCCTTCAAGCTCGCACGCAGCGGGGCGACGGTCCAGACAGTCACCAGCAACACCCCGGTGCGCTCCTCCGTGGCGTACCAGGACATGATTTACCACGCAGGCGGCGGCGTCGCAGGCACCTGCGCACGCTAGGCCCTCCCTGCCCGGGATGGCAGTTCGCGGCAGTGTGTCTCCAGAGCACTGCCGCGAACCGTCATCTCGCGCCTCACCGGGCGGCCCGGGCCGCCCGGCGACGAGACAATCACCACACCGCTTGCCGGAATAACTTCACAAAAGCCCCTGCCGGCGCGGCAAGCCCGGGCATTCCGCGGCGCGGGGCCACCCGTGGCGCCGTAACATTTCTCAACATCCGTTCGTCATGCTATTGGCAACGGTCCTAGCGTGTTCCGGTGACCACTCAGACAAGCACCCCCGCACCCGCTGGAAAGACCGGGTTCCAGCTGCCCAAATGGGCCGGCTCGTTCGGCTTCCAGATCATTGCCGCCCTGATCGTCGGCCTGGGCCTTGGCCTGCTGGCCAAGTACACCGGCAGCACCAAGGCCAACCCCAACGCCCTCGGCACCACGCTGCAGACCATCGGCTCGAGCTACGTCTCGCTGCTGCAGACCGCCGTGGTCCCCCTGATCTTCACCGCCGTCGTCAGCTCAATTTCCAACCTGCGCGCCGTTTCCAACGCGGCCCGCCTGGCTTGGAACACGCTGCTCTGGTTCGCGATCACCTCGCTAATCGCCGTGCTGATCGGCATCGGCCTGGGCGTGCTGCTGCAGCCCGGCGCCGGAACCGGCATCAGCCAGGAAGCGAAGTACGCCGGCAAGTCCGGTGACTGGTGGGCCTTCCTGACCGGGCTGTTCCCGAAGAACTTCCTGGGCCTCGGCGCGACCACCACCGTCACTGACGGCGTCGCCACCACCGCCGTGAGCTTCAACGTCCTCCAGATCCTGGTAATCGCGATCGCCGTCGGCATCGCCGCGCTGAAAGTGGGCAAGGCGGCCGAGCCGTTCCTGGCCCTGAACGCCTCCGCCCTCGCCGTCATCCAGAAGGTCCTCTGGTGGATCATCCGGATCGCGCCGCTGGGCACGATCGGCCTGATCGGCAACGCCGTGGCCGTCTACGGCTGGGACACCATCGGCTCGCTCGGCAAGTTCACCGTGGCGATCTACATCGGCCTGGCGCTCGTGCTGTTCGTGGTCTACCCCGTGCTGATCCGCAGCCACGGGCTGTCCATCAAGCAGTACTACTCCGGCGTGTGGCCGGCCGTGCAGCTGGCCTTCATCTCCCGCTCCTCGATCGGCACCCTGCCGCTGACCCAGCGCGTGACCGAACGAAGCCTGGGTGTCCCCCGCGCCTACGCCTCCTTCGCCGTGCCGCTCGGCGCGACCACCAAGATGGACGGCTGCGCGGCGATCTACCCGGCCGTGGCGGCGATTTTCGTGGCCCAGTTCTTCGGCATCCAGCTCGACTTCACCCAGTACCTGCTGATCGCACTGGTGTCCGTGCTCGGCTCTGCCGCGACCGCCGGCACTACGGGCGCCGTCGTGATGCTGACGCTGACGCTCTCCACGCTGGGACTGCCGCTGGCCGGCGTCGGCCTGCTGCTGGCCATCGACCCGATCCTGGACATGGGACGCACCGCCGTCAACGTGGCCGGGCAGGCATTGATCCCGGCGATCGTGGCCAAGCGCCAGGGCATCCTGGACGAAACGCTGTACAACGCGCCGCGGAACGGCGATCCGTTTAGCGACGACGTCGATGGCACCGCGGCCGTCGACCCCTCCGCCGCCGCCACTCCCGCGGCAGGACGGGACGAGCGGGAACTGGCTGACGCCAGGGCGTAACAACAGAACGAGTGTTCACCAGAGAAGTCCCCGGGAATCCCCGGGGACTTCTCTGGTTTACCGGCTTCGGCTTTAGCCGGCCTCGGCCCGAGTCTGCACGGGCCTAGTGTCCGCCGATCACACCCTTTTCGGCCGCCTTGGTGACTGCGTCCGCTTCTGCCTGGGTCAGGGTGCCGTCCTTGACGGCGTGGTCCAGCCGGGGCTTCAGTGCCGCGGCGTGATTGGCCTGTTCCGCGGTACGCAATTCCTCCAGGGCAGCGGTGACCTTGGCTTCATCGATGCCGAGCGACTTCGCCAGGGACGCGGCCAGGGCCTTCTCCATTGCTGCGCGGTCCGGCTTCTGCCCTGGGGCCGGCGGGGTGGCCGGCCTGTTGGCTTCGCGGAAAGTCTTCAGGGCGTCGGTGACCTTCGCCTCGTCGACGCCGAGCTTGGCGGCGAGTTCTTTGGCGCGGGAGCCGAACTCCGCACCGCCGTGGCCGCGGTGTCCACCGCGCATGCCGTAGCCGTCGGCGAAGTTGTTCCCGGGAGCACTCGAGCTGGGTGTCGGGGCGGGCGTCGGCGTCGTGGTGGCGGAGGCCATCCCGGCGACTCCGAGCCCTGCGCCCAGTGCCACGGCCGCGGCCACGAGGCCGAGCGCGATTTTCGTTGTGCGTGACATCTGCTGTCTCCTGGATCTGCCGCGGTGACGGCGCTTGAAGCTGATGATTCGTCCGGGGAAGGCTGCTCCACGAGCATCTCCAGTCTGCACCTGCCCCAGCAGAGATAGCTGTTTCCCAGCTTTCACTTTCCTGTGAATCCGGCAGGGACGCCCAGAGGGCAAAAAGAGGGCACAATGGCGGCAAAGGTGGATAGGCTCTGGGCATGCTGATCGTCACTTCGAATGACATCCCGGGCCACCGGATCGACGCCGTCTTCGGCGAAGTCATGGGCCTGACCGTCCGCTCCCGGGACATCACGGCCCAGCTCATGGCGGGCTTCCGTTCCCTGGGCGGCGGCGAGGTGCTGGAAATGACGCGGGCCCTCTACGACAGCCGGCAGGATGTCATGGCCCGGATGGTGGCCGAGGCCGAGCAGCGCGGCGCCAACGCCATCGTTACCATGCGCTTCGATACATCGGCGATCGGGCAGAACTGGACGGAGATCTGCGCCTACGGCACAGCCGTTTTTGCCATTCCGCTCTCGCAGAATGAGCCCGGGGCAACGGGCCAGTCGATCTACCTGACCAATTCCGGCGACGCGGCAGCCCAGCTCAAGCCTTGAGCGCCGATCCTGCCAGCCCCACCGCCCCTGGAAAATACTTGCCCAGAGTGCAAACATGCACGTAGTGTAAGCGCGTGTCCCCATCGCCCTCCCCCTCCGCCGCCCACGCCGCCGCATCCGGCGACCTCGGTGTCCCCTCGCGCCGCGAACTGAACAAGGCCGCTACCCGGCAGGCCATCACGGACGCCGCCATGGACCTGCTCCGCACGCGGGGACCCGGAAACTTCACGGTGGAGGACATCGCCGACGCCGCCGGGATCTCCCGGCGCACGTTCTTCAACTACTTCGGCAGCACCGAGGCGGCGCTCGCCTCGGTGACGTTCGGCTTCCTGGACACGGCACTTCAGCAGTTCCGGCTCCGCCCGGCAGGCGAGCCCATCCTGGAATCGGCCCGCGCAGCCCTCGTTGAACTGGCCGATCCCATGACCGTCGCACCGGTGGCCGAGCTCTACAGCCTGGGCCAGACCAACCCCCAGCTCAGCCGCTCCGAGCTGGAGGCCTGGGACCACTGCACCGAACAGATCATCGAAGCCGCCCGCGAACGCTTTGCGCTGGCGGCGGCCGGCGACGTCGACGAGCTCTACCTCCGCGCCCTCGCCGGCTCCGTCATCTCGTGCGGAAAAGCCGCCATGGATGTCTGGTTTGCCCGCTGCGGCGGCGACCTGACCCCCGAGTCCCTGTCCGTCCTGCGCCAGCTCCTGATCGATTCCATGGGCCTCCTCGGCTCCGGATTCGCGTCCCACTCCCCCGCCACCCCTTCCCCAGATCGGCACTGACATGGCCCTGTTGCTCTACCGTCTCGGCAAGTTCTCCTACCGCCACCGCTGGCTCGTCATCTCCCTCTGGCTCGCCGTCCTGGTGGCCGTCGGCGGCGCGGCTGCGGCCTTCCACGGCACCATGTCCAACAACTTCCAGATCCCCGGCACTGAAACCCAGCAGATGGCGGACAAGCTGAAGCAGGAGCTGCCCAAGTCCTCCGGCGGCTCGGCCGGCATCGTCTTCGAGTCGCAGAACGGCCAGTTCACGCAGGCCGGCAAGGACGCGGTCTCGGCTGCGCTGACCAAGCTGAAAGCCCTCCCCGATGTTCAGGGCACCGTGGACCCGTTCGCCACCCAGGCCCAGCTGGACAAGGCCGTCACGGACCTTGCCGCCGGCGAGCAGCAGGCATCCGCAGGACAGGCGCAGCTGGACGCGTCGGCCGCCCGACTGGCCGCCGGCAAGGCCCAGCTGGCCGCCGCCGAGCAGCAGATGACCGCGGCCGGCATGTCCGCCGGGGCCATCGACGCCCAGCTTGGCCAGCAGAAGGCTGCCCTCGCCGCGGGCCAGGAGAAGCTCGACGCCGGGACCAAGGAACTCGAGGCCGGCGCGGCCAAGCTCGCCCTGGCCAAACGCCAGTTGGAGGCCTCGCAGGGCATGCGGTTCGTATCCGAGGACGGCACTGCGGCAATCGCCCAGGTCCAGTTCAAGACCTCGATCAACGGGCTGGCCCCCGCCGTGCGCCAGCAGGTCCAGGACATCGCCCACGAAGTCTCCTCTGCCGGCGTGACCGCCCTGGCCAGCAAGGAAATCACGGAGGACGTTTCGGAGCTGTTCGGCATCTCGGAGATCCTCGGCATCGCCATCGCGGCGCTGGTGCTCATCGTCATGCTGGGAACCCTGATCGCCGCCGGGCTCCCCCTGCTGATGGCCCTGGTCGGTGTGGCGGTGGGCGTCGGCGGCACCTTTGCCCTCAGCGGCGCCGTCAACATGAGTTCCATCTCCCCGATGCTGGCGCTCATGCTGGGCCTCGCCGTCGGCATCGACTACTCCCTGTTCATCGTCAACCGGCACCGCGGCCAGCTCCTGGCCGGCATGGACGGCGAGGAATCCGTCGCCCTCGCCACCGGCACCTCCGGCAACGCGGTGCTGTTCGCGGGCCTGACCGTCATCATCGCCCTCGCGGCCCTCGTGATCCCGGGCCTTCCCTTCCTGGCCGTGATGGGCCTGTCCGCCGCCGCAACGGTGGCAGTCGCCGTCGTCGTCGCTCTGACCCTCACCCCCGCCGTCCTGTCCCTGATCGGGCCCCGGCTCATCTCCCGCCGGGTCTGGGCCAAGGCGGAAAAGCACAACGCCGCCCCCGGCCACGAGAGCGCGGACCGTGCCCGCGACGAACGCCGCAGCAAACAGGGCTGGGGCGGACTCGTCACCCGGCACCCGGTCCTGGCACTGCTGGCCGGCGTCCTGCTGCTGGGCATCGTGGCGCTGCCAGCCAGCCAGTTGCGGCTGGCGCTGCCCGACGGCGGGTCCGAGCCTGTGGAGTCGCAGGCGTTCAAGGCCTATGACGTCACCGGCCGCAGCTTCGGCGAAGGCATGACAGGCCCGATCGTGGTGGTGGGCGACTTCCCGGCCGGCCTGAGCGCGGAGGAAGCCACAGCCAAGCAGCTCGACGTCGCCGACATCCTCCGCGGCACTGGCAACGTCACCGCCGCCATTCCTGTGGCGCTGAGCGAGGACCGCCGCACCGCGGTGTTCCAGGTCATCCCGCGGGAGGGCCCGGCCAGCGCGAGCACTGTCCAGGTGGTCTCCGAGCTGCGCGCCGAAAAGGACCGCATCAAGGAATCCACCGGGGTCAGCATCGGCCTCACGGGGCAGACTGCCGGCAACGTCGACGTCTCCGCCAAACTCGGCGATGCCCTGCCCCCGTACCTGGCCATCGTCGTCGGGCTGTCCCTGATCCTGCTGTTGCTCGTGTTCCGCTCCATCGTGGTGCCTCTGCTGGCCACGGGCGGTTTCCTGCTCTCGCTCGCGGCCGCCTTCGGAGCCGTCGTCGCGGTCTACCAGTGGGGCTGGCTGGGAACGGTGTTCGGCGTCGAAAACCCGGGCGCCGTGCTGAGCTTCCTGCCAATCATCCTGATCGGCGTGCTGTTCGGGCTGGCCATGGACTACCAGGTGTTCATCACCTCGGGCATGCGTGAGTCCTTCATGCACGGGGAATCGGCCCGGCATGCGGTCCGCACCGGCTTCAGCCATGCCGCGTCCGTAGTCACCGCCGCCGCCATCATCATGGTCAGCGTGTTCGCCGGCTTCATCTTCTCGCACCTGAACATGGTCCGGCCGCTTGGCTTCGCGATGGCCTTCGGTGTCCTGGTGGACGCGTTTGTGGTCCGCATGACGATCGTTCCGGCCGTGATGTACCTTCTCGGCGACAAGGCGTGGTGGCTGCCCCGCTGGCTGGACCGGATCCTGCCGGACGTCGATGTCGAGGGCTCCAAGCTCCGGCCCGCGGCTTCAGCCTCAGCTTCGGCCGACAGCGAGCCCGAGCCGGAGGAGATCGGCGCGCGCTAAAGCCCGACGAGTTGCCCTAAAGCCGCCCGCTGATCATTCTGATCGGCGGGCGGCTTTTTTGTGCGTGCAAGCCTGGACAGCTTGAGATCCGTTCGACGCTCAAGCCGCCAGTGAGCCTGAGGGCCGCATACGCTTGAGCGTCTTCGCGCGATGGCGCTCGTCGCGGCGCTGGCGGCGGGAATACGCGCTCACTTCGCCGGCAGGCGATCCGGGCAGGGGTGGCGCGGTGGAGTGGTAGGTGTGGCCGGTGGGGGTGGTGAGTTCGATGGTGTGCCTCGCGCCGATGCTCGAGGCGGATCCGGGTGCGGCTTCGGGGCTGGGGCGTGCTTTCCAGCCGGGGGTTTCTTTGGTGTGGTTGCAGGCTTCGCAGAGGCCGGCGGCGTTGTCCGTGGTGGTCGGGCCGCCGGTGTGCCAGGGAATGATGTGGTCCAGGTGGCGGATGGGCGCGTCGCAGTACGGGGTCCGGCAGGTATCGTCTCTGGCCTGGATGAAGCGGCGGTGCCCGGGCGGGAAGAGCCGGGCGCGGGAGTCGATGGCGATGAGCTCCCCGCTCCCGGGGTGGGTGTAGAGCCGCCGGAGCCAGAGGTTGAACGCGGGGTCATCGCCGCTCCCTCCGGTGCCACCCGGTCCAGGGCGACCACTGTGCCCCGGACCGCCGGACTGGCCGTCACCGTTTCTGTCCGTGTTTCTGTCCCTGTTTGTGGCCGCGCCGCCCGGTCCGGGGGGACGGCCGCCGTCACCTCTGTGTGCACCCCTTGTGCCGTTGATGAGGGTGCGGGCCCAGCCGGCGGGGACGGTGCCGTAGCCGGGGAGCCGGGCCGGTTCGGCGTCTCCCTGGAAGAGGGTGCGGTCGGTGATGATGAGCTGGATTTCGACGCCGGTGATCCCGCCCGGGGTGCCGGTGGTGCGTTCGACCAGGGCATCGGCCATCAGCTGCCCGCGGCCCCTCGGGTCCCCGGCGGCGCGGAGGG
Organism: Arthrobacter sp. 05T410; assembly: GCF_056396505.1. Lineage (NCBI taxonomy): Bacteria > Bacillati > Actinomycetota > Actinomycetes > Micrococcales > Micrococcaceae > Arthrobacter > Arthrobacter sp. 05T410. The sequence continues at coordinate 240,404 of NZ_JBFTLP010000002.1, read as the reverse complement.
TGTCGGCGTGCCCGTTCAGCGCCTTGTAGACGGCGACGCCGGCGGTCACGGGCAGCAGGGCGGTCAGGCAGGTCATCGCATCGGGGGCCGGGCGGAGGCTGACACGCCGCTCACTGGCGGCGTGCGCGGCGCGTTCGGTGACGGAGCGGGGATCACGCCGGTACGCGGCGGCCCGGGCCGCGGCGACCAGGGACCGGTCACCGGCCCCGGCGAACGTCCCGGCATCGGCGGCGAGGTCGGCGTCGACGCCGGCCCGGTCCGCGGCGCTCAGGCACGCGGTTTCGCGAACGAGCAGGGTGGCGCGCCATTCGTTGAGCTGACCGGTTTCCAGGGCGGCGAGGGTGTGCGGCATCTCGGTGACGAGGGCTTTGGCCAGGCCGAGGAGCCGGCCGCCCCTGGCCGGGGATTCGCGCCGGGCCAGGGCAATCTGCGCACCGACCCCGGCGCCAAGCCTCTCGGCCGGGACCCCGAGCCGGCCTTGTTCGCGGCGCTGGAGCAGGTCGAAGGCCACGGCGAGCCGGGCCTGTTCCGCGGACGCGGCGGACTTCCAGTCCTCCAGTTCCCGGATCCGGTCAATGATCCCGGCACTGTCCGTGGGCGGACAGCCTAAGCCCACCGGCCCGGCGTCCAGCCGGCCCGCCACCTCCGCGGAGGTGGCCTCCGCGGTGCCCGGAATGGTGGCCGCGCCGCTCCCGGCGCGACCGAAGCCGGCGTCGCCGTGTCCTGCCGGAACCACTTCGGGCCCCTGATTGCCGTCCATGAATCCAGTGTTTCAGGGGCCCCCGACAATAACGCGCCTGTACTCCTCAGCCGAAGCTAGGCGTCACGGATTGCCGGCGGACTCAGCGGTTGCGGTAGTAGTCCTTCCAGACCAGGCGATGGAGGGGGATCACCCGCGGCAGCGACCGTAGTCCGGGGATGAACGGCAGCAGGGCCAGCAACGCCGTCAGCACGAACATCGTGACGACGACGAGGGCATCGGCATTAGGCGAGCTCTTGAACGGTTCCACTTGGTAAAGGAGCGAGAAGAGCCACAACCAGGACTGCCCAGGCGTATCGCCGGTTTCGTTCATCACGCCCCACTGATCCCCGGAGAGGTGTTGGCTGGCCGCAAGATCCGGGAAGTAGCCGCCGTCGCCCAAAAAGAGGAGGCCGCGTGTGTAGTCCATGTTGTAGAAGTTTCCGCCGCTTTGCAGCACGCCGTCCAGACTGCCTTGGCGCGCCATCTCCAGCAGCGCTCCGGTCAGTGCAGGGACCGGGCCATAGTCGCCGTCGCCCACCTGGGCCGGGTCGTTATCCGGCGCAGCGGCAAGGGCGTCCGAATAGGCAGCTGCCCAGGCTGAGCGCTGCTGATCCGTGGCGGCCGTCCAGCTCGCCAGCTCTGCCGGCGGCGACGGCAGCGTCGCCAGCGGGGCGATCACGAAGTCATTGGCGGTATCAACCGGGAGGCGAACGCCGGAGAGGCTTTGAAGGTCCACGGGGCCGATCTTCTGCGTCGCGTCCGGGGTCGAGTTGTAGGGCGGCCCGTATCCGGCAGTATCGCTGGTGCCGGCCAGTTCCTTTGCAGCGGTGCCAACGAAATCCGCCGGGGCGGCCGTGGCCCACGCCTTGAGGCTCACGCTGGGCTCATCAGGGGACCCGAAGATGGCGGACACACCGAGCACGAGCAGGCCGACCACCACAACGCCGATGATCAGTTCCTTGATGAGGTCATATTCGCGGACGCTGCCCGTCCAGGGCCGGCTGGCAACGTCGTCTGCCTTCCGCCAGGAGGTACTACTGTTTTTTCTGGTCATTGCACTGCGCCCCCGGATTCTGTGCCCCTGGGTTCGGTGGCCTCCGGAGGTTCGGTGGCCTCCGGAGGTTCGGTGGCCTCCGGGCGGTTGTGAAGCAGCTGGGCGTCGGACTCCGCGGCATCCAGTGGAGGTGCAACGCCGTGGACCCGGACCAGCAGGACGTGCAGGACCACCACGGCGCCCACGGCCAAGGGCAGCAGCGTGACGTGCCAGGTGAAGAGCTGACCGACGTTGGCCACATTGAACCAAGCGCCTACTCCGACCGCGTTCAGCGCATCCTTCGCTTCAAAGGCAATCCACTGCGAATCGAAGTTCGTCTGGAGCAGATACCCGGTGAAGGCCGCCACGATGGAAACGACAAAGGAGATCACGCCGGTGATCCAGGTCAGCACCCGGCCCCCGCGCCAGGCCGCCATCCAGAATTTCAACCACAGGTGCACCACCATGAAGATGAAGAAGAACTCCACGCTCCACAAATGCGTGCTGTTGACGAAACTCCCCAGCGAGGACACGTGATACCACTGGGGTCCGTTCAGTCCCAGCACGATCCCGGAAACGATGATCCACAGCAGGGACGCGATGGCCCCCATGCCGAATACGTACGCCCAGGATGCCACGAAGCTTGGCTGGTCCTCGGGCAAGAGTTTGTCCGGCGGAAGCTTCCTCAGGAGCCACCGGCGGGCCCTGCCGGTCAAGGTGCGGGCGTCTGTTTCATCGACCTGCGCACCGTGTCCCGGTGTTGCGGGGGCAGTCATTTCCGCCGCTTCCCTCCGGGAAAAGGCAGGACCAAGGCCAGGATGAACAAGATGATCATCACGACGATCACGATCAGGTTTCCGGATTGGATGGTGAAGCCGTCCCAGCCAAAATATGTTCCATCACCAACCATGCCAACGCTTGCCACGAGCCATCCAGACATGAGCTGCTCGATTCTTTTTAGGATGCCGGTTCAACTCCACCACTGTCACGTATCCGCAGACAGGGTCTTCTGCCCCGTTTAGGCGCCCTTCCGGGACCCCGTGTTGCTGTGCTGCGGTGGATTAGGCTGGAGCCGTGACCCGCCTCATTCTTGCCTCCCAGTCCCCCGCCCGCACCAAGCTGCTCCACAACGCCGGCATCGCCCACGAGGTCCTCGTCTCGGACGTGGATGAGGACGCCGTGCAGGCCCGCTACGGCGTGACGGATCCGCATGACACGGCCCTGTTGCTTGCCCGGGCCAAGGCAGAGGCCGTCGCGTCCCTGCCCGAGGCGGACGGCGCAATCGTGATCGGCTGCGACTCGGTCTTCGAGTTCGACGGCGAGGCCCACGGAAAGCCCTACACGGCCGACGTCGCCCGGGAGCGTATGCTCCGCATGAGCGGCAGCATGGGCGTCCTGCACACCGGCCACTGGCTCGTGGACTGCCGCGACACGGCCGTCGCAGACGCTGACACAGACGCAGACGCAGACACCAACGACGACACAGACGGCGACGACGGCGCGCGCGGCACCGGCGCCACCCTGGGCTCGGTGTCCTCGGCCGAGGTCCACTTCATGGAGATGAGCGCTGACGAAATCGAAACCTACATCGCCACCGGCGAGCCGCTCCAGTGCGCCGGCTCCTTCACGATCGACGGCTACGGCGGGGCGTTCATCCGCAAGGTCGACGGCGATCCCCACACCGTCGTCGGGCTCTCCATCTCCACCCTGCGTGCCCTGCTCGGCCAGGCGAATGTGGGCATCACCGAGCTCTGGACCGGCGGGGCTGTGGACCCGGCGGACGTCCGCGCCGAGTAACGACGGAATGCGTGGCGGAGTGAGCCAATTCGCCGCCCTTTGTGGCAACCCTACAAAGGAAGGGCCGTATACGCGCGGAATCCGCAAGTAATATCGGCGGAACCCTCAAAACCGCGCTAGGCTCCCTGAAGGAAAGAAGGAGACGCCTTGTCAGCAAATTCGGAGCAGTCCGCACCCACCGTGCCGGGATCAACGCAGTCATCTACAGCCGCGGGCATCCGCCGGCTGACCAAGGTGCTGATCGCCAACCGCGGAGAAATTGCGGTGCGCATCATCCGCGCCGCCCGCGATGAAGGCATCGCCTCGGTGGCTGTCTACGCGGACCCCGATCGCGACGCGCTGCACGCCCGGCTCGCGGACGAGGCCTACGCGCTCGGTGGCAACACCGCCGCGGAGTCCTACTTGGTGATGGACAAGATCATCGACGTCGCCCGCCAGTCCGGCGCGGACGCCATCCACCCCGGGTACGGGTTCTTGGCCGAGAACGCCGAGTTCGCCGCCAAGGTGATCGATGCCGGCATTACGTGGATCGGCCCCTCCCCCGCAGCGATCTCTGCCCTGGGCGACAAGGTCCAGGCCCGCCACATTGCCGAGAAGGTTGGCGCCCCGCAGGTTCCCGGCACCGCCGACCCGGTCGAATCCGCCGAGGAAATCCTCGACTTCGTGGACAAGTTCGGCCTGCCCGTCGCCATCAAGGCGGCCTTCGGCGGCGGCGGACGCGGCATCAAGGTGGCCCGCACCCGCGAAGAAATCCCCGAACTCTTCGAATCCGCCGTGCGCGAGGCCACCGCCGCCTTCGGCCGCGGCGAGTGCTTCATTGAGCGCTTCCTGGACGCCCCGCGCCACGTCGAGACCCAGTGCCTGGCCGACGCCCACGGCAACGTCGTGGTGGTCTCCACCCGCGACTGCTCGCTCCAGCGCCGGAACCAGAAACTCGTCGAGGAAGCCCCGGCCCCGTTCCTCACCGAGGAACAGAACCGCCGGCTCTACGAATCCTCCAAGGCCATCCTCAAGGAGGCGGGCTACCTCGGCGCAGGCACCTGCGAATTCCTCGTCGGCCAGGACGGCACCATCTCCTTCCTCGAGGTCAACACCCGCCTTCAGGTGGAGCACTGCGTCTCCGAGGAAGTCACCGGGATCGACCTCGTCCGCGAACAGTTCCGGCTGGCCCGCGGCGAGGAGCTCGGCTACGGCGACCCGGAAGTCCGCGGCCACTCGATCGAATTCCGCATCACCGGCGAGGACCCGGGCCGGAACTTCATGCCCGCCCCCGGCACCATCACGGTACTGAAAAACCCCACCGGTCCCGGTATCCGCGTCGATTCCGGCGTGGAGCAGGGCGATGTCATCAGCGGCAACTTCGACTCCATGCTCTCGAAGCTGATCGTCACCGGCGCCACCCGCGCCCAGGCCCTGCAGCGCTCCCGGCGGGCACTGGAGGAAATGGTGGTGGAGGGCATCCCCACCGTCATCCCGTTCGACCTCGCGGTGGTTTCCAATCCCGATTTCGCACCGGCCGAAGGCCCCTTCAAGGTCCACACCCGCTGGATCGAGACGGCCTTCGTCAATGACATTCCGGCCTGGACCCCGACCGGCACCGAGGCTGAAGCGGCCGACGCCGGTGACCGCCAGCGCGTCGTCGTCGAGGTCGGCGGCAAGCGCCTGGAAGTCGTGCTGCCGGCGTCGCTGGGCTCAGTCGGCAACGCCGCAGGCGCAAAGCCGGCCAAGGCCAAGAAGCGCTCCCGGGGTGGCGGCGCACCCGCGGCCGCGAGCGGCAACGCCCTGACCTCCCCCATGCAGGGGACCATCGTGAAGGTGGCCGTCGCCGAGGGTGACACGGTCGCCGAGGGCGATCTCGTCGTCGTGCTCGAGGCGATGAAGATGGAACAGCCGCTCACCGCCCACCGCGCCGGCATCGTCATCGGCCTCGCCGCAGCGGCCGGCGAGACCGTGTCCGCCGGCGCCATCATCGCCATGATCGAGGACGGCGCCGCAGAGTAAGCGGCACACGGTACGGCGACGGCGGACGGCCGGCGCCGCTGCCGGTTGCGGGCGCGCCTCTGGCGCGTCCGCAACCGGCCAGTAGAGACTTGGAGTGTGAAGCCATTCCTGCTCCTCGCCTCGCGCGCGGAGGACACCGCCGCCGAGGACGAATACCGCGCCTACCTTCGCTACTGCGGCCTCCGGCCCGAGCAGCTCCACCGCATCCGGATGGAAGCCGCCCCGCTGCCAACGCTTGAGTTGTCCGACTATTCGGGCGTCATTGTGGGCGGCAGTCCCTTTACGTCCAGCGACCCGGCCGAGCACAAGAGCGCCACCCAGCACCGGGTGGAGCGCGAACTCGCCGGGCTGCTGGACAGGATCGTGGCCGAGGACTTCCCGTTCCTCGGCGCCTGCTACGGCGTCGGCACCCTCGGACTGCACCAGGGCGCCGTGATCGACCGGACGTACGGTGAAGGGCTCGGCGGCGTCACCATCAAACTGACGGCGGAGGGGCTGCAGGATCCCCTCCTGCGCGGGCTGCCGGAGAGCTTTACGGCGTTCACCGGCCACAAGGAAGCCTGCACCGTCCTGCCCTCCCATGCGGTGCTGCTGGCCAGCTCGGCCGCCTGCCCGGTGCACATGTTCCGGATCAAGACCAACCTGTACGCGACGCAGTTCCACCCCGAGCTCGATGCTGAAGGGCTCGTCACCAGGATCGATATCTACCGCCATGCCGGCTACTTCCCGCCGGAATCGGCCGAAATGCTCATGGATGACGCCCGGCAGTTCACTGCGACAGAACCGATGAAGATCCTGCGGAACTTTGTGGAGCGCTACGCGAGCTGAGCCCCGCCAACGCTGAAGCCTGGCCCCGCAGCCCCGCAAAACGCAGAAGCCCGGTGTGTTCAATGAACACACCGGGCTTCCTCTGTCAGGAAAGAGGGCCGGACGTCAGGCTACGTTGTTGGTGTAGTCGAGGTCCCGGGTTTCCTTGCTCACGAACAGGGCGATCAGCGTCAGCACCGCCATGGCGGCGAGGTAGACACCCACCAGCACGGTGCTGCCACCGGCCAGTTCCCAGAGCCAGACGGCGATGAACGGAGCCACGGCAGCGCCCAGGATGCTGGAGACGTTGTAGCTGATGGCGGAGCCGGTGTAGCGGACATTGCCCGGGAACAATTCCGGCAGGAGCGCACCCATGGGACCGAACGTCAGGCCCATGAGCGAGAAGCCGATGATCAGCAACGCCATGGCGCCCACGAATCCGGCGCTGAACAGCGGAACGAACAGCAGGCCGAAGGCGAGGATGCCGAAAGTTACAACAATCAGCATCTTGCGGCGGCCGAATTTTTCGGCCAGCGGGCCGGAGACCAGCGTGAAGATACCGAAGAATACGACACCGGCGATCAGCATCCAGAGGAAATCGTTCCGGCTGTAGCCCAGGCCCGGGACGAACGCAGCGGCAGCGGCCTCGGTCATCGGCTTGCCGGCCTTTTCGGCGGCGGCCTTCGCCGTGTCCAGACTGGATGCCCGGGTGCCGTAGGTCAGCGTGAACGTGGTCATCAGGTAGAAGAGCACGTAAGTGGCGAGCATGATGAACGTGCCCAGGATCAGCGGACGCCAGCTGGTCTTGAAGACCCGTGCCAGCGGCAGCTTGGCAACCTCATTGGATTCGAGGACCTTGGTGAAAGCGGGGGTTTCGATCAGCTTGAGCCGAACATAGAGGCCGATGATCACCATGACGGCACTAAGCAGGAACGGCACCCGCCAACCCCATTCCATGAAGGCCTCCGGCGTCAGGGTGTAGCTGAAGACCAGGAAGATCACGTTGGCGATGATGAAGCCGATCGGGGCCCCCAGTTGCGGGAACGTGCCGTAGATGGCCCGCTTGTTCGACGGGGCGTTTTCGGTCGCCAGCAGCGCCGCACCGCTCCATTCGCCGCCGAGGGCCAGGCCCTGGCAGAAGCGCAGGACCACGAGGAGTGCCGGGGCCAGGAAGGTCCAGCCAGGGACGGTTGCCGTCGGCAGGCAGCCGATCAGGAAGGTGGCAATGCCCATGGTCAGCAGCGAGGCCACCAGCGTGCCCTTGCGGCCGAACTTGTCACCGAAGTGGCCGAAGATGACCGAGCCGAGCGGGCGGGCGATGAACGCGACGCCGAACACGGCGAAGGATGCCAGCAGCTGGGTCGTCTCGTTCTGCCCGGGGAAGAAGAGCTTCGGGAAAACGAGCACGGCCGCAGTGGCGTAAACGTAGAAGTCATAGAACTCGACGGTGGTACCGATCAGGCTGGCGACAATCACGCGGCCGCGCGAATTCACCTGCTTGGTGGACCCATGCTCCGCGGAGGTGGCAGTGGATGACATGTAGTAACGCTTTCATGAAGACCGGTCGGATATTTCCCCAAGAGCCCGATGCCCGGGACCGCCGGCTAGGGATTCGTATACGTCTGATAATAGTTCCCACCGTCCAGTCAATGGACAAATAGTCCGCTATTTGGACTTCGTGTCGTTGTCTCACGTGGTGGTCGTCACACCTATTCTCACACCGTCATAAAAGCCCCGATAGGCAAAAGTCACAGCGCGTTAATAAACCGCGTCCGTCCCGGAAACGCGGCGTCCCTACCTTTGAAGGACATCACCCCCCAAGGAGGTCTCCCAAGTGACTGCTGAACGCACCGCCGAAATCGGCACCGCAGAGGTCGGCGCCGCCAGTACCGGCGGCACCCTTACCCTCGACCACCGGCCCGGCCGCTGGATCGCCAACTGGGATGCGGAAAACAAGGAGCAGTGGGAGTCGGCCGGCCGCTCGATCGCCCGGCGCAACCTGAACTGGTCCATCTTCGCCGAGTTCCTGGGCTTCGTGGTCTGGCAGCTGTGGTCGATCGTGGTGGTCCAGCTTCCCTCCGCCGGCTTCAAATTCTCTACCAACGAGATCTTCTGGCTGATCTCCATGCCAAGCCTCGTCGGCGCCACGCTCCGGATCCCCTACACGTTCATGGTTCCCCGCTTCGGCGGCCGCAACTGGACCATCGTGTCCGCCCTGTTGCTGCTGATCCCCACGATCGGCCTGGGCCTGTGCGTCGCCAACCCGGCCACCCCGTTCGGCGTCATGCTGTTCGTGGCCGCGCTGGCCGGCTTCGGCGGCGGCAACTTCGCCAGCTCGATGGCGAACATCACCTTCTTCTACCCCGCACGGGAAAAGGGCTGGGCCCTGGGCCTGAACGCCGCCGGCGGAAACCTCGGTGCCGCCGTCGCACAGCTGGCCGTGCCGATCGCCATCACCCTGCTGGCAGCCGGCACCGTGAACCTGCCCGTCGCAGGGTTCATGTGGGTTCCGCTGATCCTGCTGGCAGCCTTTGGTGCCTGGAAGTACATGAACAACCTCACCAGCGCCAAGGGCGACGTCGCAGGTTCGCTGGCCGCGGTCAAAGAGCCGCACCTGTGGATCATGGCGCTGCTGTACATCGGCACCTTCGGCTCCTTCATCGGCTTCGCCGGCGTCTTCCCCAAGCTCATCAAGGACTACTTCCCGGCATTTTCCTCCATCTCCGTCGGCACCGTGGCCCTGTCCCTGGCCTTCCTCGGCCCGCTGGTCGGCTCCCTGGCCCGCCCGTACGGCGGACGCATGGCAGACCGGATGGGCGGGGCCCGCATGACCGTCGCCGCCTTCGCCGCCATGGCCGTCATCACCCTCACCATGCTCTGGACCCTGCCGCTGAAGAACTTCTGGCTCTTCCTCTTCCTGTTCCTGCTCCTCTTCACTGCCAGCGGCTTCGGAAACGGCGCCACCTACCGCATGATCCCGATCATCTTCGCCACCTCCAGCCGGGCCGCCCGCGCCGGGGCCAGCACGCACACCACCCAGCGGCTCGCGTCCTCGGCCCTCGGCCTGATCTCGGCCATCGGCGCCTACGGCGGATTCATCATCCCCCAGGTCCTCAACGCCTCCAACACCGCCAGCGGTTCCTACACCTCGGCGTTCTACGGCTTCGTGGGGGCCTACGTGCTGATGCTGGTGGTCTGCTGGTTCTGCTACATCCGCAACGCCAACCGAAATGCGATGGGACACGTCTAACATGACCAAAAGCGCCGACACGCACTGCCCTTACTGCGCTCTGCAGTGCGCCATGACGCTCACATCTCCAGCGGCTCTGACCCCGGCTGTCCAGCCGGGGTCAGACCCCGTAGACGCTGCACCGGGCCCCGCCACTACCCCAACGTCCGCGCCGCTCCTGACAGTCGCCGGACGGGACTTCCCCACCAACCGCGGCGGCTTGTGCCGCAAGGGCTGGACCTCCGCCTCGTTGCTGGACCACCCGGGCCGCGTCACGGAGCCCCTGCTGAAGGGCGCCGACGGCGTCCACCACCCGGTCAGCTGGGACGAGGCCCTCATGCGGATCGTCTCCGCCGTAAAGCAGGCCCGCCTCGAGCACGGGGCTGACGCCGTCGGCGTGTTTGGCGGCGGCGGCCTCACCAATGAGAAGGCCTACCAGCTGGGCAAGTTCGCCAGGCTGGCTTTGGGCACCTCACGGATCGACTACAACGGGCGGTTCTGCATGTCCTCGGCCGCCGCGGCCGGCATGCGCGCCTTCGGCCTGGACCGCGGGCTCCCGTTCCCGCTCGCGGACCTCGACACCGCCAGCACCATCCTGATGCTCGGCTCCAACGTTGCCGAGACCATGCCGCCCTTCGTCCAGCACCTCAAGGGGGCGCGCGACGCCGGCGGCCTGATCGTCGTCGACCCCCGGCGCTCCGCCACCGCCGCCTTCACCTCCGACGGCGGCGGGCTGCACCTGCAGCCGCTGCCCGGCACCGACCTCGCCCTGCTCCTGGGCATCTCCCACGCGGTGATCCACGAGGGCCTCGCGGACGCGCGATACATCGCGGACCGGACCACGGGTTATGACGCCGTGGTCCGCAGCGTCGGAAGCTTTTGGCCCGAACGGGTCCAGTCGATCACCGGCGTCCCCGCCGGGCTGATCCGTGAAACCGCCCGGCGGCTGGCCGACGGCGCCGGCAAGGGCGGCAGCTACATCCTCACCGGCCGCGGCGTCGAACAGCACGTGGACGGCACTGACACCGCCACGGCCGCCATTAACCTCTCCCTCCTGCTGGGCCTGCCGGGCTCCGCGCGCAGCGGCTACGGCACGCTCACCGGCCAGGGCAACGGCCAGGGCGGCCGCGAACACGGCCAGAAGGCGGACCAGCTCCCCGGCTACCGGAAGATCACCGATCCCGCCGCCCGCGCCCACATGGCCAGGGTCTGGGGCGTGCCCGAACCCCTGATTCCCGGCCCCGGCCTTCCCGCCGTCGAACTGCTCAAGTCGCTGGGACAGCCCGACGGCGTCCGGTGCCTCTTCGTGCACGGCGCCAACGTGGCGGTGTCCGCCCCGGATGCGAATGCCGTGATCGCGGGCCTGCGCAGCCTGGACTTCCTGGTGGTGTGCGACTTCTTCCTCTCCGAGACCGCCGCCGAGGCGGACCTGGTCCTGCCGGTGACCCAGTGGGCCGAGGAAGAAGGAACCCTCACCAACCTCGAGGGCCGCGTGCTCCGCCGCCGCCGGGCCCTCACTCCCCCGCCCGGTGTCCGCAGCGAGCTGTGGATCATGACCCGGCTGGCCGAAATGCTGCACGCGCCGTCCACCTTCAGCGAGGATCCGGAAACAGTGTTCGAGGAGCTCCGGCTCGCGTCCTCCGGCGGCCTGGCCGACTACTCCGGGATCGACTACGCCATGCTGGACCGCGGCGAGGTCGCCTACTGGCCCTACCCCGCCGGGAGCGCGGGCACGCCGCGGCTCTTCCTGGACGCCTTCGCCCATGCGGGCGGCCGGGCAGTGTTCACGCCGGTGACGCCCCGGCGTCGTTCTACTTCTGCGGGCGTCCCGTCCGCGGCGGACCGCCGGGAGGACCAGCGGGCCGACCGGGCCGGCGACGATCGTCCCGGCACGCCGATGACCCTTATTACCGGCCGCCTGATGGAGCACTACCAATCCGGCGCGCAAACCCGCCGGGTGGCCGCCCTGGCCGAGGCACAGCCGGAGGCGCGGCTCCAGCTCCACCCCGCCGCGGCCGCCGCCCAGGGCATCGCCGACGGCGACTACGTCTCGATTTCCAACGAACGCGGCGTGGTCAGCTGCCGCGCCGAACTGAGCACGGACATCCGGCCGGAGACGGTGTTCCTGCCGTTCCACTTCCCGGAGCTCGAGAGCGCCAACCGGCTCACGGAGGCGGCCACGGACCCCATTTCCGGGATGCCCGAGTTCAAGACCAGCAAAGTGTGGATCCGCCCGGCAGCTTCCCTGGATGCCCTGGCCGGCAAGCACAGCGGCGTTCCAGCCCGCGTTCTTCAAGCAGAGGAGACCTCATGACTGAGCGGATTGTGGTGGTGGGCTTCGGGCCCGTCGCCGCGAGGCTGATCGACGAGCTGCTGCCGGCCGTGCGCAGCGGCATCGCACACCTGACCGTGGTCGGCGAAGAGTCCGAGGCGGCGTACAACCGAGTGCTGGTGGCGGATCTTGGCGTCGGCCGGACGACGCCGGCCGCGCTCGCCCTCGCGGACGCGGCGGCACTGGTGGCCGACGGCGTCGATGTCCGGCTGGGCGTCCGCGTCCGCCGCGTGGACCGCGCCCGGCAGCAGGTCTTGTTGAGCGACGGCACCTCCCCCGGCTACGAGCGGCTCGTCTTCGCCACCGGTTCACGGCCGGTCATCCCCAACCTGACCGGGCTCAATCCGGACCCGGCCGCGCCGGTGCTGCCGCCGGGCGTGACCGCCCTGCGCGATCTCCGCGACGCGTCCGTGCTGCACTCTGCCGTGGCCGGCGGCAAGCGCGTGGTGGTCCTGGGCGGCGGTGTGCTGGGCCTGGAGACGGCCCTCGCCGCGGCCGAGGAAGGCGCCACGGTGACCGTGGTGCACAACGGCCCGCATCCCTTGGGCCGGAACATCGACCGCGGCGGCGGCGCCGTGCTCGCGGCGTCCCTGCGGAACTGCGGCGTGCGGGTGGCCGGCAACGCCCGCTCGGTCGGCGTCGAACACAACGCGCCCGACGGCGGTTTCTCCGCCTTGTTGCTGGATGACGGCTCCGCGATCGACGGCGACCTCCTGGTCCTCTCCTGCGGTGTCCGGCCGCGGACCGAACTGGCGGAGGGCTGCGGGCTCTCCACCGGTGCCGGGATCCTGGTGGACCACAAGCTCCGCGCCCACCACGAGCCCCACATCTTCGCGATCGGCGACTGCGCCGAGGTCCGCTGCCCGGACCCCGAATGCGTTCAGTGCCGGACTGCGAGGGGACCCTCCGGGCTGGTCGGCCCGGGCTGGCGGCAGGCCGAATGGCTCGCCGACTATCTGACCCTGCTGGCGTCCGGGCCCGAGGCGGAGGCCGAAGCTTTGCCGTCCCTGCCGGCGGAACTGCCGGGCGTGATCGTGCTCAAGGCCCGCGGCATGAACATGGCCGTGGCCGGGGACGTGTCCGCAGATCCCTGGGACGAGGAAGCCTTGAACTCAGGGGCCGTGAACGGCCGACCCCGGCTGCAGATCGCCCAGTGGGCCGATCCCGAGCACGGCCGCTACGTCAAGATGACCACCCGCGCCGGCGTGCTGGAAGGGCTCGTGGCCGTGGGCATGCCGCGAACCTCGGCCGAGCTGGTGCAGCTCTTCGAACGCGGCGCGGAACTGCCCGCCGACAGGTCACTGCTGCTGCGCCTGGACGGGCCGGACCAGATCGCTTCCGCGGGTGCCGCCGACCCCGCCCGGACCGTCTGCCGGTGCGCCGGCGTCAGCGGCACGGCGATTGCTACGGCCGTGTCCGAGGGCTGCGGAACGGTGCCCGAGGTATCGGCGTCCACCCGCGCCGGCACGGGCTGCGGCGGCTGCCACGAGGACATCAAGGGCATCATCGAGGCCCACTTTCAGGGGGCGGCTGCCTGATCATCCGGCCACTGCTGCGCCCCAACACCGACGAAGGCCGTCAGCATCTTGTGTCTGGCGTCCGCCCGACAATGCGACACATGTCGCAACGATGGCCGCGGTAGTCGATCTCGGCGATGATGGTCCGGTGAACAGCGCTGAGGAATCAATTTTAAAGATCGTGACGGTACCGGACTCCGCAGATGCTCGGTTGTTCGTCGAGTTGTCGAGCTACGGGGCGGATCTTGCTGAAGCTCGCCATGCGCTCGATCTCGCGATCAAGTCCCGTGGGGAGGGCTCTCAGCTCGAGGACGCGGGCGCCTATCTGATCGCCTTCGCCGTCGTCGCATACTGCCGCACCTACTTCCACTCGAACGTGCGCAAGCCACTGACCGACCACATCGCCATCCCCGATGAGCTCTTAGACATTCACCAGCTGGTGGGGGCATTCAGGAACACCACGATTGCGCACTCGCAATCAAACGTGGCGACAACTTTTCCGGTGGGTGTCCTCGATGCCTCAACCCTTCGAGTGCGGGATGTGTCGGCAATGACCGCGTCGCAGACGCTGCCGCCTCCGCTCGTGGAGCTTTTCCGCGAACTCGTCGAAACAGTGGACGATCGCCTCTTCGAGGTGACCGAGGCAGTCCGGCAGAGGCTGGCCGAGCAGTTGAGCAGGGCCGACCTTGCGAGGATGGTTGACGAGGGCGGCCAGCTAAAGATAGTCGACGCCACGGACGAGGACTTCACCCCACGAACGAGGCGGCGTCCTTATCCCGCCTCACACACGTGGTACTGGTCGGCAACGTCGCAGACGGGCGACTGACTCCGCGTGCGCAACAACAATGTTGCCGGTACCAGGTGTGGGTCGTACGTTTACCACCTACAGCTAATCGGGCGTGTGGTCGGCAAGGTCGAACAAGCCTGAGGCCCAGTTCAGAAACGTTGCCCGCGTATCGGTGAACGGGCAGCCGTGTTGGGCGTGGCGGCGAACTATATCCGCGGGGTTTCCGCCATCGGTGCCCGCGAGGCACAGCTGGACCGGGCCATGGTTCCGGCGCCCCGGAATACGCTCTCCGCCGGACACCGATGCAGCCCCGCTACCCCTTTTAGACCCCGGGCCGGCGGGGTTTACTGCGCTGCGTTGTCGAATTTCTTCTGCCACTGGGCATGCTCGCGGGCGGCATCCAGCCGGCGGCTGGCAGTCCACCTGGGCAGATAGTCGGGCCGTGGCAACTCGAGGGCAGGCCTGGGCTTGGCCGCTGGCCGGGTCTGGATGGACTTGGCAACAGGGCGAGCCTGGACGGGCCTGGCCACAGGCCGGGTCTGAACGTGCTCCCGGCGGTAGTTCGGCTTGGGGTCGGCGATCGTCCAATTGATCAAGGTGCGCATGATCAGCACGAGCACCCACAGGCCGATCCCAGCCACGATGTATTGCCAAAACAAGACCAGCAGCAAAATGGCTACTAGCACGAATAGGAACATGACGCCATTATGCATTTTCGACGCACCAGGAGGTAGAGGTCTTTTTTCCTGATCGCCCCGCAGGTGAGTTGTCGTCCTCATGGTCATCACAATGTCGGGCCGGATGATGAGAAGGAACTGAGGAGAGGCCCGACCACCGTGAGTGCTCTGGCGTGGACCCTCCGCTTGGGGTACGCCGCCTACCAAACCACACCGGAACGAACACGTACAGGGCAGCCCGGACATAGTCAGCGTGGGAATATCGATCGCTACTTCGAAGCGGTCATGCTCTACCAATGCAATCCCCGTCCTGGTCTTGACGTCGTGCGTGAATTGGGGAGCCCGGACCTTGTTGAAACGCAGTGCACCAACCTCCCGCCAGCTGTAACCGCACGTCGGGCAAGTCCGAGTCCGAGTCCGGCCATTGTCAGTCAGACGCACGCTTGCGACACTTGGGGGCTTAGAAGGACGAAGGTCTCACCTGTTTTCCCTACCGGCGAACAGAACTCCTGTTCGTGCGACAACGGTACGGGCAGTGGCACTGCCGGTGGGAAGCGGCATGCTTCGTTATCCGGCGCTACTTGGATTAAACTGGGGGCATTAAACCCCTTCGAGGACTGGTTGCCCGTGGAGACAGTATTCTTCCTGGTCGTAATTCTCATCGCAGTGTGGATCCTGCTCGGCCTCTTGCTGAGACTCAAGAAGAGAACCCACCGCAAGGGCTCCAATTACTACGTGCCCACCTTCAAGGCCAACTTCGACACATGGGAGAGTAAATGGACCATGGACCGAAAGCTGCAGGAGAGGTGGGATAAGGCACGGTGGCAGCAGGAGTTTAACCGTCCGTAACTTTGGAGCAGGCGGTCACCATTCCCCCGAAGAGGAACATTAAAGCCGCGGATGCTGTGAAGCGCATTCATGACCGCACGGGTCACCCTGCGGACGAGGTGCATCCCATTCCCCTCTCGGTATAGTGCGTCCGGCCACCCCGGACTGCGGGGCAGGCCAAGTTGCCACATACGGTTCGGCTGTCCCACGCCATCTGGGTTGAACAATAATCGGGAAGCCCGGAGTTCAGGGCACTCAGCAACTCCACTAGCTCCGAAGCGGGCCTTTCTCCCCTTGGCACGGCCGAGGGGCGGGGCTGCAATGAACGTAGGTTCCGTTCAGCCGCAGGAGGCATCCCATGAACGTCCCGGTCATTTTGGCGCTCGGCGCGATCATTGTGTTCGCCGTCGTGATGGGCGTTGTCATGTCGCGCGAAAAGGATCCGCAACGTCGGGCGGCCGCGCTGACGCGCACGGGAGCGGCCGTCATGGCGGCGTTCACCATCATCGGGGGAATCTTCATCGGCGGCTTCGCGATGCAGGACCCGGGCGGATCATCCGGAACGCTGATCACGCTCGCCTGGGTGGTTCCGATGCTCATCCTCGCGGTCTCGGCCTGGTTCTGGCCGGCGGCAACCGCTCCCCTGCTGCTCGCCCTCGCCTCGGCCTTCATTGCCGCGTGCGTGTGGCTCGCCTTCGACCCCGCTGCCCTCAGCGCCTTCCTCAACGACAACGGCCCCCTCATCGCCGTCAGCGTTCTCGCGCTGGCGTTCCCGGCCGCAATCCTCGGCCTGAAAGTTACCGCACTGGCCGGCTGGCTGTTAGTGGGCTTGGGGGTGTTGCCGCTGTTGATCACGATCATCGGAAGGTCGGGTGCGGTCGGATCGCTGATCGCGGCCAGCCTGGTTCCCCTGGCCTGCGGGATCGCCTATCTGCTGTCCGTCCGGATGGCCAGGGCGGGTTCGACGTCGGGAACCATCCACCCCGCGGCCGCCTAAGGCTGCCGCACCGCCGCCAAACCCGGCCGCGTAACGCAAATCGGGCCGCGGGCCAACGGCGGGTAGCATCGGGGCCATGAGCGCCGACGACGACGACATCACCGAAGAACTGCTGGCCGACGCCCGGAAGCTGACCGGGTTGAGCCTGGAACTGCTTGGGCTCGACCCCCACCCGGACGACATGACAGCCGAGCAGCGGCTCCAGTTTGATCCCGAGGACCTGGCCGAAATGGCCTCCGTCTCCTCCGAAGACCGGCGCAAAGCCGTGGGCCAGACCCGTCTGCTGGCCGGACTCCTGTGGAACTCGTCCAGCATTCTGATCGACCAGTTGTTCCGCGATCTCGGAACGCTCAGCACGCTGGATGTTCTCACGCCGGCCGACATCGCCGGGACCTCCGTCCTGTCCTCGCTGCCGCCACAGTTCGCCGCCAGCTACGACGCGAAGTTCACCCAGAAGTTCATCGTGGTCGCGGCCGACGTCACCGCGTCGCTGGTCCGGGGCTGGACCGCCCCCGGCTGCCTTGCAGCGGAACTAGCCGTCCGCTGCCTGCTCGATCAGGCGGAAATCACCGAGGACATCTACGAACTGGATCTTCCGGAGGACTGGCGGGCCGACGTCGAGGAAGTCCTGTTGGAGGATGCCGACAGTGACGCGCTCTACTCCGACAACCTTGACGTTCTCGAGGACGACGCCGCAAGTCTGGATTTCGAGCAGTGGTTCATACCCTTCACCCCCGGCGACACGGTTCCGCCGTACGCCTACTCCTGAGCCCTACGGCTGGGCGGGCGGCTCGGCGAACCGGGCCAGGAAGTCCTCCGTGAAGCGCCGGACGCCGTCCCACTCGGTGTACACGTAATCACGGGACGTGTCCGTGTCCGGGGATCCCTTGTCGCTGGCGATCTTCTTCATGACGTGCTTCTTGATGAACCCGTAGTGGGTATAGAGCACGGCGCCGGCGAACAACCCGACGTGGGCGGGCCGCCAGCCCGTGTCCTGCTCGAACTTCTCCACGTAGCCCTCCGCGGTCTGCTCGTCTCCGTGTGCGGCCATGCTCACCGAAACCAGGGCCGACGGCAAGCGTTCGAGCTCAGCGCGGTTCTTCTTCACGAAGTCTGCGACGTACCCCTCGTGTTTTCCCACGTGTACCGAGGCCGCCACGATCACGCCGTCATAGCCGCCCGGAAGAGGGTCCGGGGAATGCTTGAGGTCCGCCGTCTCCGCCTGGTGCCCGTTCGCCCGGACCACCTCGGCGATGTACTCCACGATCTGCGCGGTTTGTCCTTCGACGGTCCCGTAGGGGATATAGATTTTGGCCATGTGCCAAGTTGACCTCGCCCGGCTGTGACGCACTACGGCCGAAGGTCCCGCGGGCGGCGACGCACGGCCCTCTTGACGCCCGCACTCTTGACGGCGGCGGCCTACCGACATGAGATGGACGAAGGCCCGGTGCGGTTCTGTTTCGACCGGCCGGTACACAAGCAGAACCCTCGATGAAAGGACGCAACATGTCCCTGCTCGACTCCGCCCTCTGGGACGGCAAGATCTACCTCAGCGGCTGGCGGCCCGGGCGCGGCGGGACCGGTGACGCCGTCGAACCAGCCACCGGAGAAACGCTGGGCCGCTATGGCGTGGCCTCCGTGGAGGATGTCCGCGAAGCCGCCGCGGTAGCCGCGAAAGCGCAAAAGGACTGGGCCGCCCGCAACCCGGAAGACCGCGCCGCCGTGCTCCGCCGCGCGGGACAACTCTGGGAGGAACACTCGGCGGAAATCCAGGCCTGGATCGTCCGCGAATCCGGCGGCATCCCGCCCAAAGCCGGGCTGGAAACCCACATCGCGGCCAACGAATGCTACGACGCCTCCGCCCTGCCCTCACTCCCGGCTGGCGACGTGCTGACCTCAAACGAGAGCCGCTGGTCCTTCGCCCGGCGCCGGCCCGTCGGCGTCGTTTCGGTGATTGCACCCTTCAACTTCCCGCTGATCCTCTCCATCCGCGCAGTCGCCCCGGCGCTGGCCCTTGGCAACGCCGTCCTGCTCAAACCGGACCCGCGCACTGCGGTCTGTGGTGGCGTCACCTTGGTCCGGGTGTTCGAGGAGGCGGGTCTTCCGCCCGGCCTGCTCTCCCTGCTGCCCGGCGGCGCCGAGATCGGCTCGGCCGTCGTAGAGGCACCCGAGGTCCGCGTCATCGCCTTCACGGGGTCGACGGCGGCAGGGCGCAAAGTGGGCGAGGCGGCCGGCCGGCTGCTCAAGCGCGCCCACCTGGAACTCGGTGGGAACAACGCAATGATCGTGCTGCCCGGCGTCGACCTCCCCAAAGCTGTCTCCGCCGCCGCGTTTGGCTCCTTCATGCACCAGGGTCAGATCTGCATGGCGTCCGGCCGGCATATCGTGCACGAGGACATCTACGAGGACTACGTCAGCGCCCTGGCGGAAAAGGCCCGCCATCTACCGGTAGGCGACCCAAAGAGCGGAACAGTGGCGCTGGGCCCGGTAATCGACGAGAAGCAGCTCCACCGGGTGGACACGATCGTTCAGGACGCGGTGCAGGGCGGCGCGCGCCTGGCCGCCGGCGGCAGCCACGACGGCCGCTTCTACCAGCCCACCGTGCTCGCCGACCTCGACCTCGCCAGCCCTGCGTGGAAGGACGAAATCTTCGGCCCCGTGGCGCCGGTGATGAAGTTCTCCACCGTGGACGAGGCCGTGGCCCTGGCCAACGACAACGAATACGGGCTCTCCATCGGGATTCTTGGCGACGTCGGCATGGCCATGACGATCGCCGACCGGCTCGACTCCGGCAAGGTCCACATCAACGAACAGACCGTATCCGACGAGGCCAACTCGCCCTTCGGCGGGGTCAAGAACTCGGGCAACGGCTCGCGGATCGGCGGCCATCACGCCAACATGGAATCCTTCACGGAAATCCAGTGGCTGACCGTGCGGCCGGACATCGCGCCGTACCCGTTTTAGGCCGGGTAAATGCGGGAGTTCCACGCCGCAGATGGCGCGGAGCCGGACTCCGCGGGCACGATGGCCGGAGCCGGTCCGCCCGTCAGCCCGAAGTGCACCGCCCCCAGCGCCGGGCCGGCTACAGCTCCCTGTGTTCCGGCTGGTCCCGAGGATCCTTCATGCCGCTAAGTTCGAATGCCCGCCTTTCATGAGCTGAACATATCCGGGCCGCTTATCAAGCAGGCCCGGTGGTCCCATTTTCCGCAAACGACGCGCCGAACGTCCCATAAAACAGCACCCTTCCCAGTCAGGTGTTGCGACGTTGACGCGAAACCGCGGCCCCCGCACGGCGGTGCGCCCGACTGCCGAAAGCGAAGAATCCCTGCCCGGATTCCCGGCCAGGGATTCTTCGCTCAGCGGAAGCGCACTAGTAGCCGGAGGGCTGGTCGAACCGCTGGCCGGCAGGGTTGGAGGGCAGAATTGTCATCACCAACAGCGCCAGGCCGCCGAGGAACGGCACCAGGACCAGCAGGATCAGCCAGGCGCTCAGGTTCACGTCGTGGAGGCGCCGCGCCAGCAGGGCCACGGACGGAACGATTGTCCCGAGCCCCCAAATGACAGCAAGGATCAAGCCGACAATGGCACCCGGTCCCGTCACGGCGGTTCCGGACGCATTAGTCGTCGTGCCGGTGCTGGTGATGATGTTGATGACTATCCCGACGATGAGGGACACCAGTGCCCACCACCAGTACTCACTGCGGCTTGCCCGGCCGGAGAAGATGGCGTATTTCTTGAAGAATCGCTGGACGGCCTGCTTGAGGGTAGCCCCATAGAGCGGCGCCCAAAGCGGAGTCTCCCCGGTCTGGGGCGGAAATGCATTCGGTTGCTGCGGATAACTCATGTAGTCCCCTTGAATGAGTGCGAATGACGAGATTCATCCTAGGGCCGCCGGCGGACATGAATGCCTGTCGGGCGGCGAGAATTTACACTGCGTTCACCCGCGCATGTGTGCGGCGCAGGAGGCTAGACCCGGATCAGTGGACGCGGAACCTCAGGCGCCGGTCAACCGTCGTGCTTAATCTCCCGGCTCGAACACCGCGGTTCCCATCATCAGGATGCCTCGCCGGGGTATCCAGAAGTCCCCCAACCTGTCCTGGACTGGCAAGGCAGCGGGTTCTCCCAAGTCGCGTCCCTTGAGCACGGCCCGGCTGTCTGCGACGAACCACATGCGCCGAGGGTGGACGGCAAATCGTTGGCCGTTGGGGGCGAGGCCAGTCAGGCCCAGGTGGCCCGCCCCGAGGAGCGGTCCGGCAACGGCACCCATGGCGCGCAGGAACGCCCGGCTGCGCCACAGCCGGTCCGGAACGGCACCGGACACCACCGTCATGAATCTGGTGATCGTCGTGGAGCGCAGCGTGAGCTGCCAGTGCAGCGCAGCGCCGCCGTCGACGTCGACCGTGAAAGCGTGGCTGCCACTCCACGTGAGGGAAATGCGGGAGGTTGACGCCGAATCGAGGGCGGCGCCGAAGTACCGGGGGCACGAGAGTCCTGGGGCCACGGTGCCATGCATTGACCATGCTCCGGCGGGGTCGCGGATCCAGACCGAGGTGTACCCCGGCCCGATCGATGACCCGGCGAAGCGCCGCAACGCCAGTACGTAGCCTGAACTGAACGGAACCCCGGTGACGCCGAACCCGGTGAAGGATTCTTCTTCCCCCGCGACGTCCCCCGCGGCGCCGTGCGCAGTAGAGCGCGCGGCGGCCCGCTCGGCGGCTTCAACCAGCGCCTGGGGACTCTGCATGGCATCAGCCTCCGGATTGCGGCGGGCCCGCTCTGTAACTCTACGTGCGCAATCTACATGTGGACGTGGAGCCGCCGGGCTGCTTCGGAGATGGAGCCGCTAAGGGACGGGTACACGGTGAAAGTGCTGGCGATGTCGTCGACGTGCAGCTTCTGGGTCACGGCGATCGAGATCGCGAAGATGAGCTCGGAGGCGTTCGGGCCCACCACCACCCCGCCGATCACGGTGCCGGAGCCCTTGCGGGCGAAGATCTTGATGAAACCGTCGCGGTGGTTGCGCATCTTGGCGCGCGCGTTGCTGCGCAGCGACAGCTTGATGACGTCGGCCTGGTACTTGCCCGAATCAATCTCGGCCTCGGAGACGCCCACGTTCGCAATCTCGGGCGAGGTGAAGATGTTGGACGCGACCTGGTGCAGCTTAAGGGGCATGACACTGTCGCCCAGGAAGTGCGCGATCGCGATCCGGCCCTGCATCGCGGCGACGGAGGCGAGCGCCAGCACGCCGGTGCAGTCGCCCGCGGCGTAGATGTTCGGCGCAGTGGTGCGCGAGACGCCGTCGACCTTGATGTGGCCGCTCTCGGTCAGCGCGACGCCGGCTTCCTCCAGGCCGATGCCGGCCGTGTTGGGGATGGAGCCGACGCAGACCAGGCAGTGGCTGCCGGTCACCTTCGAACCGTCGCCGAGGGTGACCACGACGCCGTCGTCCGTGCGCTCGACGGTCTCGGCGCGGGCGCGGGAGAGGACCTTAAGCCCGCGGCGTTCGAAGACGCCCTCGAGGACCTCGGCGGCGTCGGTGTCCGAGCCCGGCAGCACGCGGTCGCGGCTGGAAATCAGGGTGACCTTGGAACCCAGGCCGTTGTAGGCCGAGGCGAATTCCGCGCCCGTGACGCCGGAACCCACCACGATCAGCTCTTCGGGGAGCACGTCCATGTTGTAGATCTGGGCCCAGTTGAGGATGCGCTCACCGTCCGGGCGGGCCGTGGGCAGCTCGCGCGGGTGGGCGCCGACCGCCAGCAGGATGGTGTCTGCTTCCACCGTCTCGGTGCCGTTGGCGGTGAGGACCTCGATGGTGTGGTTGTCCAGCAGCCTGCCGGAACCGATCAGGATGCGGACGTTCTGGTGTTCCAGCCCGACTTGGATGTCCTCCGACTGCTTCCGCGCCAGCCGCAGCAGGCGGTCGTTGATGTGCTTGAGGTCCGCGCGCATCGTGGGGGTGCAGTCGCCGCCGTCGAGGTCGAATTTAACCCCGAGCTCGCCGGCCTCGCCGACGCGGGTCATCAGATCTGCCGTCGCGATCAGGGTTTTGGACGGAACGACGTCGGTCAGCACCGCCGAGCCGCCGAGGCCCGCACGCTCGATGATGGTGACCTGCGCCCCCAGCGAGGCGGCGACCATGGCGGCCTCGTAGCCGCCAGGCCCTCCGCCGAGAATTGCGATGCGGGGTGAGCTGAAGTCAGGATGCGTAGTCACAATCAACCATTGTCCACCATCTGAACCGGAGCCACCAAGAATCCGGGCCGCGCGCGGGTCCGGCCGTGCATGCTGGGCAGCGGGCCCCGGCCGCGATAACTTGTACCGGTGAGTACAACAGAATTCCTGAACACGGACCCTTTCGACGCCGCCCGCGCCGCCGCCGACTACATCGCTGCAGAGACGGGCGTCGAATCCCATGACGTCGCGCTGGTCCTCGGCTCGGGCTGGGGCGACGCCGCCGAGCTCATCGGCGAGACGACCGCCACCTTGTCCGCCGCCGAAATCCCCGGCTTCTCCGCACCGTCCGTGGTGGGGCACGTGGGCACCATCCGCTCGGTCCTGACCAAAGAGGGCAAGCGCGCCCTGGTACTGGGCGCACGCACGCACTACTACGAGGGCAAGGGCGTCCGAGCCGTGGTGCACGGGGTGCGCACCGCCGCCGCGGCCGGCTGCAAGACCCTCGTGCTGACCAACGGCTGCGGCGGGCTCAACGAGAACTGGACGCCCGGCACGCCGGTGCTCATCAGCGACCACATCAACCTCACCGCCACCTCTCCGTTGGAAGGGGCAACGTTCGTGGACCTGACGGACCTGTACTCCTCCCGGATCCGCGGGCTGGCCCGCGAGGTGGACCCGTCGCTGGACGAGGGCGTCTACGCCCAGTTCACCGGCCCGCACTATGAGACGCCCGCCGAGGTGCAGTACGCCAAGCGGATCGGCGCCGACCTGGTGGGCATGTCCACGGCGCTTGAGGCGATCGCCGGCCGTCACGCCGGCATGGAGGTCTTCGGCATCTCGCTGGTGACCAACCTCGCCGCCGGGATCAGCCCCGTGCCGCTCAGCCACGGGGAAGTCCTCGAGGCCGGCGAGGCCGCCGGCCCGCGGATTTCCAAGCTGCTGGCAGACATCATCGCCAAGCTCTGATCCTGGTTCTGGCTAGGCCCCGCGACAGGTCCTGGGCCACCCGGCTGCGGCTATTCCGCGGCCAGGTAGTCCAGGACCTTTGCTTTATCCGCCGGGAACCGCCGCTCCATCGAGTCCGCGATCCCGGCGATGCTCTGGCGGGCCAGCGCCTGCCGCCAGGCGAGTTCGGCCTGGCGCATAGTCTGGGAAATCAGGCACGTCCGCGCGAAGTTCTCCTGCCGGTCCGGTTCCGGAACATTTCCGAGGATCGCCTCGCACCGGAACGCCGGGTCCTGGCCCTCCAGCGCCAGCACGATGTCCAGCACGGTGATATTTTCGGGCCGGCGCGCCAAGAGAAAGCCGCCGCGGGGACCCGACACCGAGTCCAGGACGCCGGCGCGGACCAGCGACTGAAACTGCTTGTTGAGATAGGCCGCCGGGAGTTTGTAGAACTCTGCCAGCCGGGCACTGTTCACCGGCTCACCGGGCGGTGTCCATGCCATGTTGACGCAACTGTGCACGGCCCATTCGACACCACGGCCCATCTTCATATTCCAGACGTTACGTGTCCGGAAATTTGAGTGTCAAGGTCCGGCGAAAGGCCTCGAGATGGAACTGAAACCCGAACTCCCGATTGTCTGGGCAGGAATCGCCCACGATTGGCGATAGTTTGGTTCCATGACGTCTTCTGATGCCGAACTCGCCCGCCTCCTGAGCGATGCCCGCGATTGGGCAAGCCAGGACCCGGACCCCGCCACCGCCGCCGCACTCTCCGAACTCGTCCGCCGCGCCGACGGGGGCGTCGCCGCGGCCCGCCAGGAACTGGCCGACAGCTTCAGCGGCACCCTGCAGTTCGGCACCGCTGGACTGCGGGCAGCCCTCGGCCCGGGTCCGAACCGGATGAACCGCGTGGTGGTCCGCCGCGCCGCCGCCGGCTTCACCGCCTTCCTCACCAACGCGGTCGGGCAGGCCTCCCCCGGCACCCGGCCGCGCGCCGTCGTCGGCTATGACGCCCGTTACAACTCCGACATTTTCGCCGAGGAAACAGCGGCGATCCTCACCGCGGCGGGGGTTGAGACCTTCCTGATGCCGGCCGCGCTGCCCACCCCGCTGCTCGCCTACGCGGTGCGGGCGCTGGACTGCGACGGCGGCGTCATGGTTACCGCCAGCCACAACCCGCCGCAGGACAACGGCTACAAGGTGTACCTCGGCCGTCACGCGGTGGAGGAAAGCGGCCGCGGCGCCCAGATCGTGGCACCCTACGATGCCCTGATAGCGGCGAAGATCGACGCCGTCGGCGCCCTGGACTCGATCGTCCTGGCCGCGGACGGGTGGACTGTGCTGGAGCCCTCGATTGCGGGCGACTACCAGCGCGCCGTCGCGGCTCTGGCGGTTCCTGAGCACTTCCCGGCCCGCGGGCTGAAGATCGTCCTGACCCCCATGCACGGGGTGGGCGGGGAAACGGCCGTGGCGGTGCTGAACGCCGCCGGATTCGACGACGTCACGCTCGTCACCGAACAGGCGCAGCCGGATCCGGACTTCCCCACGGTGAACTTCCCGAACCCGGAGGAGCCCGGGGCGCTGGATCTCGCCCTCGAGGCGGCGACGCGCGAGGACGCCGACATCGTGATCGCCAACGATCCCGACGCCGACCGGGCAGCGGTGGCGGCGAAGGATCCTGATACCGGCGCGTGGCGCATGCTGCGCGGCGACGAGGTAGGCGCATTGCTCGGTGCCCACGTCGTGGCGCGGCAGGCCGCCAGTGGCGAAGCACCGGCCGGCGTGTTCGCCAACTCGATCGTGTCCTCCCGGCTGCTGGCGCGGATCGCGGCCGCGGCAGGCTACGCGCACGAGGAAACCCTGACCGGTTTCAAGTGGATTGCCCGGGTGCCGGGGCTGGTCTACGGCTACGAGGAGGCGCTGGGCTATTGCGTTGCTCCGTCGCTGGTGCGCGACAAGGACGGCATTTCGGCTGCGGTCCTCATTGCCGAACTCGCGGCGGCCGCAAAGGCTGAGGGCAAGACGATCTTTGACACCCTGGACGAGCTCTACCTGGTGCACGGGCTGCACGCGAGCGACCAGCTCAGCATCCGGGTGGCGGACCTCGGCCTGCTGGACGCGATGATGAACCGGCTGCGCGTGAGCCCGCCGGAATCGTTTGGCGGCTCCGGCGTCGAGGCCGTCACGGACCTTGCCGAGGGCAGCGAACTCCTCCCGCCCACCGAGGGCCTGCTGTACCTGACCCGGGACCTCAGCCGCGTGATCATCCGTCCCAGCGGCACGGAACCGAAGCTCAAGTGCTACCTGGAAGTCATCCGCAGTGTCGGCTCGGCCGCCGAGCTTCCGGCAGCCCGGGACGAGGCCCGCACGGCCCTGGACGGCGTCCTTGCGGACGTCCGCGAGGCACTGGGCCTCTAGAGCCGCACCTCAATGTACCCGCCCACAATCCGGGTACCGAAGGTGGCGAGGCGGAGTTCCGGGCTGCCGAGGCATTCTCCGGTGCCGAGGTCGTAGACCTCCTTGTGCAACGGAGATGCCACCGTGGGCCGGTCCCCGCGGGATCCGGTGATGCCGCGTGCCATGACGTTCGCCCCGGTGGCCGGGTCCTCCTGCGCGACGGCGAAAACCTCACCGGACAGGGTGCGGAACACGGCCACCTGGCGGCCCGCAATCAGTGCCGCCTCGCCCCAGGCGGGTTCCAGGTCCGCCACGGCGCACACCCGGTGCCAGCCGGCTGCGGCTTCAGTAATTTGGTCCTCAACGTCGTGTACGGCGGTTTCAAGTACGGCGGTCATCCCGGCCCCTCTCTGATACATCCCTTACGGGCTCAACCGCTGCTGCGGCCACATATTCAAGCTAGGCGCGCGGTGTTTCATCCGGACGCGCCGGATGTGTCCGGCGCGTAAAAGAGAGCTCACACGGCGGGAAATGCATTCGTGATGCAGAAGTTAAGATCACGAAACATAAGGGAAACTGAAGCGAAATTCCGGTTGCCTAGTCTGGGACGACAAGCTGCAGAGCACCGTCTGCGGCCCATGCGAAAGGCCCACCGTGACCGGACACCCCTCAAGCCACCCGATCCAGGGCGCAACCAGCGCCGCCCCGCGCCGTATTGTGGTGGCCGGCGGCGGCCCCGCAGCGCACCGGTTCGCCGATGCCATGCACGCCCGCGGACTCGATGGCTGGCACGTTACCGTCCTCACCGAGGAAGCCCACCTCCCCTATGACCGCGTCGCGCTGAGCAAGGCACTCACCGACAGCGACGTCGACCTCACCCTGGGCAGCGCTTCCATGTGGGACCACACGGCCCTGAACCTCAAGACCGGCGAGCGCGTCACCAGCATCGACGCCGCCGGCAAGACCGTCCGGACCGCGGCGGGAACCGTCTATACGTATGACGAGCTGGTGGTAGCGACGGGCTCGGACGCTGCCCGCCTGCCCATCCCGGGCGCCGAACTCACCCATGTGTACCGCACCCTTGAGGACGTCTGGTCCATCAACAAGGCCATCGCGGACCTCACCGCGAAGCTGGGCCGGAAGGTCAACGCGGTCACGATCGGCGGCGGTCTGCTGGGCCTGGAATCAGCCGCCGGCACCGAACAGCTCGGCGCCACCCCGATCGTCATCAACGGCTCGCCGTGGCTCATGAACACCCAGCTGGACGAGGGTGCCGGCCAGGCGCTCGGCCGGCTGATCGAGGCCAAGGGCTTCACCGTCCACGGCGGGGTGTTCCCCTCCGAGGTCATCTCTGACGACGACGGCCAGGTCACCGGCGTCCTCATGGCCGACGGCCGGATCATCGACGCCGACATCGTGATCGTCGCGATCGGCGTGCGGCCCCGCGACGAACTGTTCCGGGCGGCGGATGGCCCGGATGGGCAAAAGGGACCGCAGCAGTTCCAGCTCGGCCAGCGCGGCGGCGTCGTCATCTCCGACGACTGTTCCACGGAGGTTCCCGGCATCTGGGCGATCGGCGAGGTCGCCAACTTCGGCGGCATGTGCCTGGGACTCGTGGCCCCGGCCAACACGATGGCCGAAATCGTCGCGGACCGGCTGCACGGCGGCGACGCGACCTTCCCCGGCTTCGACACCGCCACCAAGCTCAAGCTCTCCGGCGTCGACGTCGCCAGCTTCGGTGACGCCTTCGCCCGCACGGAACACGCGCTCGAGATCGTCTACGCCGACCCCGCCCGCGGCGTCTACCAGAAGATCGTCACCACCGACGATGCCAAGACCCTGCTCGGCGGCATCTTCGTCGGCGACGCCTCGCCCTACACCTCCCTGCGCCCCATGCTGGGCCGCGAACTGGCCGCCGAACCCGGCGCCTACCTCACCGCGGCCGGCGGCGGTGACGCCGGGGACGGAGTCTTGGAGATCCAACTGCCGGATGACGCGATCCTGTGTTCCTGCAACAACGTCTCGGCCGGAACCATCCGTGACACCGTCAACGGCTGCGGGAGCTGCGACGGCAACGCGCCGGTCCGGGAACTCGGCGAGCTCAAGGGCTGCACCCGCGCCGGCACCAGCTGCGGTTCCTGCGTGCCGATGCTCAAGAAGCTGCTCGAAACCGAACTGACCAAGTCCGGCGTCGAAGTCTCCAAGGCCCTGTGCGAACACATCGAGCTCTCCCGCCAGGAACTCTTCGACGCCATCCGGGTCCTGGAGCTGACCTCCTTCGAGGAGATCATGGCCAAGTACGGCAGCGGCGCCGGCTGCGATATCTGCAAGCCGACCATCGCCAACATCCTCGCCAGCCAGAACAGCGCCTACGTCCTGGACGCCGGCCGCGGCACCCTGCAGGACACCAACGACCGCGCCCTGGCCAACATGCAAAAGGACGGCACCTACTCGGTGGTCCCGCGGATCGCCGGCGGCGAGATCACCCCGAAGAAACTCGGCGTGATCGCCACGGTCGCCGAGCAGTACGGCCTCTACACCAAGATCACCGGCGGGCAGCGGATCGACATGTTCGGCGCCCGGCTGGAGCAGCTGCCCGAAATCTGGAAGGTCCTGGTCGATGCCGGCTTCGAATCCGGCCAGGCCTACGGCAAGAGCCTGCGCACGGTGAAGTCCTGCGTCGGCTCCACCTGGTGCCGCTTCGGGGTCCAGGATTCGGTGGCCATGGCCATCGCGCTCGAGCTGCGCTACCGCGGCCTCCGCAGCCCGCACAAGCTGAAGATGGGCGTCTCCGGCTGCGCCCGCGAATGTGCGGAGGCCCGGGGCAAGGACGTCGGCGTCATCGCCACCGCCGACGGCTGGAACCTGTACGTCGGCGGCAACGGCGGCGCCACTCCGGCGCACGCCCAGCTGCTGGCCAAGGACCTCGACGACGAAACCCTGATCAAGTACATCGACCGCTACTTCATGTACTACATCCGCACGGCCGACCGGCTGCAGCGCACCGCGCGCTGGCAGGAAGAGCTCGACGGCGGCATCAAGCACGTCGAGGACGTGGTGGTCCACGACACCCTGGGCATCGCCGAGGACCTCGAAGCCGCCATGGCCAAGCACGTTGACACCTACGTCGACGAATGGGCCGACACCCTGAAGGATCCCGAACGCCTCCGCCGCTTCCGCTCCTTCGTCAACGCCCCGGACCAGAAAGACGATTCGATCACCTTCGTCTCCGACGAGCGCGGCCAGATGCGCCCCGCGACAGCGGAGGAGAAGGCGCGGGCCGGGCAGCAGCCGGTCCTGATCGGGGCTTCCATTCCGGTCCGAGCTACCACCCCGGGACTGCCTGACGAGAACGAGGTATAGCCATGCAGCTCACCATTGACCTCACCGGACGCGAAGTCCTGGTCACGGGCGCGGACCACGCCGCCCGTCAGGCCTCGCGGCGCTATGAGGCGGCCGGCGCCGTCGTGTTCCGCCTCAGCACCCCGCAGGGCGCCGGCATGGACGGCCCGCTGCCCGAGCGCCCGTTCCTGGTCGCGGCGGTCGACGACGGCCAGCCGGGCTGGGAGGCCCTCCTCGGCCGGTGCCGTGCCACCGGCATTCCGGTGGCGGCCGAGCCCCCGGCCGGCCCGGCGGGCCACGTCACGCTGGTCGGCGGCGGACCCGGGACCACCGAGCTGCTCACCGTCGCCGCCGTCGCCGCGCTGCGCGACGCCGACGTCGTCTTCTACGACCGGCTCGCCCCGTACCAGGACCTGCCGTCCCTGACCTCGGCAGAGCTAGTGGATGTGGGCAAGAAGCCCGGCCACCACAAGGTCAGCCAGGCAGACATCGAAAAGCTCATGGTGGAAAGCGCGCTGGCCGGCAACAATGTGGTCCGCCTCAAGGGCGGGGACCCCTATGTGTTCGGCCGCGGCGGCGAGGAAGTCGCGTCCTGCGTCGCGGCCGGGGTTCCGGTCCGCGTCATCTCCGGAGTCACCAGCGCCATCTCGGTTCCGGCCGCCGCCGGCATCCCGGTCACGCACCGCGAAGTCAGCCACATGTTCACCGTGGTCTCCGGCCATGCCCCGCTGACCGAGAACGAACTGACGCACCTCGCCGGGCTCGGCGGAACCATTGTGGTCCTGATGGGCATCGGCACCCTGCACCACCTCGCGGCCGGACTCCGCCGGGCCGGAATGCGGGCCGACATGCCGATGGCGGTCGTCGAACGTGGCTACCGCCCCGGCCAGCGCACCACGATCGCCGAGCTGGGCACCATCACCTCCGCAGCCGCGGGCTGCAGCAACCCCGCCGTCCTGGTGATCGGGGACGTTGTCCGGGTGGCCGAAGCCAACCGGGGCTGTGCCGATGCCACGGCAGAGCTCGACCGTCTGGCCGCATCACTGATGGAGGCGTAAGGATTCCCATGAGCGCACTGAACGCCGTCGCCGCAGCCCTCCCGGAGCCCGGCGCACCACTGTCCCCCTTGAACCCCGCCCTCGCCTCCGCACTGACCGCCGGCGCCCCCGCGCCCGAACCCGCCGAGTACGCGACCGACCGGGACCTTCCCCTGGACGGCTTCCGGATCGGCGTCACCTCGCACCGCCGTTCGCAGGACCTCATCGAGGCCCTGGAACGCCGCGGTGCCGAGGTGCTTCACGCCCCGGCCCTGAAGATCGCCCCGGTCCGGGAGGACCAGAGCCTGATCGAGGACACCCGGGCGATCATCGCCGCCCGGCCCGATCTTTGCATCGCGACCACCGCCTACGGCATGCGCCGCTGGTGCGAGGCCGCGGACACGTTTGGCATTGGCGACCAGCTGCTGGAGACCCTCTCCGCCACCCGGATGTTCGTCCGCGGGCCCAAAGCCCGCGGCGCCGTGCGCGCCGCCGGGCTCGCCGACGTCGGAATCAGCAGCGACGAAACCACGTCCACGCTCGTGGACATGCTCCTGGCCGAGGGTGTGCGCGGCAAGACAGTCGCGGTGCAGCTGCACGGCTACACCGATGTCCGCCAGCTCGAGCGCCTGCGCATGTCCGGCGCCACCGTCCTGACGGTCACCCCGTACCGCTGGGTCAAGCCCGACGGCGCCGACCGGCTGCCCAAGCTGATCGAAGCGGCGTGCAGCGGCAACCTGGATGTCCTGACGTTCACCAGCGCGCCCGCCGTGGACGCGATGTGGAGCACGGCGCACGAGATGGGCGTCTACAAACAGCTCGTAGAGAGCCTGAAGACCACCGTGGCGACCGCCGTCGTCGGGCCCATCACCGCGCAGCCGCTGCTCGATGCCGGGCTGCATCCGCTGATCCCGGAACGGTTCCGGATGGGCGCCCTGATCCGGCTGGTCTGCGAGCACCTGGCGCTGAACCACGTCCGCCGGCTCGACACCGTTTCCGGCAGGGTGGAGCTGCGCGGCCGGTCGCTGCGCATCAACGGCGAGCCGGTCGAGATGGCGCCCGCACCGCTGTTGCTGCTGCGCGCGCTCATCGGCGCCGGCGGGGCTGTGCTCTCCCGCGAGGCGCTCTCGGACCTGCTGGAGCTGCGCGGTTCCGTGCATGCCCTGGACATGACCGTCAGCCGGCTGCGGTCCGCGCTGCCGGACACCCGGCTGGTGGAAACCGTGGTGAAACGCGGCTACCGGATCCGGGTCTAACCCAACGCGGGGTCACATAGCGCCCATCCCACCGCTATCTATAGGCGCTAAGTGACCCCGCGTTGCTTTGCTGCCGGCCTTCGCGGGGTGTGACCCACGGCATTACCGGCCGGTAAATACTGGCGAACGGGCAGGGCAGAAGCGGCAACACCCGGGAAACACCCCGGAAAAATCGGACGCCTACGCTGGGGTTCATCAAGCACACCGGCCACACGATGGCCACCCAGCGAAAGGGCCAGCACATGTCCGCTCCGGCAATGTCTCCCATCTCCACTTCCTCCCTGACAGGCGCTTCGGCTGCCGCCGCCACCACGGCCGCCCGGCCCAGGATCGTCATCGCCGGCGCCGGCCGGGCCGCCCAGGCGCTCGTCCGGCAGCTCACCCGGACCCCGTTCGCCGGCGCCATCACGGTCCTCAGCAACCGGGACGACGCACCCGAGGAATTGCTGGAGCTCGCCGTCCTGCCCCAGGTATCTGTCCGCTTCGGCCAGCCGGCAAGCTACATCGACGCGGAAAACCGCCGCGTGACCACCGCCGACGGCATGGAGTTCGACTACGACGAGCTCGTCATCGCCACCGGTTCCGCTCCCGCCGAGGCTCCGGTGGAAGGTGCCGCCCGCTGCCTGAGCTATTCCACGATCGACGACGCCGCCGGGCTGGGCGAGGCCGTCAAGGACGTCACCCGGGTCCTGGGCCGCCGCCCCCTCGGCATCCTGGTCGGCACGGGTTCGGCCGCCGGCCAGGCCGAGGCCGTGCTCCGGTCCCGCGGCGTCCGCCCGGTCCGCACCACCGTCCGTCCCGCCGCCGTCGTTCCCACCGCCGCCGGGTCCGCCCTGCCGGCGTCGGGCATCGTTTTCGAGGACGGCTCCAGCATGAACGGTGACCTCGTGATCCTCGCCGAGGAGCGCATCGCCCGCGACGAGCTGGCCGCCACGGCCGGGCTCGCGACCGCTGCCGGCGGCGGGATCGTCATCGGCCAGGACTTCCGCACCTCCGTGCCGGGCATCTGGGCGATCGGTGACGCGGCAGCCTACGACGGCGTCCGGCTGGGGCTGCTCGTGGCCTCCGGTTCCGCGGCGTCGGTGTGCGCTTCCCAGTTGCTTCAGGCCACCATGGGCCGGGCCCTGGCGGCCGCCGCCTGACGTGCCGGGGAGGCCCGGCCGGGGGCATCCGCCGGGCACATTCCTATGGCAAGATGGTTCCCTGATAAGCCGCGCACCACGCGGCGCCGCCAGGGCCCGCAGGCCCACAAGGCCCGGGAAGGGACCGCCGCGTCCCAGGCCCGCCACGAAAGGGACCACCATGAGCCAAGAAGCCGCCACCGGGGGGACGCCCAACATCGCCTCCTACATCGACCACACCCTGCTCAAGCCGGAGGCCAGCGAGGCGGAGATCCTCAAGGTCTGCGCCGAGGCGGCGGAGTACCACTTCAAGTCGGTCTGCGTGAACCCGGTCTGGGTCAAGACCGTCAAGAAAGCGCTCAAGGGATCCGGCGTCCTGACGTGCTCCGTGGTGGGATTCCCGCTGGGCGCCACGCCGAGCGACGTCAAGGCCTTCGAGGCCCGCGGCGCGGTCCTGGACGGTGCCGAAGAAGTGGACATGGTCATCAACATCGCCGCGGCCCGTGCCAATGACAAGGGCGCGCTGGTGGACGACATCGCCGCCGTCGCGGCCGCCGTGCACGAGGGCGGAGCCATCCTGAAGGTCATCATCGAAACGGCGCTGCTGGGCGATGACCAGAAGGTGCTCGCCTGCGAGGCCGCAGTGGAAGCCGGGGCGGACTTCGTGAAGACCTCCACGGGCTTCAACGGCGGCGGGGCCACTGCCGAGGACGTCGCTCTCATGCGCCGCACCGTCGGCCCGGACCTGGGTGTCAAGGCCTCCGGCGGCGTGCGTTCCCTGGCCGATGCTCAGGCTATGATTGCTGCAGGTGCAACACGTATTGGCGCCAGCTCCGGTATCGCGATCGTCAAGGGTGAACAGGGTTCGTCCGCGTACTGACCGTGCCGGCACCGCCCACAGTTTTGAGCCCCCCGGGGCCGAGGAGGAACGAATGTCCAGCAACACCACCCCGTCCCGGCGCGTCGAGAACAGCCTCGGATCCAGCATCGCCCTGTTCGTGCCGATGATGGTCCTGTTCCTCGGTGCGATCTACTCGCTGTCCTTCCTGACGCTGGAAAACACCTGGCCGATGGCCGTCTGCCTGATTCTCTTCGCGGCCGCGTTCTGGATCCCGCAGACCCTGCTGGGCCGCTCGGATTCGGCCGGCGAAAACTAGGCCTCTCCTGACCCTTAAATGACTGAAGCTCCGGTTCATCCGGAGCTTCAGTCATTTAACCGGTGGCAGTCCTAGCCGGGCACCAGTGCGAACAGGCCCTTGACCAGCCGCGTGCCGAGCGCCAGGGCCGCGGGGAAGTGCGCTTTGGCCACCGCCAGCCCGGCGCCAAACATCCCCACCATGGCGTAGCCGCTTACCGGGATCAGGACGAACCATTCCCGCCGCGAACCCGCCCGGCCCAGCAGCGGGATGGAGAACGCCCCGTTGGCCCTCCAGATGTTCTTCAGCAGCGGCAGTTTCCGCAGGACCTTGGGCGGCTTGATCACCAGTGGCCAGAGCAGCGGCACTCCCCCGGTGGTGATCATGTCCCCCACAATGTGCACCAGCACCCCGGTAAGCATTGAAACCGGCAGCCAGGTCCACTGGTGCGGCGCGAACCACGTCACGAGTCCGGCCATGAGCAGCCCGACGATCCAGTTGCTGATCCAGCCGAATTTCGGGAAGAGTTTCAGTGCCTTCGCGGCGATGTTGATCATGAACATGCACAGCAGGCCGGCTCCGACGGACAGCAGCCCCCACTGGGTCTGCACCTGCCACTGCCCGGCGACCGTGGCCAGCAGCACGAAGAACGCCGCGCCCAGCACCGAATGAGTGCCCTGCCGGTGGCCCCCGCTGGCGTTCTCAATGCCGCGCGCCACCAGGTTGGACAGCGGCGGCAGCGCGTGCGCCACCGTGCTGGCACGGTGGTCCCAGTCGCAGACCAGCGCGGTCCCCGCCGTCGCCATCGCGCCGATCACGATTCCGGTGGGATCCAGCGGGTACCAGCCGAGCGCATACGGGCCGGTCGAGGCAATGGCTACCCACGCCGCGGCTCCCGACGCGGCGTGATGTCCTCCCATCATTCTTTTATTTCACCGCCGGTGTGGCAGAGACAGGGGCGTCGGAGAAGATGTTGCGGATCACGCCGTTGGCCCACTCCAGGATCTCGGCGTCCTGCAGGTCCCGGCCGCCGATCCTGGCCGTCTTGGGCTTCGGAACGAGCACGGCGTCCAGAGCCGGCTTCGCCTGCGCGCCGGGGTACATCCGGGTCAGGCGCATGAGCTTGGACTCGGGCAGTTGCGCCGGGGAGAACTTGATGAAGTTGCCCTGCAGCGCGACGTCGGACAATCCGGCCTCGCGGGCGCCCACCCGGAACCGGGCGACGTCGATCAGGTTGGTGGCCGGCAGCGGCAGCTCGCCGTAACGGTCCACGAGCTCCGCGAGGACCTCCTCGATCGCCTCGTAGGTGATGGCGCTGGCGAGTTTGCGGTAAGCCTCCAGGCGCAGCCGTTCGCCCGGCACGTAGTCGTGCGGCAGGTGCGCGTTGACCGGCAGTTCGATCTTCATTTCGGCGGCCTTCTCCTCCGCCTCGCCCCGGTATTCGGCCACGGCCTCGCCGACCAGCCGGATGTAGAGGTCGAAGCCGACGCCTTGGATGTGGCCGGACTGCTCGCCGCCGAGCAGGTTGCCGGCGCCGCGGATCTCCAGGTCCTTCATGGCCAGCTGCATGCCGGCGCCGAGCTCGTTATGCGTCGCGACGGCCTTGAGCCGTTCCAGCGCCACCTCGCCAAGCGGCTTTTCCGAAGGGTAGAGGAAGTAGGCGTAGGCGCGTTCACGGCCGCGTCCCACACGTCCGCGCAGCTGGTGCAGCTGGGAGAGTCCGTACTTGTCCGCGCCGTCCACGATCAGGGTGTTGGCGTTGGAGATGTCCAGGCCGGTCTCGATGATGGTGGTGCAGACCAGGACGTCGAAGCGCTTTTCCCAGAAGTCCACGATGATCTGTTCCAGCCGGCTCTCGGACATCTGCCCGTGCGCCACCTCCACCCGGGCCTCCGGGACCAGTTCGCGGATCTTCGCCGCGGTGCGGTCGATCGTGGACACCCGGTTGTGGACGAAGAACACCTGGCCTTCGCGCATCAGCTCACGGCGGATCGCGGCGGAAGTCTGCTTGTCCGTGTACGGGCCCACATACGTCAGCACGGGGTGCCGTTCCTCCGGCGGGGTGGCCAGGGTGGAGGTTTCGCGGATGCCGGTCAGGGACATTTCCAGTGTGCGCGGAATCGGGGTGGCGCTCATGGCCAGGACGTCGACGTTGGTGCGCATCTTCTTCAGCGCTTCCTTGTGTTCGACGCCGAAACGCTGCTCCTCGTCCACGATCACCAGGCCGAGGTCCTTGAAGCCGAAGTCCTTGGACAGCAGCCGGTGAGTGCCGATCACGACGTCCACGGAACCGGACTTGACGCCGTCGGCGGTTTCTTTGGCCTCCTTGCCGGTCTGAAAGCGGGACAGCGGCTTGACGACGAGGGGAAAGCCGGAAAACCGTTCGGTGAACGTCTCGTAGTGCTGCTGGGCGAGCAGCGTGGTGGGCACCAGCACGGCGACCTGCTTGCCGTCCTGGACCGCTTTGAACGCGGCCCGGACAGCGATCTCTGTCTTGCCGTAGCCGACGTCGCCCGAGATCAGCCGGTCCATCGGGATCTCCCGCTCCATGTCGGCCTTGACCTCGTTGATGGTGGTCAGCTGGTCCGGGGTCTCCACGTACGGGAAGGCCTCCTCCAGTTCCCGCTGCCACGGGGTGTCCGGGCCGAAGGCGTAGCCGCGGGAGGCCATCCGGGCCGAGTACAGCCGGATCAGCTCGCCGGCGATCTCCTTGACCGCTTTGCGGACCTTGGACTTGGTGCTCGCCCAGTCCGCGCCGCCCATCTTGCTCAGCGCAGGAGTGTCGCCGCCCACGTACCGGGTGACCTGGTCCAGCTGGTCGGTGGGCACGAAGAGCCGGTCGCCCGGGGCTCCGCGCTTGGACGGGGCGTACTCCAGGACCAGGTATTCGCGCACGCCCTCGCCGCCACCGGCAACCTTGCGCTGGATCAGTTCCACGAACCGGCCGATGCCGTGCTGTTCGTGCACCACGGAGTCCCCGGCCACGAGCTGCAGCGGATCCACGGCATTCCGCCGCTTGGACGGCATCCGGCGCATGTCCTTCGTGGAACCGGCAGAGGTCCGGCCCAGCAGGTCAGCCTCGGTCAGCAGCGCCAGCTTGAGCGGATCCAGGACAAAACCGCGGCCGACGGCGGCGGTGGTCACCTCGATCAGCCCGGCCTGCGGATCGGCCTCGAGCGTGTCCACCCGCGCGCACGGGATGTCGTTGTCGTGGAAGAGTTCTGCGAGGCGCTGCGCCGGGCCCGGGCCCTCGGTGACCACGACGATCCGCCACTGGTCCCGGACGCGGGAGCCGATGAAGTCCATCATTTCCGCCACGTCGCCCTGGTAGCCGCGGGGTTCCCGGGCGTGGAGGTTCAGCACGTCGACGTCGGGCAGCAGCTCCTCGTCGCTGGCCAGCGAGGTGATGGACCACCAGGAGACGCCGTGCTCGAGGGCCGCGGTGCGGGTTTCGGTCAGCGAGCGGAAGCTGGCCGAGTGCAGCGCTTCGGACGCCGCAGAGGTCAGATCAAGAGGTGCGGTGCCGCCGTCGGACGCCGTGGACCAGGCGGCCTCGAGGAATTCCTCGTTCGTCGCGGCGAGGTCGTGGGCCCGGGTGCGGACCTTCTCCGGCTCGATCACCACCGCGATGGAACCCGCCGGGAGCTGGTCCAGGAACGGCACCATGGCGTCCACCAGCACGGGGGCCAGCGATTCCATGCCCTCGACGGCGATGCCGCCGGCGATTTTCTCCAGCATGTCCGCGGCGGCCGGGAGCTGGGACTTCAGGGTCGCGGCGCGGGACATGACGGAGGGTGTGATCAGGATTTCGCGGCACGGCGGGGCATGGAGTTCGGTGGGATGGTGCAGGCCGGGCGCGGTCAGCGAGCGCTGGTCGGCGACGGCGAACCAGCGCATCTGGTCCACCTCGTCACCAAAGAACTCGACCCGGATGGGGTGGTCCTCGGTGGGCGGGAAGACGTCCAGCATGCCGCCGCGGACGGCGAATTCGCCGCGGCGGGTCACCATGTCCACCCGGGCGTAGGCGGCGTCGGCCAGGCTCTTGACAACACCGGTGAAGGGGGCCTCCTGGCCGACTGTCAGGGTGACCGGCACCAGTTCGCCGAGGCCGGCGACGATCGGCTGCACGACGGCGCGGACGGGGGCCACCACGACGCGCAGCGCACCGGCGGTGGACGATTCGGGGTGCGCGAGCCGCCGCAGCACAGACAGCCGCCGGCCGACGGTGTCCGAGCGCGGGGAGAGCCGCTCATGCGGCAGCGTCTCCCAGCTGGGGAACTCCGCGATCGTCTCGGCCGGCAGGAAGGCGCGCAGGGCCTCGGTCAGGTCCTCTGCCTCGCGGCCGGTCGCGGTGACGGCCAGGACCACGGGCACTCCCCGGCCAGCCCCTGCAGAGCCGGTTTCGTTTCCCGCCAGGGTCGCGAGTCCGTCCGCCATTTCCGCGAGCAGCGTGGACCGCATTCCGGCCGGGGCGCTGATCTGGTAATCCTCGCTGCGGGCGGCGAACCCGCGGGCGGCCTCGGCCTGGATGCGGGCGTAGTTCCGGTCTTCGGCGAGGACACGGCGCAAACCGGTGAGAGAGGGGCCGTTGAGGCTCATAGCTGTTGCTCCTGATGGGATCACGGGGTGCAGGCAACAC
This sequence comes from Arthrobacter sp. 05T410, assembly GCF_056396505.1. Taxonomy (NCBI): domain Bacteria; kingdom Bacillati; phylum Actinomycetota; class Actinomycetes; order Micrococcales; family Micrococcaceae; genus Arthrobacter; species Arthrobacter sp. 05T410. The sequence continues at coordinate 201,610 of NZ_JBFTLP010000002.1, read as the reverse complement.
GAATAGCCGAAATTCGCGAGAATCCCGGGCCCTCCAAGCCTACCGCGGAGCCTCGGGGACCGCCGACGGGCCCGGCCGGTGAGGCCTGCCCGGGGCGCCGCCGACGGGGCTAGGCTGGCTTCAGGAGCGGGCGGCCCATCCAACGCGGGCCGCGCACCGAATGGCTTGGTAGGCCACCCGCCAACTGCTGGCTGACAAGGAGTCACCATGAACGCCACAACCGCAACCCCCGAACCCGCTGGAACTCCTGCTACAGCCCCGCAGGCAGCCACCGCGAAGGCCGCATCCCCTAAGACCGTGCTCGTCACCGGGGCCACCGGCTACATCGGCGGCCGGCTTGTCCCCCGGCTCCTGGAAGCCGGGCACCGGGTCAAAGTCGTGGTCCGCACCCCGGCCAAGATCGCCGGCGTGCCCTGGCTGGACGACGTCGAGGTGATCCACAGCAGCCTCGACGACGGGGACGCCCTGCAGGCGGCGCTCGACGGCGTCGACGTCCTGTACTACCTGGTCCATTCCATGGCGGCCGGGGCCGGCTTCGAGGCCAAGGAAAAGACGATGGCCGGGACGGCCGCCCGGGCCGCGGCCGCCGCCGGTGTGGACAGGATCGTTTACCTCGGCGGCCTGCACCCGGCCGGGGCCGAACTGTCCACCCACATGCGCTCCCGCGAGGCGGTGGGGAAGGTGTTCCTGGACAGCCCGGTGGACGCGGTGGTGTTCCAGGCCGGCGTCGTGATCGGCTCGGGTTCGGCGTCGTTCGAAATGATCCGGCATTTGTCCGAGACGCTGCCGCTGATGCCCGCCCCGAGCTGGGTGCGCAACAAGATCGAGGCGATCGCGGTCCGTGACGTCCTGTACTACCTCGTGGCGGCAGCGTCGCTGGAAGGACCCATCAACCGGACCTTCGACATCGGCTGCCGCCAGGTGCTCAGTTACGCCGGAATGATGCAGGAATACGCCGCAGAGGCCCGCCTGCCGCACCGGGTGGTGCTGGCGCTGCCGGTGCCGGCCCCCAAACTGGCCGGTCTGTGGGTGGCACTGACCACCCCCATCCCGCTCTCCATGTCCCTGCCGCTCGTCGAATCACTCCAGCACGACGCCGTCGCCGCCGAGCACGACATCGACGCGTACATCCCTGCGCCGGAGGGCGGCCTGACCCCCTACCGGCGGGCCGTGGCCCTCGCCCTGGGCAAGGAACGCGACGGCCAGGTGGAGACCACGTGGGCCAGCGCCGGCGTCGACGCCGATCCCCTGCCGAGCGACCCGGACTGGTCCGGACACGCCGTGTACGTGGACGAGCGAAGCTTCCAAAGCGACGTGGACCCCAAATATGTGTGGACCGTCATCGAAGGAATCGGCGGCCGGAACGGCTGGTACTCCCTGCCACTGGCCTGGCAGGTGCGCGGCTGGCTGGACAAGCTCACCGGCGGGGCGGGGCTGCTGCGCGGCCGCCGGCACCCGCACCTGCTGGCCGAGGGCGAGGTGGTGGACTGGTGGCGGGTCGAGCGGATCGACCGTGGCCGGCTGCTGCGGCTGCGGGCCGAAATGCGGGCCCCGGGCCGGGCCTGGCTCGAACTTTCCGTGGAGCCGGAGGGGACGGGCAGCCGCTACCGCCAGCGCGCCATCTTCTTCCCCAAGGGCCTCAGCGGCCGCCTCTACTGGCTCGCAGTGCTGCCGTTCCACAGCGTCATTTTTCCCGCCATGTCGCGGAATATCACCGCCGCCGCACGGGATCTGGAAAACCTCGAATCGGAGCCAGCCCGGCACACCACGTAGGATGTTGGAGCCCGAAACGTCCACTTCCACATCACGGAGGACCCCCCTATGGCCCTGAGTGCATCCACCACCGTTCCGCACAGCGTCGACCGCGTTACCGCGGTTTTCGTCAATGAAGACTTCCTGCGCCACACGAGCGAACTCGTCGGCGGCACCCTGGAATCCTTCGCCATCGACGGCGACACCGCCGGCGCTTTCAACACCACCACCGTGCGGACCATCCCCACCACCCGGATGCCCGACATTGCCCGGAAATTTGTTGGCGAAAGCCTGAAGGTGACGCAGCTGGAGGCCTGGGAGGCCCCCACCGCCGACGGCTCCCGGCAGAGCAAGATCTCCCTGAAGGTCTCCGGCGCCCCGCTGGACGTGAAGGCTGTCCAGCGTCTCGTGTCCGACGGCGGCAGCACCCGGATCGAGCTCGAGGGCGACGTGACCTCCTCGGTGCCGTTCCTTGGCGGCAAGATCGCCGACGCCGCAGAACCGATGGTCGGCAAGGCCCTGAACCTGCAGTCCCAGCAGGCCCAGGCCTGGCTCGAAAGCCACTGACCCCGTGGAACTGCCCGCGGTCCTCGCCGTCGTCCTGATCGTCGCCGGCGTCTGGTCCCTTGTTGTCTGGCCGCAGTTCCTGCGCCGGGTCATGAAGGATCCGCGTGCCCGCGACGCCAACGGCAAGGCCACGCGCTTCCTGACCGTCCATGTGGTCCTGGTCAGCATCTCCATGCTGCTGGGGGCCGCGACGGCGGCGATTGGCGTGGCCGGGCTGCTCAGCTAGCATCCGGCACACCGGCGGCGGCACGCGCACCCTGCGCCTGCCGCCGCCGGCCGCTAGAATCAGCAAAAAGGTGGACCGCTGAAAGGGGACGCCAGTTGCTACCCCGCCGCGTCGCCATCTGGGGCCTGTGCGCCTGCGTTCCGGTCCTCGGCCTGATTGCCTTCTGGCCGGTGCCCGTTGACCGGGGCGCGGCCACCTACCTCATGCGGTGGCTCCGGCAACTGCACAGCTGGGGCGTCCCTCCCTGGTTCGACTACGGGGTGGTGGAATTTTCCTCAAACGTGATCCTGTTTATTCCGCTGGGCGCCCTGGTCGCCATCATCCTGGGCTTGCGGCTCTGGTGGGGCGGGGCCGTTGCCGGGTTCATCCTCTCCGTCGTGATCGAACTCGGCCAGATGGCGTTCCTGCCGGCGCGCTTTCCGTCCGTCGCCGACGTCGCCGCAAACACGATCGGCGCCATGGCCGGCGCGCTCGTGGCCAGGCTGTTCATGGCGCGCCGTGAGGCTGTGCGATCCCGACGTCCACCACGTACCCTGTGAACAGGGCCCGACGGGAGGAAATCGGAACTATGCGGATCTCGGTTATTGGTTGCGGTTACCTGGGCGCGGTCCATGCCGCATGCATGGCAAAGCTGGGTCACGACGTCGTCGGAATCGACGTCGACGAACACAAGGTGGCACAGCTTTCAGCAGGCCACGCCCCCTTTTACGAACCCGTGCTCGACGAACTCTTGTCCCAACTTGAGGAATCGGGCCGGCTGCGGTTCACCACCGACATGGCGGCCGCCCGCGGCGCCGAGGTCCACTTCATCTGCGTCGGAACGCCGCAGAAACGCGGCGAAAACGGCGCCGACCTGCGCTATGTCGACGCCGCCGTCGCCTCGCTCGCTGAATACGTCTCCCCCGGCGACGTCGTCGCCGGCAAATCCACGGTGCCTGTGGGAACCGCCGCGGGCCTGGCCGAGGTGCTGGCGGAGGCAGAGCCCGGCGCCTCGCTGGTCTGGAATCCCGAGTTCCTGCGCGAAGGCCATGCCGTGACAGACACCCTGAACCCGGACCGGTTTGTCTACGGCACGCCGGACGGCAGCGAAGACCATCCCGCGGTGGCCGTCCTCGACAGGGTCTACGAGACTCCCCTGGCAGGCGGGACACCCCGGCTGGTGACGGACTACGCCACGGCAGAACTGGTGAAGACGGCAGCCAACTCGTTCCTCGCGACCAAGATCTCCTTCATCAACGCCATGGCCGAGGTCTGCGAAGCCACCGGCGCCGACGTCACCCGGCTGGCCGATGCGATCGGGCTCGACGAGCGGATCGGGCGGAAGTTCCTGAACGCAGGCATCGGATTCGGCGGCGGGTGCCTGCCCAAGGACATCCGTGCCTTCATGGCCCGCGCCGGCGAGCTGGGGGCGGACCAGGCTCTGACCTTCCTGCGGGAAGTGGATGCGATTAACATGCGGCGCCGGACCCGGGTGGTGGAGCTGACACGCGAACTGTGCGGCGGGTCCCTGTTGGGCCAGCGGGTCGCAGTCCTGGGCGCGGCGTTCAAGCCCGAAAGCGACGACGTCCGGGACTCCCCCGCGTTGAGCGCCGCCGCGCAGCTGCAGCTGCAGGGCGCCGTGGTGACGGTCACCGATCCCCAGGCCCTGCCCAATGCCGCCAAGCGCTTCCCCGAACTCCAGCTGGAACCGGACCTGGAGACGACGCTGCACCGGGCCGATGCCGTGCTGCTGCTGACCGAGTGGCAGGCGTACCGGGAGCTGGATCCGCACGCCGCCAAAGCGCTCGTGTCCGCGCCGCGCATCCTGGACGGCCGCAACGTCCTGGACCCTGCCAAGTGGCGGGCGGCCGGCTGGACCTACAAGGGCCTGGGCCGGCCCTGATGTGTTGCCGTCAGGCCGTCAGCGCCTGGCCGAGGGCGTCCTCCGCGGCCACCCAGGAGAGCATGGCGCATTTGACCCGGGCAGCATAACGGGACACGCCCTCAAACGCCGCGGCGTCGCCCAGCACCTCCGGGTCGGCCGGCACCTTCCCGCGCGAGCGCAGCACCTCGCGGAAGCTGTCAATGACGGCGCTGAGTTCCTCGACTGTCATGCCCTCGGCGAGGTCTGTCAGCACGGACGCCGAGGCCATCGAGATCGAGCAGCCGTCGCCGTCCCAGCGCAGCTCACTGACCTTCCCGCCGGCAACGGACACCCGGACCGTGATTTCGTCGCCGCAGGTCGGATTCAGCTGGTGGGACTGGCCGCAGCTGGCCTCCTTGGGCGCGTCCGCGGCGGCGAGGCCGCTGCCGTGCCGGGCCTTGGCATGTTCGAGGATGATCTGCTGGTAAAGCTGGTCAAGACTCATGGATGTCCGTCCTAGGCTTGGAAGTAGGCACGGACATCGGCGACCGCGTTCAGGAACGCGTCCACATCGTCCGTGGTGTTGTAAAGGTACGTACTGGCGCGCGTCGTCGCCGTCAGCCCGAGCCGGCGGTGCAGGGGCTGGGCACAGTGGTGGCCGACCCGCACGGCGATGCCGCGGCTGTCCAGGAACTGGCCGACGTCGTGCGCGTGGACGCCCGCGACGTCGAATGCCGCCAGGCCAATCCGCTCCTGCCCGGCCGCCGGACCCAGCACCCGGATCCCGGGGATGGACTCCAGGCCGCGCACGAGGCGCTGGCCGAGTTCGGCTTCCCAGGCGTGGATGCGGTCCATCCCGGTTTCGCTGAGGTAATTTACCGCCGCGGAGAGTGCCACGGCCTGCGAAATGCGCTGGGTGCCGGCTTCGAAGCGTTGCGGGCTGGGCAGGAAACCCGCCCGTTCCATCGTGACGGTGGTGATCATGGAGCCGCCGGTCAGGAACGGCGGCATCGCGTTGAGCAGCTCCGAGCGGCCATAGAGGGCGCCGATGCCGGTGGGGGCAAGCATCTTGTGGCCGGAGAACACCGCGAAGTCGACGTCGAGCGCCTTCACGTCCAGGGGCAGGTGCGGTGCGGACTGGCAGGCGTCGAGCACCACGAGGGCTCCCGCGGACCGGGCCAGGGCCACCAGGGCGGCCACCGGGTTGATGGTGCCGAGGACGTTTGACGCGTGCGTGAACGCCAGGACGCGGGTGCGCGGGCCGATGATGCCGGCAGCGGCCTCCAGGTCAAGGGCGCCGGCGTCGTCGATCGGGATGAACTTCACGACGGCGCCGGTCCGGGCCGCCAGCTCCTGCCAGGGGATCAGGTTGGCGTGGTGCTCCATCTCCGTGACCACGAGCTCGTCGCCCGGGGCCAGGGCGAACCGGGCCGCTTCGGGTCCGGCGCCCGGCAGGGAAGCGTTGAGGAAGGAGTAGGTGAGCAGGTTCAGGCCCTCCGTGGCGTTGGAGGTCCAGATCAGCTCATCCCACTCCGCCCCGACGAAGTCCGCCACCGTTTCCCGGGCGTTCTCGAACGCCTCGGTGGCCTCGACGGCGAGGTGGTGTGCCCCACGGTGGACCGCGGAGTTCCGCTGCTCATAGAATTCCTGCTCGGCCTCGAGCACGCTGAGCGGGTTCTGCGAGGTGGCACCGGAGTCCAGGTAGACGAGCGGCCTGCCGTTGACGTGCTGCTGCAGGATTGGGAAGTCGTTGCGGATCCTCAGGACCTCCTCGTTTCCGAGCGCGGCGGCAGAGCGGCGGAGATGGGCTGGGGTGGCAACCATGGCGGAGACTCCTGGATCGGCGTTCGCTGCGGCGTACACCGCGCCGGCCGGGCGGCCAGCGTGCAAAATACGTCACACAGATTAAACCTAATTATCCCACGTTCCTGCAGCTCTCCTGCGCGCCCACCGCGCGGACCCGCACACCGCGGAACGCGAGCGGAGGTCCGCGCCCCGTTAGCCGGCTCCGGCGGCCATCGGCTCCCGCGGCGGTGCCCTTCGGCGGCCAAGACCCGGACCGCGACAGGAGCATTGCCCAAGGGCAGCCGCAATCAACCCCCAGCCAGGCGGGTTGGGCTGGTGCTGCCAGAAAATGGCAGACGACAAACGATAGGGGCCGCGGCGATGACCGCAGGGGCCGCGGGTGTGCGTCGCCGCGACCCATTGGCGGGAGCCGTGGGCCGACGGGATCCAGCAGCGGCATCCAACAGGGGCATCCAGCAGCGGCATCCAACAGGGGCGCCGGAACATCCGGCCGGCTCTCACTGCTACGGCGCAAGGCCTGCGCGGCGCAAGGCTCGCCCGACATGCCGGCGCGTGACGCCAGGGCCGGCGAGGGCTCGCACACAAGACGTCGTCACGCGCCGCTACCCCCTGCGGCGATGCCCGACGGCGCCGGTGTCAGGGCCGCGCTTCTCGATGGCGCGGACCCGCGTGTAGACCGATTAAGGGAGCCGGCGGCGGCTGGGGGGAGAGCCTCGGTCTCAGAAGGCTCTGACGCCGCCGGCTCCGACCTTGGCGCGCGGCTGCCCGTTGAGGCACCGCACGATTCCAATGAAGGAGTTAGTGGGAAAGATTACGGCCCGATCACCTCTAATGGTGGCAGTGGCCGCATCCGCAAGCAAGGAATTTGAGACCACACTTTCCTCGGGCCATGCTTGCGGTTGCTGACCGCCCTCAAGTTCCTCATTTTGAGACCTTTGTGAGCTGTTCGGGTTGGAGCTGTACGGGGTGGAGTTGTTCGGGATGGGGCTGTTCGTGGGACTGGCTTAAGTCAATCGCCCGAACGGACTCTGCACACGAGTAGCGTTTACCCGATTTCTGACGCCCTACTCGCCATGGCACTACTTGGAGCTACTCCCGCTGGCCCCGCAGGCCACCCGTGCTGTACGCACGCCACAGCCAGGTCACGCCATGCCGGGCCGGGCCGGTCAGGAGGGCAGCGGGCCGAGGTCCAGGAGGTCCGCCCGCCGGCCCACGCCGAGCTTGGCGAAGATCCGGGACAGGTGCCCCTCCACTGTCCGAAGTGACACACAGAGCGCGGTGGCGATCTCGGCGTTCGTGGCCCCGCCCGACACCAGTTCCAGGACTTCGGTCTCGCGGGCAGTCAACGGGGCGCCGTGATCGCTGCGGACGACCTCCAATTGCGACAACATTCCGGCCTCCACCAGGCGGTGATGGACCCGGCGCTGGACCGCGGTAAGCCGCCACCGCTCCGGGTCGTCTGCCAGGATCCGCTCGGCCTGCTGGGCGGCCTCAAGGGCAAGGAGCCCGTGCCCTGCATTGAGCGCGTCGTCGCTGATGCCAATGAGGTCGGACGCATCGGACGCCGACACCGCTCGCGCGTAGGACTCCACCAGCCTGGCTTCCGGGCCGTCGACTGCGCCGCTGCTGAGGGCGAGGGCTTCGGCGCCCGAGGTGTCACCGCCGCGGAGCGCGAGCCGCCTGATATCGGTTTCAACGCCCCGCAGGCTCTCGTGCAGGGCCTCGTCCGCCAGCCGCGCCAAAGCTCCGGCACCGCTTCCTCCGGGCCCTTCTCCGGGTTCAGCCGCCCGGCAGTACGCCTCTGCCAGCAGGTGAAGGGTTTTCGGCTCCCGGTACTCCGAGAGCCGGTAGGCCAGCACATGCTGGCTGGCCTCATGGTGGCGTCCGACGGCGCCTGCGGCGTAGGCCGCAACGGCGCGCGCAAACGGCAACAGACCTAACGGGTCGGCGATAGTAAGCTCTTCGACACTCAGCCGAAGTTCGGCCAGGCTTTCACGCATCCTGCCCTGGCGCAACCGCGAGTAGCCCCGCATGAGGTGCAGCATGCCGCCGCTGTACAGCAGACGCCCAGGCTCACGGGCCGCGTAATCGTCCAGGACATTTCCGAGCCGGTCCCAGTCGCCGGCCCAGATCAGATTCAGGCAGTGGCGCACCACGAGGTCCTCGTAGACCAAGGGAAGTTCCAGGCTTGCGGTTCGGGCGCCGCCCCATGCCTCTCCGTCCAATCGCAGCCCTGCGCGGAGTTGACCTTGGGCGGTCAAGAGTTCGGCGAGGAGGGAAACTGCCGGGACCCGGATTTCGGGATAGGCGCCGGCCGCGGCGATGAGTTCGCGCAGCACGGTTCCGACTGCCATGAACTTCCCGTCCCACGAGTGACTCAGAAGCTCTGTGGCCAGTCCCCCGGCAGCTGTCACGTCCGACGGCCGTCCCGCCGGAGCGCGCCCGGAAAGGTCGGTGCACGTTGCGAAATCCGCAGACAGTGAATCCCGGGCCCGCGATTCCAGGAGCTCTGGTTCCATGGACAGTCCAAAGGCCGGGCTGTGCGTCCCGGCGTCGGCTTGCTGTTGCCGGGCCGGCGTTGCGGACCCGAGCCGGGCTGCGAGGAGGGCAGCCAGGTAGGACGGCCGTCCGGAGGGCACCGGCTGTGCGGCCTCCAGACACGCCACAGCGGCCTCGGTGCGCCCCGCGATGAAGTGCGAATAAGCCAACTGGATCCGGGCCTCGGGGAGGAACCGGGCGTCCCGGATGGCGCCAGCCACCCGGGACGCGGTCGCAGGGTCCAGGTCCGTGTTCGCGGCGACAGCGGCCTGCAGGAGCTGGATCGGAGGGATCTCTACGCCGCAGTCCATGGACCAGCGCAGCCGGTTGAGGGCCGCTCCCGGCGCGGCGGCCCGTGCCGACGGAAGCGACAACACGCTCGAACGCAGGGCCGAACTGCGGCCGGCCGGGACCCGCTGGCGGATAATCTCGCCAAGGATCGGGCTGGCCGCCCGAACCAGCCGGTCATGACCCGTGGAGACGGCAATGATGCCCGCGGTGTCCAGGGCATCAACGGCCTTGGGACCACTGATCCGCAGAATCTGGGACAGGGATAGCGGTCCGGCCATGGCAACGATCGTGGCGGCGGTCTTTTCCTCCGGTGTCATGGAGCGCAACTGCCGGTCCACAACGTCGGCGGCCGGAACTTGGGCCATGTCGGGGTTGGCCAGCAGGAACCATACTCCGTGCCGGAGGCCCAAGGCGCCGCTGGCCCGGGCATGCTGGATCAGAGACATCAGCATGAGCGGATTGCCGTCGGCCGCCTTATGGAACAACGCACTAACCCACGGAGAGACGTCGGCCCGAAGGACCTGCTCGCACAGTTGGTGGGTTCCGATCCGGCTCAGCGGGTAAAGGTCGAACTTGGAAATTATCCCGTCGTCCCAAAGCGCCAGGAACTCTTCCGGAATCATCGGCCCGGGACGGCAGGCCACGAGGATTCCCGCGGCGCCGGTCGCGGCCGCCTGCGCCAACTGCCGGACGGTCCCATGGTCGAGGCAATGCGCGTCGTCGACCACAAACAGAGGGCGGTCCGCCTCGGATTTCAGGCTGCGCGCCATCGCTTCCACGACGGCTGCGTAGGAGTCGAGTTCCCGGTCAGGAAGCCGGGACAAGTACGGCGCCAGGGCACCGAAAGGAACGCTGGCCAGAGCCGAAGTGGCGGTCAGCCGAATCAGGCGGCGGTGGGTCTCGAGTTCGCGGATGGCGGCCTTGAGGACGGCGGTCTTGCCCGCGCCCGCGCCGCCGATGATGAGCGCACCTGATCGGGTGTCGTCACGCAGGCAACGCACCAGGTCCTTGACCAGCGCCGAGCGCTCGATCAGTGCCGAGGTCTCAGCCAGGCTTTCCATCGCCGGTTCTTCCTGCCAGTTTCTGCCCGTCTTGAATAGCCGTCCGGGTTGCCGCCTGCAGTCTGCCGGGCTCAGCCGAGCCTGGCGCTGTCTGCCGGAGTCGAGATGACATCTTTGAGTTCCGATCGGCTGGCGACGTGCAGCTTCGAATACACCTGATAGAGGTGTCCCTCCACAGTGCGGACGGATACGTGCATCTGTTCCGCGATCTTGCGGTTGGACGTACCGGCAGCGGCCCGGACCGCCACTTCACATTCCCTCGCCGTCAGGGTTGAGGTTGTAAGCGACCGCAGCCCGTTCTTCGGACTGCCGAACTTGTCATCGAGAGACTGCTGCGCCCGCTGGGCGATCCGCAGCGCGATGCGGTTGCCGGCGTCGTTCGCGCAGCCGACGGCTTTCCGCACCGCGTCCCGGGCGAACACGGTGTTGCCGCATGCCTCAGCTTCCTTGGATGCTGCCAGTAACTGCTCGCTGTCAGCCTCCCGCATGCCTTCGGCCAGCCGCGAGCACAGGGCCGCGAATTGTCCGGTCACCCTCCCGCTCAGGCTGCCGAGCTTCTGGCCCGTCTGGCGGTCTCCCAGCCGGGCCGCGGCGGACTGGAACAGGAGCGCGGGGGCCAGTGCTGACGTTTCGGCGTCGTTGCCCGCTTCGGCCGAGAGCGCACGGATGGACATTGCCCTCTGGCCGAGCTCGGCCTGGGCCGACAGTTCGAAATAGCGTGTGAGCCGTTCCACCAGCCAGGCCGCGGGCGGCCGGGCCTGGGCAAGATCGTCCAGTAGCAGGCCAGCCATTTCCTCTTCGCCCTGGAGTGCGGCGGCATAGGCACACACGGCCGCGGCCAGGCCGCCCAAAGCGTCGGGGTCCTGCGCCCGGAGCTGCCACCGGCCCGCCTGGAGCCGGGACAAGGCGTCGTCGAGGTGTCCGGCATGCAGGTCCATGACGCCGTGCCCGATCTCAAACATCCCGCCCAGCCTGGTCTGGGGCTCTGCGCCGCTGTACGTCTCCTCAAGATAGACGGACGTTTCCCTGAACTTGCCGGAGAGCAAAAGGAGGAGGAGGAACCTGCCCCTGATCTCACGAACCGCATGGTCCGGGAGCTGCACGCCGGCTGTGGCCGCCAGGATCTGCTTTCCAAGGGCGAGCGCCCGCACCACGTTGCCGGTGACGGCCAGGGCCTCGCTGCGCACGCTGGCGGTCAGGATCCTTGGTTCGCTGCCCAGGTCCCCCGCGTCCACGCCGTCGGTTATGGCCAGGACTTCGTCGTAGCGTCCACGGAAAGCGGCGAGCCCAGCCTCCGCCAGGCGCAGCCGCTCCCGGGCTGCAACTGCAACTGAACTCTGTGCGGCGGGCTCGGCAGCCAGCCGCTCGGCGAACTCCTGTATCCGGGCTTCGGGGTCGGCGCCCGGGGCGGTGCTGCGTTTGTCCAGTTCCACGCGCAGCAGCTGCAAAGCGGTCCACTCGGTCAGGGGAAGCCTGGCGCACGCGCCGTCATCCAGTGCCTCCAGAACCCGGCGTGCGGAGTCCTCGTTGTTCACCGAGATGTGGGCATTGACTGTTTCGATGGCCATCAGGGCAGCGGGTTCGCTTCCTTCGACCTCCTGGACAAATCGCAAGGCGGCCGCGTGGTCGGATGCACCGTTCGCGGCGCGTGCGGCGGCCAGGGCGACCTGGGAGCTCACCTCTTCCCCGCAATCCAGCGCCCAGGCGACGCCGGCCGAGCCGCCGGTGTCCAGCGTGTCCGATTCCTGGAGCACGGCCGTGAGCCGGCGGCGGAGTTCGGCGCTGCGCCCGGGCGGGACCACGTTGGCGACAATTCCGGCGGTCACCGGATTGGCGATGCTGACCATCGGCGGATGGTCATGGGTGACCCGGATCAGGGCCCGCTCCTGGAGCGCGTCCATATCCTGCGGGTTGGCGATGAGCATGAGGGTCTGCAGCGGGACTGCCCCGGCGAGTGCCAGCAGTTCAAAGACGTCGCGCTGGCCGTTGCCGAGCCGGTTGAGGCGTGCCTTCACGACGTCCCGGATCTCTCCGGTCAAGGCGATGGGGCCGTTGCCCAGGAACCATACACCGTCCTGGCGGATCACTGTGCCCAGCTTGATCTGCTCCCGGGCCAGGGAATGGAGGAACAAGGCATTGCCTCCGCTCGCACTCCAAAGCGCCCGGGCAGCGGTCAGGGAGAACCGGCCGCCGTATTCGTGGTGCAACGTTGTTGCCGTCTCTGCGAAGTCGAACGGTCCGAGGTCCACCCGTCGGAGCAGGTCATCCTTCCACAGGCCCATGATGTCCCCGCCTATGTGCGGCATGTCAACGCACGCCGCCAGCAACGTGACATGGGACCCGGCGCTCAACTGGGCCACCATCATGCTGGAGAGCTCGTCGAGGTCATGGGCGTTGTCCACGAAGAGGACGATTCGCCGGCCTTCGGATTTGTTGTGGAGCAGCTGGGTCAGTCCGCGCAACACCATCAGCGGGTGCTCGAGGTGGGAGGCGTCGAGGTCGTTGAGCAGGACGCTCAAGGCCCCGTAGGGAAGCTTGGAGGATATGGAGCTGCCCCTGACCTGGACTACTAGGTACTCGTCGCCGAGCTGCTCCAGGGCGCGCTGGGCGATAAAGGACTTGCCGGCCCCGTGGTCGCCCACGAGCACGATGCCGCAGCCGGAACCCGACGTCAGGGTCTCAACGATGTCGGCAACGACCTCCTGGCGGGTGAAGGGTCTGTCCTTACTGCGGCCATGACCGTTTCTGTGCGCCGAAAACACTATTTCTGTCTGGCCGCTGCCCGTTGGCAAGCCGGCGTCTTGCTGGAACATATGAGAGACCTTCGCAATCAAAGTGTGAGCGGTGATACCTCAACGGTAGGGACTACGCGTATTTTCGGTATGCGTAAGTAGTACTCGATTACCTAGCGAGTATTCCGCCCGCTCTACGTAGCTGTACTCAGTTGGACCGGCGCTGCCGCAAGGCCCAAACCAAGTAGTCGCCATCCCGCCGCACGTGTCCGGCGCCGGTAGCGGCCCGGACACCGGGGAAGCGGCCCCGCCACGGCCGGCCGGCCGGCGGACACGGCCCCACGCGGCCTCTCCCTTGCTTGCCGCTAGTGCCCGCCGATACCGGGAAGCTGCTCACGGCCCTTGACGTTGAGCTTCGCGTAGCTGCGGTAGAGATGGCCTTCAACCGTGCGCACGGACACTTGGAGCTCTGCGGCAATCTGCCGGTCAGTGAGGCCGCGTACCGCCAGCGCCACAATGTCGCGCTCGCGGCGGGTCAGTATGCCGAGCGAGTCATCGTTCTTGGCCGCTTCGTCGCCGGGAAGGTCATCGGCCCGGTCCAGGCACCGCTTCCGCTGGGAATTGGCCATGCGCTCCCTGAGGGTGTCGCCCGCGGCCCGGTAGGCGTGCGCCGCGGCGTCGTAGGCGAGGGCGGCAAAGGCCCACAATTCCGCCGCCTCACAGGCTTTCGCGGCCTCAAGGAGGTCTGCGGCGTTGTCCGCGCTGATGGCTGCGGCGTAGGCACAGATCGCGGCGGGCCTTGGCCCCTCGAGCCCGGCCCGGAGTTCGAGCAGCCTCGGCGCCGAGTCCGTGTCCCCCAGGGCCAGGCAGAAGGCCAGCGCGTCGAGTTCGAGCCCGGCGGTGTCCACTTCCGGGTAAGGTCGGCCGAGCCGCTTCAGTTCCGCGATGGCACCCGGGTAGTTCCCGAGCCGGGCCTTTCCATAGACCACGGCCATCGCGGCCAGCGAGCGCATGTACCGCGGCAGGGCCGCGGGTGCTGCCTCGAAGTCGGCGAGGAGTAGCTCCGCCTTCGTCTGGGCACCGACTTCGGCGGCTGCCGCGAAGGCCATGGCCGCCGTGAGCGCGAACAGCTGCTGGGGGTCGGTCAACCGCAGCGCTTCGAGCGCGGCACTTAGCGTGTTCAGGGCCTGGGCGGCCTTGCCCTGGTAGAGCAGAATGATGCCGTGCGCCGCGTGCACTCCCCCGCCGAAGGAAATCAGGTTGGGCCCGGATCCGGCGACGAAGCCGGTCAGGAGGCTTTCCGCCCCCTGCCAGTCGCCGGAGTGGATTGCGGCGGCGGCGGATCGGACCACGAGGAAGTCGGTGAGGAAGTAGAGCTCATCGTGATCGGCCCCGGCGGCCTCCATGGCCCGGGTCAACGAGGCGAGGGCGCTCAGTCCCTTGCCGCCGGCAAGGAGCCGCTCCGCGTCGAGGCAGAGCCGGAACGCCTGTACGAGGGTGTTCGACTGTGGGGTGTTCGAGGGTGGGGTGCCGGCAGCCGCGTCCTCGCCGGACGCCGCCGCGGCCGGGGCTGCCGCGTACTCGCCCGCCAGCGCCAGGACCATGGCTTCCAGAATCTCCAGCCGCTCTTCCGTGGCACGGTGAATGGCTTCGGCGTCGTCGGGCCGGGCCGCGGCGAGGCGTTCGGCGGCGCGTCGGAGCACCTGTGCCCGCTTGATGATCTCTGCCGGTGTGTGGCCCAGCGCTGACATCGTTGCGGCCCACAGGAGGGATCCGGCCAGGAGCCCGGGGATGCTGTTTCCCTGCCCGAAATCGGCGTCGAGGATGTCCCGGGCCGCCATGTAGTCGGAGGCGTTGTAGCGGGTCCGTGCTATCACGGCGCGGGCCGCCATCTGCAGTTCCGGATCCTTGACGAGGACGGCAGCCTTGCGGGCGAGCTCGTCCTCGTAAAGCCGGCTCGCCAGCACGGCCGCCCTCAGGAGCTGCCGGTCCTCGACCTCCGCGCCGCATTCGATCGACCAGCTTACTTGCCGCAGCAGTCCCTCGGCAGACGTCGGCTCGCTGTCCATCTTGCGCAGCAGGCTTTGCCGAAGTTGCAGGCTCCTGGCCGGTGAAATCAGGTTCCGCAAGGTGTCGCCGTACACGGTATGCCACAGCCGCAGCTCACCCGTCCCGGTGTCCGTGACCCGGATCAGTTCGCTGTCGATCAGTGATCCCACGGCCTCTTCGCCGGCCACCGACTCGATCAGTTCCCGGGACACGGGTTCGGCCAGCGCAACGAGGTTCAGGGCCTGCCGTTCTTCCGGCGAGCGCAGCAGCAACTGGCGGCGCACGACGTCGGTCAGCCGGTCACCGTGGCTGTTCAGGTGCCGGGTGAACAACCAGACACCGTTGCGCCGCAGCAGCGTCCCGTCGTTCCTGGCGTCGTCCAGGAGCCCGTTGAGGAGCATCGGGTTGCCCCCGGAGGCCTCCCAGAGGATCTCGGCGACGTTTGGCAGCACTTGCGAGCCGAGCTCGCCCTCCAGCATCTCTGTGGTCTGCGCGAGGGTGAGCGGGCGCAGGTCGTGCCGCTCGGCGATGCCTTCAAACCAGAGCTGCAGGAGCGGTTCCGGCAGTCCGGGCCGGGCCGCCGCGCCCACAAGCAGTTTCGCCCAGCCGGCCGCCGCCAGCTCCGCGAGGATTCCGGCCGTCGCCTCGTCGAGATCGTGTGCGTCGTCAACGACCAGCAGGAGGGGCTTCTGGGTGGCCCGCTTCTGCTCTTCCAGATGCGCCCACAGCGTCCTCAGCACGGCCAGCTGCGATGTTGCTTCCTGGACCGGCAGTCCGACGATGAAGGGACCCAGGACACCGTAGGGCACCTTGGTCAGCGACGCGCTGCCGTGGATCGGCACCGGCGTCACCTCGGGGCCCAGTTCCCCGACGACGGCATCGATGAGCCTTGATTTGCCCATCCCGCTGTCGCCGAGGACGAACACGGCCACATGGCTGCCGCCCTGGAGGGCTTCCACTGCAGACATCAAATCTTCCGACCTCCCGGTCAAGGCGCGGGCCGGCGCCGTGCCGGGGTTTCCCGCCGGCCCCTTAGATGAGTCCAAGCAGATCACTTCGCGAAGAAACGCCGAGCTTCGTGAACACCTGGTACAAGTGGCCCTCCACGGTCCTGACGGAAATGCCCACTTCCAGGGCGATGTCCTTGTTGGAGACCCCGTTCCCGGCCAGGGTGGCGATTTGCCGCTCCCGGTCTGTCAGCAGCGGGCCCTTGTTGCGCGGCATGACGGGCAGCGCCGGTACGGACTCCGAGAGGCTCTCCAGCATGCTGTAGGCGGCGTTGGCGCTGGCGGTCAGTCCGGCGCCCTTCGCGAAGTCGAATGCGAGCGCGGCGCACCGGGCCTGGACGGCGTCCAGTTCGAGGCCCGCGGCCTGCCCGGCGGCTTCGAGCATGATCGCGGCGTCCTTCCTCCGGCTGCCGACGGCGACCGTCCGGGACAGCTCGGCCAGCGGCCCCTGCCGCAGCCCGGCGATTTCCTCCATCAAAAGAAAATCCTTGACGGTGCCGTTGACGGTGGCCCCGAGCATGCAGATGCCGGCCAGGGTGTAGCGGCCCTTCCGGAAATGCTCCTCCGCGGTCCGTATCAGCCGGTCCTTGGCTTCGGGGTCACCGAGCCACCGCGACGCCATATCCATGCAGAACTCGGTGGAACTGCCGACCGTGAAGCGGGCCGGGCCGTCAGCCGAGCGGGCCCGGTCCAGGTAGATCGTGGCCTGGACCGAGTTGCCGGTCTGGGCATAGGCAAAAGCAGTGGCGGCGTAGGCCTGGCGCAGGGACTGCAGGCTCGCCCGCACCTCCAGCTGGGCGATCGCGGCCAGCAACGGATCCAGAGCCATGTACCCGCGGCCGGCATAGACATAGGCGAGTCCGACGGCGAGGTCCGTTGCGGCGCTGCCGGAATGCAGCCCGTGCCCGGCCCGGCCGCTCGCGTCCTTGAGCATGTCGATGGCTTGGCGCCAAAGGCCCGAGAGGAGCAGCACGTTGAAAGAGCGCCAGGCGAAGTTTTCCCGGATGCGCGGCACGTTGGACCACTCGCCCAGCTGTCCGCCGATTTCCCGCATGAGTTTGCGGGCGTCGAGTTCGTGGCCGGTCATGGACCAGGCCTCCATCAGGATGATGGCCGACCTGAGCCGGTGCACGGGATCGGCGCCGGGCACGTCCGTGGTGGCCGCGGTGGTAAGCCGCTGCATCATGGGCTGGAAATCCCCGATGAAAGAGAAATAGTTGAACTCGCACAGATCCAGGCAGAGCCCCGCCCGGGCAAGCGCCGCAGGGGCGGGGGACGGCTCGTCCAGGCTCAGGTCCTGGAGCCGTACCCTGGCCTGCCCGAGCAGTTCGGGGACCTGGCCGGAGCGGTCGTCCAGCCACGCCATGCAGTCAGCCTTCGCCGCGATGAATTCGGCGAAGTTCTCGGCCGCAAGGCCGTTGACCTGCCGTTCGGAGACGTCGTCCAGCGCGGACATGGCCTGCAGCGGCAGGCCGAGCTGGAGGTAGGCAGCCGATTTCTGGAGCTGCCCTTCGGCCCATTCAGGGTCCGAGGGAGAGAGGCTGCCGGCGCATTTGAGGGCAAATTTCGGGTCGAAGAGCTTGACGGCGGCACTGGCAGCCGCGACGGCGTGGGCGGGGGCCAGCTGGGCGTGGCAGTCGTGGGTCCACGCCGCGTAGGCCAGCAGGTCTTCGACTGTCAGTTCGTCCAGTTCATGTTCCTGGTGTCCGGGGACCTTGTCCCGGAGCTCCAGCCGGCGCTCCACGCTGAGCCAGTTGCGGACAATGTCGCCGAGGTAGCGGTCGCCCAGCGTGACGAGGTGCCGGTCCGCGCGGTCGACCACGATCTGGCCGGCCTCTTCCATGTCGGCGATGACACCGGGGCTGTACATCCTGGCGAGCCGGGACAGGGGCAGGGTCCGGGCGCAGGAGAGGACGTCGATGACCTCCCGGGCCTCGGGTGTTTCCCTGGCATACCTGGCCCGGACAATATCTTCCAGCGCCGTGCGGCCATCCAGCACAACCTCATCGAGCAGTGTCCACACGGATCCGGACAGAACAAGGTTTCCGCGTTCGATTTGTTCGGAGACGACGGCCTGCAGGAGCGTGGGGCTGCCGCCGACCAGCTGGTGCAGCTGGCTTGCCAGGGCGGTCGAGACCCGATGGCCCAAAGCTGACTGCAGGACCTCCAGCGTCTCGAGTTCGGTCAGGTTGGCGAGCCGGACCTCGGCGAGCTGGCCGGAAGTGATGAGCCAGTAGAAATCGGGCGGAAGGTCAGTGGTGCGCTGGGCCGTTGCGATCAACCGGGCGGTCCGGGTCTGGAGCAGGTTGAGCAGGACCCCGGTGCTGAGTTCATCGAGGGCACCGGCGTTGTCGAGCAGGATCACGCACTGGCGCCCGGCGGCGTCGTCGCGGATCAGCGAGGTAATGCCGTGCAGGATGGCGGTCGGCGAGCCCAGGGAACTCTGCGGGAGCCGCGCAAGGGTGAAGGCGAGGCAGCCGTACGGCGTTGCCGAACCCGGCCCTGAACTGCGGAGCTGGATGGTGTACACCTCGGGGCCGAAGCCCGCGAGGGCGGTCCGGCCGACAAGCGTTTTGCCCACGCCGCGGTCGCCGGTGATGACGACGCCCATCCGGTCCTGGGCAAGCAGTTCCTGGCGGACACGCTCGGCATCAGCGTTCCGCGCCAAACCGGACCAGCCGTGTCTCGCGACCTGGCCGGCAGCATGTTCTTCTTCGGCGGGTGCCAATGTAGTGGAAACATTCCCCCAGCCCAGCGAATCCCTCGACATGTAGTTTCCTTCGTACCGCTTTGCAGACAGCAACCCCGGACTGCCCACTTAGAAGTAGCGTATCCCTATCCCCCGACGTGAGAGTAGACAGATCATAGCTGGAATGCGGAAAGCTTGGAAAGGAAACACGCAATCGGCATGCAACTTAGTCGTCGCCCGCCTGCCGCGGGCCCGGGCCGGCCCGCGGTCGGGGCGTTTCGGCTGCGTGCTGTTTTGCCTGCGTTTACGTCCGGGAGGGCTACGTCGCCTTGGCGGGGTGGAACTTTTGTTGGGCGGCGGTGAGGCCGTCCCGGACCAGGAGTTCGACGGCGTCGGCAGCTGAGTCGATGAGGAAGGGCAGTTCTTTTTTCTCCGGCGCGGAAAAGTCACGCAGGACAAAGTCCGCGGTCTCCATCCGTCCGGGCGGACGCCCGACGCCGACCCGCACGCGCAGGTAGTCCTTGGTGGCCAGGGCCTTGGAGATGTCGCGCAGTCCGTTGTGGCCGCCTTCGCCGCCGCCGATCTTGAGCCGCACGGTGTCGAAGGGGATGTCGATCTCGTCATGGACGGCAATGACGTGGGCCGGATCGATGCCGTAGAACTGGGCCAGGGCAGACACTGGGCCGCCGGAGACGTTCATGTATGACAGCGGCTTGGCCAGCACGATCCGGGGTCCGCCGATGCCCAGGCGCCCTTCGAGGACCTGGGCACGCGATTTGTGCGATTTGAAGCCACCGCCGACGCGCGAGGCGAGTTCGTCCAGGACCATCTGGCCGACGTTGTGCCGGTTGTGGCTGTACTCGGATCCGGGGTTTCCAAGGCCTACGATCAGCCAGGTGTCGGTCATGGGTCAGTCCTTCGGTGGGACGCAGCCGGGGGCGCGGCCAGTGGGGCGGGTCAGGTGGGACGGGTCAAGTGGGTCGGGGCAGGCAGCCGGCTACGGGGCGCGTACGGCGCGGGATACGGCATCAGAGACGACGGCGGCCGGGCCCCTGAGGGACCCGGCCGCCGTAAAATTCAACGGAATTACTCGGCTGCTGCTTCGGCCGACGGTGCGGCTGCTTCGCCCTCTTCGCCCTCTTCGACGTTTTCGGTGGCCTCGGAGATGTTGACGACGAGCGCTTCGGGATCGGCCAGCAGGGTGGAACCCTTCGGCAGGACGAGGTCGGAAGCGTGGATGTGCTCGCCGGCGCTACGGCCTTCGATGCTGACCTCGATGGCGGTCGGCAGGTGGGTTGCCTCGGCCTCGACGGAAACGACCGTCATTTCCAGGTTGTGGACGTTGCCCGGGGCCAGCTCTCCGCTGAGGTGAACGGGCACGTCAACGGTGACCTTCTCGCCGGTGCGGACGGTCAGCAGGTCGAGGTGCTCGATGATCTGCTTGATCGGGTTGCGCTGGATGTCCTTGACGAGGGCCAGGTGCTGCTCGCCGTCGATGTCCAGGGTCAGCAGGGCGTTGGCGGTGCGGACGGCCAGGGTGGTGGCCTTCGCCGGCAGGGTGATGTGGATCGGCTCGGCACCGTGGCCGTAGATGACGGCCGGGATCAGGTTGGCCATGCGGGCGCGGCGGGCGAAGCCCTTGCCGAATTCGGTGCGGACTTCTGCTGCGAGCTTCTGCTCAGACATGGATATCTCCTCGTGGGATTTCAAGCTGTGGGACTAAACGGTGTTCAGCAAGGGCGGAGGTCTGTTTACGACCTTCGACGCCGGGCTGCCGTGCGGCTGCCCTTCAGAAGGAGATTCAGACCCAGTCGATTACGGAGACCAGCAGTCCGGGTTCCGATTAATTTCCCGTCAATAAGGAATTCAATACGGAAGGCCGGCGCTCTCCCTCGCCAAGGTTTCGGTACAAGGCTACCAGCGGAGGGACCGGTTTCTGAAACCGGGCCCTCCGCCGGCCGGCTTAGGCCTGGCCGTCGAACAGGCTGGTGACGGAGCCGTCGTCGAACACTTCACGGATGGCGCGGGCGATCAGCGGCGCGATGGAGAGCACGGTCAGCTGCGGGAACCGCTTGTCCGCGGTGATCGGCAGCGTGTTGGTGACCACCACTTCGCGGGCGCCGGACTCGGAGAGCCGACGGGCCGCCGGATCGGAGAACACGGCGTGGGTCGCGGCGATGATGACATCCTTGGCGCCGGCGTTCTTGAGCACCTGGACGGCGCCGGAGATGGTTCCGCCGGTATCGATCATGTCGTCGATCAGGACGCAGGTGCGGCCTTCAATCTGGCCCACGACCGTCTTGGAGACGGCCTGGTTGGGCACGGTGAGGTCCCGGCTCTTGTGCACGAACGCCAGCGGCGCGCCGCCGAGGCGCTCGGCCCACTGCTCGGCCACGCGGACGCGGCCGGTGTCCGGCGAGACGACCGTGACCTTGTCCGAGCCGACCCGGGTGCGGATGTAGTCGGCCAGGAGCGGAATGGCCATCAGGTGGTCCACGGGGCCGTCGAAGAAGCCCTGGATCTGGGAAGTGTGCAGGTCCACACTCATGATGCGGTCGGCGCCGGCGGTCTTGTACAGATCGGCGACGAGGCGTGCCGAGATCGGCTCGCGGCCACGGCCCTTCTTGTCCTGCCGGGCGTAGGGGTAGAACGGGGACACCACAGTGATGCGCTTGGCGGAGGCCCGCTTGAGCGAATCGATCATGATCAGCTGTTCCATGAGCCAGTTGTTCAACGGGGCCGGGTGGGCCTGGATTACGAAGGCGTCGGTGCCTCGGACGCTCTCGCCGGCCCGCACGTAGATCTCGCCGTTGGCGAAGTCGTAGGCGTCCAGGGGCAGCAGCTCGGTGCCGAGCTCCTTCGCGATCTCCTTCGCCAGCTCAGGGTGCGCGCGCCCCGCGGCCAGCACCAGCTTCTTCTCGCCGTGTGCCGTAATTTCGCTCATGATTGCTAGCCCTCTTCTGTCGGTGCCGGAGTAGTGGAGGATGTTGGGGCGGCGCCCGCGGCGGAATCCACCGCGGCAGCGGATTCGGCCAGGGCGGACTCGGCCAGGCCGGCGGAAACGGCCAGGCCGGCGGAAACGGAACCGGGGCGGTTGGCCGCAACCCAGCCGTCCGAGTTCCGCTGCTTGGCCAGGGTGACGGCGAGGGCGCCGGCCGGGACGTCCTTGCGGATGATCGCACCGGCGCCGCTGTAGGCGCCGTCGCCCACGCGCACGGGGGCCACGAACACGGTGTTCGAACCGGTGCGCACACCCGAGCCGATCACCGTACGGTGCTTCTTCTCGCCGTCGTAGTTGGCCGTGATGTTGCCGCAGCCGATGTTGGTGTCCTCGCCGATCTCCGCGTCCCCGGCGTAGCCGAGGTGGGACAGCTTCGAGCCGCGGCCGATCGTGACGTTCTTGGTTTCGTAGAACGCGCCGATCTTGCCGGTCTCGCCCAGGACGGTGCCCGGGCGCAGGTAGGTGAAGGGGCCGACGCTGGCGCGCGCCCCGATCGTGGAGCCGGAGCCATGGGTGCGGATCACCGTGGCGCCCTCCCCCACCGTGACGTCGGTCAACGTGGTGTCCGGGCCGACGACGGCGTCGCGAGCCACCGTGGTGCTGCCGTGCAGCTGGGTGTTGGGCAGGAGCCGGACGTCCTCGTCGAGCGTCACCGTGGCGTCGATCCAGGTCGTGGCGGGATCCACGACGGTCACCCCGGCGCGCATCCAGGCTTCGAGGGTGCGGCGGTTGAGTTCAGCGCCGAGCGCCGAGAGCTGGACGCGGTCGTTGGCGCCCTCCACCTGCCAGCGGTCGTCGGTGACGACGGCGGCGACGCGGCCGCCCGCGGTGCGGGCCAGGGCCAGGACATCGGTGAGGTACTTTTCGCCCTGGGCGTTGTCCGTGGTGACGTGGACCAGCGCGTCGCGCAGGACGGCGGCGTCGAAGGCGTAGATGCCGGAGTTAACCTCACGGATTTCGCGTTCGGCGCTGGTGGCGTCCTTGTGCTCGCGGATTCCCGTGACGGTTCCGTCTTCTGCGCGGAGGATGCGACCGTAGCCGGTGGCGTCCTCGAGCACGGCGGTGAGGACGGTGACGGAGTTGCCCTCGGCCTCGTGGGCGGCGACGAGCTCGCCGAGCAGGCCACCGGTGAGCAGCGGGACGTCGCCGTACGTGACCACGACCGTTCCGCCCAGCGGGCCTTGGGGGTCGAGCGTGTCGAGCGCTTCCAGTGCCGCCTCGACCGCGCGGCCGGTGCCGGGCACATCGTCCTGGTCCACAATCAGGGCTTTCGGATCGAGGGCGGAGACGTGGGCGGCCACGAGGTCGCGTTCATGCCGGACCACCAGGGCCAGCTCGCGGGGGCTGATACTGCGGGCCGCCTGGAGCGCGTGGCCGACCAGCGAGCGGCCGCCGATCTCATGGAGAATTTTGGGGGTACGGGATTTCATCCGGGTACCGGCCCCTGCAGCTAGGACGATCACGGCGGCCGGGCCAGTATTCTCGGGGCTCACGTATTGGCTCTCCTTGCTTGGTTGCGCGGTGTGTCTCGCCAAGTTCCGCCCATAGGACTCGAACCTATACTCCACGGCTCCAAAGGCCGGGGTGCTGCCATTACACCAGAGCGGACCGTGCCCAGGCTTGACCTGTGGCACGAGAATCAATTCTGCCACGAAGGTTGATGCTCGTGCGACTCAGCGCCGCGGAAGGAGCGGGCAGGCGCGGGTGGGCGGTGCGGCCAGCGCCACGGGACATGCCCATTCCTGGTCCGCGCGGCGGGACATGTGCCGCGGGATTCACGAGCTCCGCGGAACGTGCCTTCCCGGGCGCGCGCAGAGATCCCGTTCCCCACGCGGGACATGCCCAGCGTTGGAGCCGAGCAATGGACATAATGCCAATATGCCCATCTCTGGACCGGGCCGCGGGACATGTCCAGCGGGATTTCGCCCCTCCAGTGGACATGTCCAGTGTTGGTCCGCGCGGCCGGACATATGCCGCAGGAATCACGCACTCCGCGGGACGTGCCTTTTTGGGCGCACAAAGACCTCGGCCCCTACGCGGGATGAGCCCAATGTTGGTCCCGAGCAATGGACATAATGCCAATATGCCCATCCCTGGCCCGCGCCGTGGGACATGCCCTGCGGGATTTGAGCCCTCCAAGGGACATGTCCAATACTGGCCCGCGCCAAGTGACATGTGCCGCAGGATTCACGCACTCCGCGGGACGTGCCTTCCCGGGCGTGCGCAGAGACCTCGGTCCCTATGCGGGATATGCCCAGTGTTGGTCCCGGACAATGGGCATAACGCCAATATGCCCATCCCTGGCCCGCGGCGAGGGACATGCCCGGCGGGATTTGAGCCCTCCAAGGGACATGTCCAATGCTGGCCCGCGGCGAGGGACATGCCCGGCGGGATTTGAGCCCTCCAAGGGACATGTCCAATGCTGGTCCGCGCCGTGGGACATGCCCTGCGGGATTTGAGCCCGCCAAGGGACATGTCCGGTGTTGGCCCGCGCCGAGGGACATGTCCCGTGGGTTTTGAGGGCTGCGAGGGACATGTCCAGCGGCGGGTGCTCACGCTGGGCATGTCCCGGGGAGGGCAGGAGGCTACTCCCCCAGCACTTCCAGGGCTTCGAGCCATTCGAGTTCAAGGGCTTCGCGTTCCCCGGCCAGTTCCTGGAGTTTCGCGTTAAGCCCGGCGAGCTGGTCGAACTTGCTGGCGTCCCCGGCCCCGGCGGTCATCTGGGCGTGGATCTTGTCTTCCTGCTGCTTGAGTTTGCCCAGCTGGCGGTCGATCCGGTTCTTGGCCTTGCGGGCGTCGCGCTTTTCGGCCTCGGAAGGGCCGCTGGTGGCGGGAGCGGATCCCCCGCCGGCGGAGGTGACGGGGTTGCCGCCGCCTGTGATCGTGGAGCCGGCCATGGCCCCTTCCCGCAGTTCGAGGTACTGGTCCACGCCGCGCGGCAGGGCACGGATCTTGCCATCGCCAAGGAGCGCCATCTGGTGGTCAGTGACGCGCTCGAGCAGGTAGCGGTCGTGGCTGACGACGACGAGCGTGCCCGGCCAGCCGTCGAGCACATCTTCGACGGCGGCGAGGGTGTCGGTGTCGAGGTCGTTGGTCGGCTCGTCAAGCATCAGCACGTTCGGCTCCCCCACGAGCAGGCGCAGGAGCTGCAGCCGCCGGCGTTCGCCACCGGAGAGGTCCTTGACCGGGGTCCACTGCTTCTCGTTGGTGAAGCCCAGCTGCTCCACGAGCTGGCCGGCGGTGAATTCCTTGCCGCCGACGTTGAAGGAGCGCTTTTCCCGCTCGATCACTTCGATCACGCGCAGGTCCGAGACGTCGTCGAGTTCCTTGACCTCCTGGGTCAGGACCGCGGTGACCACCGTCTTGCCGCGCTTGACCTTCCCGGAGCTGGGCTGGATCTCACCGTTGAGGAGTTTGAGCAGGGTGGTCTTGCCGGCGCCGTTGACGCCCACGAGGCCCAGCCGCTCCCCGGGGGCGAGGCGCAGCGTGATGTTGTCGAAGAGCTTCTGCCCGGGCTCGCCGCCGAGGAAGTCCAGCGAGACGTGCTCGAGGTCCAGGACATCCTTGCCCAGCCGGGCGGTGGCCATCTTGCTCAGCGCCGTCGAGTCACGCGGCTCGGGGACGTCCGCGATCAGGGCGTTGGCTGCCTCGATCCGGAACTTGGGCTTGGCGGTGCGGGCCGGGGCACCGCGCCGGAGCCAGGCGAGTTCCTTCTTCACGAGCTGCTGGCGCTTGCTTTCCATCACGGAAGCGGAGCGGTCGCGCTCGGCCCGGGCCAGGACGTAGGCGGCATAGCCGCCGTCGAACGGGTCCATGATGCCGTCGTGGATTTCCCAGGTCTTGGTGCAGACTTCGTCGAGGAACCAGCGGTCGTGGGTGACCACGAGGAAGGCGCCCTGGTTGGCCCGCCAGCGGGTCTTCAGGTGCCGGGACAGCCACGCGACGCCTTCGACGTCGAGGTGGTTGGTGGGCTCGTCGAGCATGATGACGTCGTGGTCCTCGATCAGCAGCTTGGCCAGCGCCACACGCCGCTTCTGCCCGCCGGAGAGCGCGTGGACGTTGGCGTGCCAGTCGACGTCGGACACCAGCCCGCCCATGACTTCGCGGATCTGGGGATTGCGGGCCCACTCGTAGTCGGCCTGGTCCCCCACGATCGCGGCGCCGACGGTGAGGTCGCCGTCGAGCACGTCGCTCTGGTCCAGGTAGCCGATGTTGACCTCGCTGCGCTTGGTCACCCGGCCGGAGTCCGGGGTGGAGCGCATGGCCAGCAACCGCATCAGGGTTGACTTGCCGTCACCGTTGCGGCCCACCATGCCGATCCGGTCGCCCTCTTCAAGGCCGAGGGTAATGCCATCGAGGACGGTACGGGTTGCATACGAGACCGTGAGGTTCTCGCCGCCGAGCAGGTGTGCCACTGGGAACTGCTTTCTTAGGTGTATCGGTGAAGTGAAGCTGTGAAGTCATCGGATGCGATGCGTCAAAAGCTCCTAAAGGAGCGTATCGGAGATGATGCGGGCCCCGTGCACCGGCCCGTGCACCGCCATGGCGTCGAGGCTGTGGTGCCGCAGCTCTTCGGCGAGCCCGGCGGCCGCGGCGGGGCTGTGCGCGAGGAACGCGACGGTGGGTCCGGAGCCGGAGACGATGCCTGCGATCGCGCCGCAGGCTTCGCCGCGGCCCAGGGTCTCGCGCAGGCCCGGGGCCAGTTCGATCGAGGCGCGCTGGAGGTCGTTGACCAGCACGCGGCTCAGGGCGTCGGCATCGCCGCT
This sequence comes from Arthrobacter sp. 05T410, assembly GCF_056396505.1. Lineage (NCBI taxonomy): Bacteria > Bacillati > Actinomycetota > Actinomycetes > Micrococcales > Micrococcaceae > Arthrobacter > Arthrobacter sp. 05T410. Next base: position 175,282 of record NZ_JBFTLP010000002.1, on the reverse strand, counting down.
GCGCAGAGCCGTGAGCACGCCGGGATCCACGGCGTCGGGTTCGTCCACCGCCAGGCCCTCGGCCGCGCGCAGGCGGTCCAGGGTGCGGTAGACCTCAGGGGTGGGCAGGCCGAAGTCCGCGCTGACCAGGACCCAGTCCGTCTGGGCCTTGACCAGGGCCGGCGAGAGGTCATCGCCCAGGCCTAGTCCGACGGCGGTGCCGCCCAGGAGCGCGAAGGGAACATCGGCGCCGAGCTCGGCGGCCAGGTGGGCCAGCTCATCGCGGGACAGTCCGCTGTTCCACAACGCGTCGCAGGCCAGCAGGGTGGCGGCGGCGTCGGCTGATCCGCCGCCCATGCCGCCAGCCACGGGCACCCGTTTGGTGATCTCCAGGTGGACACCCGTGGAGTGTTCCGAGACGTCGGCCATGATAGCGGCGGCTTTGTAGGCCAGGTTGCGGTGATCGAGCGGAATGTCCACCCCGTCGAGGTCCACGGTGCTCGCATCGCTGATGCTGACGGTGATCTCGCCGGTATCGGTGCTGGTGGCGGCAATTTCTTCGTAGAGCGAGACAGCCAGGTAGACGCTGGCCACGGAGTGGTAGCCGTCCGGCCGCAGCGGTCCGACGTCCAGTGAGACGTTAACCTTGCCTGGAGCTTTCACCCGGACGGTCCTCGCGGCAAAGCGCCCTCTCACTGCGTTCATGGCTCCACGCTATGGCATCGCGGCCCGGGCTCCAAGCACGCAACCGCCCCCGGAGGCGCCCATGCAGGGCTCACAAGGAGCTCAGGAGTCCGCTTGTCCGTGGGCTTCGGCGATTCTGGCGAACGCCGCGATGTCGATCACTTCGCCGCGTGCTGTGGGGTCGACGCCGGCGGCCCGCAGGCAGCGTTCGGCCTCGGCGGCACTGCCGGCCCAGCCGGCCAGCGCGGCCCGGAGCGTCTTGCGGCGCTGCGCGAAGGCGGCGTCGATCACGGCGAAGACCTGCTCCCTGGTGGCGGTCGTAACCGGGGGCTCCCGGCGCGTGAAGGCGACGAGTCCGGAATGGATCTTGGGCGCTGGCCAGAAGACGTTCATGCCGATCACGCCGGCCTTGCGCATGCTGCTGTACCAAGCGGCTTTGACGGATGGAACGCCGTAGGTCTTGGAGCCGGGCCCGGCCGCGAGCCGGTCGGCGACTTCATCCTGGACCATGACCAGGCCGTGCTGCAGGCTCGGGAAGTGCTGCAGGAGGTGCAGCACCACGGGAACGGCCACGTTGTAGGGAAGATTCGCGACGAGGGCGGTCGGCTCGACGGGAAGTTTGGTGACCCGCATGGCGTCGGCCAGCACGAGGTGGAAGTTCCCGACGGCGTGCGGTCGCCACGCGGCGACAGTGGCCGGCAGGCGCCCGGCAAGGACCGGATCGATTTCGACGGCGACCACGCTGCGGGCGGCGTCCAGCAGGCCAAGGGTCAGTGACCCGAGTCCGGGGCCGACTTCCAGGACGGTCTCATCGGCCCGGATGTCGGCGGCGTTCACGATCCGCCGGATGGTGTTGCCGTCGATCACGAAGTTCTGCCCGAGGGTCTTCGTGGGCCGCACGCTGATTTCCTCTGCCAGCCGGCGGATATCGGAGGCACCCATCAGCGGTGCGGGCGCCGCTCCGGGCAGGCTTTCGGGGGCGGAGGGGCTCGGTTCAGTCACCTAGGTATCCTATCCCGGCGCCGGTACGCCGCAGGCCGGGTCCGGAGGGAATCCGGACCCGGCCTGTGCTCTCCCCTGGCTGTGGTCGGCAGCCGCGGGAGTCGGGCGTTTAGTTGCGGGCGTTCAGTGGCGGGCAGTCAGCCGCGGGCCTGGCCTGCTAGCTGGAGGCGGCCCAGCCGCAACCCCAGGGCTGCAGTCCGCGCTGGGCGTAGACCCGGTTGGCGACGGCGATCTGCTGGGCCTTGGTGGCGGCCGCGGCGTTCGGGGCGTAGGCGCCGCCGCCCGAGCTGAGCCAGGTGCCGACGTCGAACTGCAGGCCTCCGTAGTAGCCGTTGCCGGTGTTGGTGGACCAGTTGCCGCCGGATTCGCACTGGGCGATCTTGTCCCACATGCCCTGGTTCATCATGGCGGGGGCGGCCGCACCGGTGTTGGCGGCGGGCTTGGGCTTTTCCTTGGTGCCGACAGTGACCTTTTCGGTGACGGGCTGGACGCTGACGGTCTCGGACACCAGGGTCCGGGAGGCTTCGCGGCCATCCACGAGGACCAGCTTGAAGTTCTTGCTGGTAGTGCCGGCGACGCCGGCCTGGGTGACCTTCTTCTCACCCTTGAACATGTCAGCACTCTCGGTGGTGAGCGTTTCGAAGGCGACGGGCTCGGTGGTGTTGGCCGTCTTGCTGACGTCGACGCGGGAGACCTTAATCACCATGTCATTGACCACCGGGGCGTTCCCGGGCTGGGAGACGCGGTCGCTGGCCCCGAGCGAAAGCCCGGCGTCCTCGAGCACTTTGGCGACTGTGGCCGCCGTCGTCGTGGTCGCTGCCGCCTTGCCGTCCGCAACGAGGCTCACCTTTTTAGGCGTCGAGATGGACACGAAGGAGCCGGAGACAGCGAGCTGGGCGTCCTTGGGCACGGAGACCTGCGAGGCGCTGGCCACGCCGAGTTCGGTCACGAGACCTTCGACGGTGGGTGCGGTGGTGGAGATGGTCCGTTCGGCGCCGTCCAGGCTGACCTTGACGGCCTTGGCGAGGTTGACGTTGATGACTGACCCGTCCTGCACGTGGGCGTCCGCCGAAGGCGACACCCTGTCAGATGGCTGCAGTTCAACCTTGGCGCTCTTGACGACTTCCCCGACGGTTCCGCCGAAGGTCTGGACGGAGCTGACTTTGCCATCCACGTTGAGTGTGATCGTCTTGTTATTGCCGACGAAGGCCACGAGGCCCAGCACCAGTGCCACCAGCACCACGAGCTGCGTGCCAACCTTGACGAAGCTGAACTTGCCGTCCGATGTGAAGAACTTGACCACAATTGCCCGAATCTCTTGGACCTTCCGGGCACGGGGAAAAGTGCACGTGGCCATCCCCCGCGAGCGCGCCAACGGCGGCTCCGGACAGCGTCCGGAGCGTCACGGAACATGCGTGCACTGCCTCACCCAAAACGAGAGCGCGCATGTGGTTCGTTGGCCACAATGCACGCCCTGCTGGAGTGAAATTATCCGTAGGCCTTCCCCGACCCCGGCTAATAGTTGACCACTGTAATCGAAGCGTTATAAAGGAACCAAGAATTTGTGCATACCCCGTATCTACACCGGGAGTCTGGATGAGGGTGGTTCAGTCCCAGGATCCGTACGCCCGCACCGTATTTGCGGCGATCTGCGCACACAGCCCGGAAAGCTCCGACCCAGTCACATCGGCCATGGCCCGCACCGTGTACGGAACCATGTAGCTCGCGTTCGGCCGGCCGCGATGCGGGTGCGGGGTGAGGAAGGGCGCGTCGGTCTCGACCAGGATCCGGCTCGGCTCAGCGATAGCCAGCGCTTCCCGCAGGTCCGTCGCGTTCTTGAATGTCACTGTTCCGGCAAAGGACATGTACCAGCCCTCCGCGTTGCAGGTCCGGGCGAGCGCCTCGCCGCCTGAGAAACAGTGGAAGACCACCCGCTCCGGGGCCCCCTCTTCGCGCAGGACCTGGACGACGTCGTCGTGGGCGTCGCGGTCGTGGATTTGCAGCGTCAGTCCAAGCCGTTTGGCGATGTCGATATGGCGGCGGAACGAATAGCGCTGGTGGACCAGGCCCTCGCCCTCGGTCCGGAAGAAGTCCAGGCCGGTCTCCCCGATCGCCCGGATCCTCGGATGGGCGGCGAGCTCCTCGATCTCGGCCAGGGCCTCCTCCAGGCCGCCGCGCCGGGCGTAGCCGGGGGCGTCGTTGGGGTGGAGGGCAACAGCGCCCAGGAGCCGTGAATCGAGGTCGACCGCGTTGACCGTAAACCGGGACGATTCGAGGTCGCAGCCCACCTGCACCGCGCCTTGCACGCCCACGGCGGCGGCGGCATCGAGGGCGTCCTTGATGCCCACCTCAAGCTCCGCGTCGGGAAAATCCAAATGCGTGTGGTTGTCCATGACCGGCACGGGAAGCGGTTCCGGTGCGGGCGGATACCCGCTGCGTCCGGTACCGTCGTGTCCAGGCGACCGGAAGGGGACGGGAGTGAGGGGATTGAGCATTCATCCACCCTAACCGGAGGCCAGATTTCCCCGGAACTCTCTGTCAGGGCCGGCAGTTGTGTTAGTAGTCTGTTAATACTCTGTAATTTCCCCGTTAGGAAACAGGTGAATGCCACTGCGGGGCCCGGCCGCCGCGGGCGGTCAGATCCGGGACCCACCAGGGCTGAAAGGCTGCCGATGGATTACCACCGCACTTCCGTAGACGACATCCTCCCCCAAGGACAGAGCCTCCCGGGCCGCGCTTCCTTGGATCCAAACGCAGCCGGACACCGGCCCCCGCGGCATGAACTGCCGGCCATGGAAGCCGACGCTTTCCACTCAGCCAGCACCCGGATCCTGACGGCGATCAATACGGTCATCGACGGCAAGGCCGAAGCGGCCAAACTGGCGCTCACGGTCCTCCTCGCCCAGGGCCACCTGCTCCTCGAAGACGTCCCGGGGGTGGGCAAGACGCTCCTGGCGAAGACGCTGGGCCGCACCATCGACTGTTCCGTCAGCCGGATCCAGTTCACCCCGGACCTGCTCCCGTCCGACGTCACGGGCGTGTCCATCTACAACCAGGCGACCCGGACCTTCGAGTTCCGGCACGGCGCGGTGTTCGCCAACATCGTCATCGGGGACGAAATCAACCGCGCCTCGGCCAAGACCCAGTCAGCCCTGCTGGAGTGCATGGAGGAGCACCAGGTCACGGTGGACGGCACGTCCTACCGGCTGGATGAGCCCTTCATGGTGGTGGCGACGCAGAACCCCATTGAGATGGAGGGCACGTATCCGCTGCCGGAAGCGCAGCGGGACCGCTTCATGGCCCGGATTTCCATGGGCTACCCGGACCGTGAGTCCGAGATGGAGATGCTCGAAACCCACCAGGCCTCCTCTCCGCTGGCGCGTGTGACGGCAGTGGTCACCGCGGCGGAAGTGGCCGCCATGATTGCCACGGTGCAGCAGGTGTACGTGTCCCGGTCGATCAAGGAGTACACCGTGGCCCTGGGCCGGGCCACGCGGGAAAGCGGGCTTCTCCGGCTCGGCGCCAGCCCGCGGTCCATGCTGCAGCTCCTGCGTGCGGCGAAGGCCACCGCCGCGCTGGAGGGCCGGGACTTTGTGCTGCCGGACGACGTCGTCAGCGTCGCCGAAGCGGTGCTCGCCCACCGGATCATCCTCGACCGCAAGGCGGCCAGCGCGGGTGAGACGCCGCAAAGCGTCATCCGGGCCATCATCGCCAAGATACCCGTCACCCCGGACGTGACGGCCTCACCCAACGGAACCGGCCGCCCTGGCCGGAAGAAGGCCTCGGCCATGGCAGCCGCGCCGCCGCCCAACCTGCCCAATCCGCGCTAGGGAATGGCTCCGCCGTGGCGTTAAGGGATCGGTTCCCCGGGCACTTCTTCAGTAGCCGCGGCTGGGGCCTGCTCGGCGCCGGTGCGGTGTCGCTGCTGGCCGCGCAGATCATGGGGCGCCGGGACCTGCTGGCCCTGGCCGTCCTGCTGCTGGTGCTGCCGGCGCTCGCCCTGGCCGGAACCCGGGTCCTGAAGCCGAGGTTCCGGGTCTACCGCGAATTCAGCCCGTCGCCGGTTGAAACCTCCGCCCGTGCCACGGTGCGGCTGGCCGTCGCGCGGACCGGGGCGGGCACAGGCCACGCGGTCATGGAGGAACACTTGCCGGCCCGGTTCGGCGAATCGCCCGTCTTCCGGTTCCCGGCCCGTGCGGCAGCCGGCGGCACCAGCCGCTATGAGTACCACCTCCGCTCGGCCAGGCGCGGCCAGTTCCTGATCGGGCCCGTCACGGCGGAATTCAGCGATCCCTTCGGGCTCTCCTTCCACCGCCACGCGATTGACGACGGCGACCTCCTCACCGTGACGCCCGCCGCCATCGAGCTGCCGGAGACGGGGCTCGCCGGTGCGCGCGGACACGACGGTGTCACACCCACGCGGGCCCGGGCCAATCCCAGCGACGACGACGTCATGACCCGCGAATACCGCCACGGTGATCCGCTGCGCCGGGTGCACTGGGCCGCGACCGCCCGCCACGGGTCCCTCATGGTGCGGCAGGAGGAATCCGTCACGACCCCCGAGGCGACCATCATCCTGGACCAGCGGCTCTCCGCCTACCCCCACGGGGTGTTCGGCCACAGTGCCCATTCCTCCGGCGGCCATCCGGGCGGCGGGGAGGGGGACGGCCACGACCTGCTGACCTCTGATGCCTTCGAGTGGGCTGTCACGGCGGCGATGTCGATCGGGGCGCACCTCGCGGAACGCAACTACTCGCTGCGGTTCCTGGACAGCGCGGGCGAGCCGGCCTTCCGGCATTCGCCGTCCGCTCCCGACCCGGAAGCCGAGGAATACACCGGAACGGCCGGGCTGCAGTCCATCGCCGAAAGCCTGGCTGCCATCGAGCTTTCCGGCCCGCACCACACCCACCACCACAACCACCCGCACCGTGACCGCACGGGGCCCCGCCCGCAGAAGGCCGCGGCGGGAACCAGCACCGGATCTTCCGCGCCGGGGGGATTCCGCTCCGGGGCCGGGGCGGGCACCGGGAATGCCCCGCACGCCTTCGACGACACCCTGATGGACAAACTTTCCGCCCACCGGCTGCGCGGACCTGTCCTGGCGGTCCTGGGCAGCCTGACCCCGGCCGAGGCCCGGGCGCTGTCCCCGGCCGCCGGGTTCGGCGCGAACGCCTTCGCGCTGCTGGTCACGGACCGGGCACAGGACTCCGGCGAAGTGCCCGAGGTGCTGGAGGCGCTGCGGCTGGGCGGATGGCGGGCCCTGGCGGTGTCCGCCCAGAGCTCGCTGCCTGACGCCTGGGCAGCCTTCGACCAGGCAGACCCGGGGATGTCCGCCGGGGCCGACGTCCGCCGCGGCGTGGGGGGCCGGCCATGACGCTCGCCCCGCAACGCAGCCAAGGCACCGGCACGGCCGGCGGAGAAGAACCGACGGCCCTCTCCCCCGGTGCGGCGTCCCGGCCGGACGGACCCGGCGCCCGGCCCTGGGTGATGGCGACCGCCGTCGCGGTAGCCGTCGCGGGCGCGGCCCTCGGATTCAACGGCGTCCTGCGTGGCTGGGCCTGGTACTCCCCGGTGTTCAGTACCGTGCTCTCCGTTGCGTTCTCCCTCGCGGTGCTCCGGTCCCTGCGTGCCCGGCCCTGGCTGGTGACCGCCGGCGGCCTGGTGGCGCTGATCGTGGCCGTGACCTTCATCTTCTTCCGGCAGCACAGCGTTGCCGGGTTCATCCCCTCCCCGGAGACCATGAACTACCTGGGAAAGTTCCTCCGGCGGGCCAGCGAAACGGTTCTGGCCGAGAGCACCCCAGTGGCCCCCAACGCCGGAATCGTCATGCTGATCTGCGCGGTCCTCGGGCTGCTCGTGATCCTCATCGATGCCCTGGCGTTCCCGCTGGCGCTGCCGGCCACGAGCGGGCTCGGGATCCTGGCAATCCTCGTGGTGCCGGCCATGGTCAAGCCGCAAAGCGTGGGAGTGCTGGGGTTCGTGGGCGCCGTAGTCGGGTACCTGTTGATCCTCGGCTGCAGCCATTGGTACACGCCGGATACCCGCACCCTGGCCGACACCGCCCGCAACCCCGGGCAGCTCCGGCGCGGCACGGTCACGGCCGTCGCGGCGCTGACCCTCACGCTGGTGCTGCAGCTGGTCATCCCGGGTTTCGACCAGGGCACGTTCCCGCAGGGCTCGCGGCTGAACCCGTTCGGCGGCGCCACCGGCCTCAATCCGATGATCAGCCTGGGCAACAGCCTGCGCAGCCCCTCCGGCGAGGGCCGGATCACCTTCGCCACGAACGCGCCGACGACGCCGTACCTGCGCTCGGTGACCGTGGACACCTTTGACGGCGATTCCTGGTCACCCGATGACCGGGAGTCGAGCCGGCAGCCGGGAACCGGCCGGCTCGAGGCCGGGCATGAAACCGCCCCGGCCGAGCTCCGCGTAATTACGGCCGTCAACACCGGCCAGTACACGAGCCCGTACCTGCCCGCACCGTATGCGCCGGAAGCTGTCAACGGACTCTCAGGGCGCTGGAGCTGGGACCCCGCCACGCTGAGCATCAAGGGTGTGGACACAAATTCCCGCGACCAGCAATATGTGGTCTCGTCCGTCACTCCGCAGCTCACGGCAGCGCTGCTGGCGGGCGCTTCCGGGCCAGTGACCGGTGTCCCCGAACTGTTCCTCCGGGAACCGTCGAATGTTCCGGAGGTTGTGCGCAGCACAGCTAAAACCGTGACGGCGGGTGCCAACTCGCCGTATTCGCGGGCCATGGCCATCCAGAGGTATCTGCGCTCCGCCGAGTTCAGCTACTCGCTGCAGTCCCCCGTGCAGGGCGGCTACGACGGCAACGGCCTGTCCGTGCTGGCGGACTTCCTGACCCAGAAGAGCGGCTACTGCATTCATTTCGCCTCCGCCATGGCCGTGATGGCCAGGCTGGAGGGCATTCCGAGCAGGATCGCCGTGGGCTACGCGCCGGGGCGCCCCACGGGGGCCACGGTGGCGGTCTCGGGCCAGGGCCCGCTTCCGGAGTTCGAGGTCGATGCCCGGGACGCCCACGCCTGGCCGGAGCTCTATTTCCAGGGCATCGGCTGGGTCGCGTTTGAGCCGACACCGTCCCGCGGCGTCGTTCCGGCGTACGCCACGGATGCCGCCGCACGCAGCGGTGCCAGCACCAACGACCGCAACGACGCCCTGACCCCCGGTGACGGTTCCACCCAGGCACCGTTCCCGGCCCCCGGCACGGTCCCGCTTCCCGGAGCGGGCACGCCGGCGCCCAGCGGCGCGCAGGCGGCACAGGCGCTGTACAGCGTTGCCGCGGTGCTGCTGCTGGCGCTGCTGGTGGCCTCCCCGCGGCTGGTGCGCAGCGGCGTGCGGCGCCGCAGGCTGAGGACGGCGTCCCGCGGCTATCCCGGCGTCACGGCCGGGACGGCGCTGCCGGCCTGGGCGGAACTGCGGGATCTGGCCACGGACTACGGGGTGGCGCCCGGAGCGAGCGAAACGCCGCGGAATTTCTCCGAGCGGTTGCGCGCCTCGACGGTTTTGGGGGAACCCGGCGGTGCGGACGGGCCCGGCCAGCGGGCCGCGGCGGCCCTGACCGAGGACTTCGAACGTGAGCAGTACGGCCGCCCGGGCGGCGTGGCCGGTCCGGCGCGGACCGCAGGCTCCACGGATCCGGCCGACTCCGCCGCGGCCAGGATCGCCCTGGTGCAGGCCTCGCTGCGCGCCAACGCCGGCTTCCTGGTCCGGCTGCGCGCGGCCTGGCTCCCGCCGTCGGTCATGTCCGGCTGGCGACGGGCCCTCCGGCTGCCCCGCGGATTCCTCTCCCGGACAGCACAATACTCCCGGACAGCACGACGCACCCGGCGGGGGTTCGCGGGATCCTGGGGAAAGATCCGCAACTCCGTCCGCCGGGTGCGCCGCGGGTAGCTGGCGTGGCTAGCCGGCGTAGGGGTCGGCGATGCCGATGTACTGCGTGTAGAGGTATTCCTCGATGCCCTCGAGGCCGCCTTCACGGCCCAGACCGGACTGCTTGACGCCGCCGAACGGGGCGGCAGCGTTGGAGACCACGCCGGCGTTGAGGCCCAGCATGCCGGTCTCGAGCCGTTCGCCCATCCGGATGCCCCGGTTCAGGTCCCGGGTGAAGACATAGGCCACCAGCCCGTACTCGGTGTTGTTCGCGAGCCGGACGGCCTCGTCCTCGGTGTCAAAGGTGATGATCGGGGCGACGGGCCCGAAGATTTCCTCGGACAGGATCCGGCTGCCCTCGCTCACGCCGGTGAGGATCGTGGGCTTGTAGAAGTAGCCCGGGCCCTCGACGGCGGAGCCGCCGGTCACGGCGACAGCACCGGAGTTCACGGCGTCGGTGACGAGTTCGTGGACCTTGTCCCGGCTCTTGGCATCGATCAGCGGGCCAACCTTGGACTCGGCCTCGGTGCCCCGGGCGGTGGTCATATCCGCCATCTTCGCGGCGAACTTCTCCGCGAACTCGGCCGCGACGGACTCGTGCACGATGAACCGGTTCGCCGCGGTGCAGGCCTCGCCCATGTTCCGCAGCTTCGCCAGCATCGCCCCGGCGACGGCGGCGTCGATGTCGGCGTCCCCGAAGACGACGAACGGGGCGTTCCCGCCGAGTTCCATCGAGGTCCGCAGCACCGTCTCGGACGCGTCCGCGAGCAGCCGGCGGCCGACCTCGGTGGAACCGGTGAAGGACAGCTTGCGCAAGCGCTGATCCTTGATCAGCGGACCCGTGGTGGCGCCGGCCGTGGAGGTCGGGATGACGTTCAGGACACCGGCGGGCAGGCCGGCCTCGACCATCACGGCCGCGAACAGCTGGGAGGTCAGCGGGGTCAGGTTCGCGGACTTGAGCACCATCGTGCAGCCGGCCGCGACCGCCGGGGCGATCTTGCGGGTGGCCATCGCCAGCGGGAAGTTCCACGGCGTGATCAAAAGGCACGGGCCCACCGGCTTCTTGGTCACCAGCAGCCGGGACTTGCCGTCCGGGGAAACCGAGTAGCGGCCGAACGCGCGGACGGCCTCTTCCGAGAACCAGCGCAGGAACTCGGCACCGTAGGTGACCTCGCCACGGGCCTCGGCCAGCGGCTTGCCCATCTCCAGGGTCATCAGGAGCGCGAAGTCCTCGGCCCGTTCGGTCACCAGCTCGAAGGCGCGGCGCAGGATCTCGCCGCGTTCCCGGGCCGGGACCTTGGCCCAGGACTCCTGCGCGGCGGCGGCCGCGTCCAGGGCCGCCTTGCCGTCTTCGGGACCGGCGTCGGCAATGCTGAGCAGGACCTTCCCGGTCGCGGGATCCTCGACGTCGAAGGTCTTCCCGGACACGGCCGGACGCCATTCGCCGTTGATCAGCAGACCCGTCGGAACGGACGCCAGCAGGGCGCTCTCCCGGTCCGCGGAAACAATAGGCTGGGCAGTTACAGTCACAATGACTCCCTCGTCAGCAATTCGGTTGAACTAGTGCGGGCACAAGTTTCTTGAATGAGTTTTCGTTGTAGGACGCTCGTTCCCACAGGCAGGCACGGGCGTCTGGATTACTGCCACGCTACTGCCGCGCTCACTGGCAAGTCTATGCATGCGCGCACTACTGTATCCAGACTATGCTGTGCAGCTGCACAACCGTTCTGCGTGCGCGTGGAGCCCGGTTCCGGCCGGCCCCCGAGGCAAGCAGCGCGCCGGAACCCGCCGCCCGGCACCCACCACCTGGCTCAGCGCACGGCTCAGCGCGCGGCGAGGACCGCGGCATAGAGTTCGCGCTTGCTGACCTTCGCGTCATCGGCCACTGCGGCGACAGCCTCCTTCAGCCGGATGCCCTGGGCTATCAGCCCGTTGACGGCGGCCACATGATCCTCGGGGCGGCCGGGTTCGCGTTCCGGGGCGCCGCCCACCACCACGGCGATTTCGCCGCGTACCTCGCTGGACTCGGCCCATTCAAGCAGTTCGCGCAGGGTGCCGCGGATGACCTCTTCATAGGTCTTGGTGAGTTCGCGGCAGACGGCAGCCCGGCGGTCGGCGCCAAAGCTCTCACGCAGGGCCCTCAGCATGGGCTCCAGACGGTGCGGCGCCTCGAAGAACACCATGGTGCGCCGCTCGGTGTCGAGATCGGCCAGCCGCGAGGAGCGTTCACCGGCCTTGCGGGGCAGGAAACCCTCGAAGCAGAAGCGGTCCGTCGGCAGGCCCGACAGGGCCAGGGCGGTCAGCACGGCGGAGGGTCCCGGGGCCGCGGTGACGGTGAGGCCGGCCGCCACGGCGCCTTCAACCAGCCTGAACCCCGGATCAGAGACAGAGGGCATGCCGGCGTCGGTCACCATCACAAGGGTCTTGCCGGACCGGACCTGCTCCAGCAGGTCAGCCGTCTTGGCTGCCTCATTGTGCTCGTGATAGCTGATGATCCGGCCGGCCACGGTGACGCCGAGGTTCTGCACAAGGCGGTGCAGCCTCCGGGTGTCCTCCGCGGCGACGATGTCCGCCGTCGCGAGCAACTCCACGAGCCGCGCCGAGGCATCGCCCGCATTGCCGATCGGCGTCGCGGCGAGAACGATCCTGCCGGGCCCGCCAGGGGCGAGAACACTGGCGGAAACAGCGGCGGAAACAGACGCGGAATCAGGGGCGGGAACGGCGGCGGCGGCATCACCGTCGAAGGGAGGATCGAGGGGAGGAAGGGGGGAAGGGCTGGGTTCGTGGTCCACAGGACCAGCCTACTGCCGCCGGGGCGGGGGCCTGCGAGCACAGCTGCGAAAGGTAGCATGGGCAACGTGACCCAGACCCCCACGCGGCAGCCCGAGACTGGCCCCGATGCATCGCCGGCAACAGGTCCCAGCCGTCCCGACGGCCGGGCGGCCGGCAAGGACCGGAGCCGCTTCAGCACCGGCCGCAACCTTGAAGGGCACCGCTGGATCGGCCGCCCCGCCGAGGCCAACACCCCGGAGGCCCTCAGGGAACGCCTGATCGGCGGCCTCCAGAGCTGGCGGGACTACCCGGCGTCGCTTCGGCTCTGGTACTGGCTCATTCCCGTCCTGACGGCCGCGCTGGGCGGCGTCCTGCGGTTCGTCCGGCTGGACACGCCGCGCAACCTGGTCTTTGACGAAACGTACTACGTCAAAGACGCGTACTCCTTCCTGGTCAGCGGATACGAGCGCAGCTGGCCGGACCGGGCGAACGACTCCTTCATCGCCGGCAACCCCGGCGTGCTGCTGAACACGCCGGAGTACGTCGTCCACCCGCCGGTCGGCAAGTGGATGATCGCCGCGGGCATGTGGCTTTTCGGGGCGGACAACCCCTTCGGCTGGCGGTTCGGTGCGGCCCTGACGGGGACACTGTCCATCCTCCTGCTGGCCCTGATCGCGCAAAAGCTCTTCCGCTCGCTCACCCTGGGTGCCGTGGCCGGCATCCTGCTTGCCGTGGACGGCCACCACCTGGTCATGTCCCGGACCTCGCTGCTGGACATCTTCCTGATGTTCTGGATCCTCGCCGCGTTCGGGGCCCTGCTGATGGACCGCGACGACGGCCGGAGGCGGCTCGCTGCCCGGCTCGGCCGGCAGGCCGCGGCCTCCGCCACGGGGCGGCCCTCCGCGCTGCAGCTCACCTCCGGGCCCTGGCTCGGCATCCGGTGGTGGCGCCTCGCGGCGGGCGTCTGCCTGGGCCTGGCGGTCGGCACGAAATGGTCCGCCCTGTTCTTTCTGGCCGGATTCGGCCTGCTGACCGTCTTCTGGGACCTCAGTGCGCGGCGCATAGCCGGCGTGCATGCCTGGATCAGCGGCGGCATCCTCAAGGACGGCGTCCCGGCCTTCCTGAGCATCGTTCCGGTGGCCGCCCTGGTCTACGGCGCCACCTGGACCGGGTGGTTCCGTTCCACGGACGCCTACTTCAGGCACTGGGCCGACGCCAATCCCTCGGCCGAGTGGGGCTGGCTGCCGAACGCCGTACGGTCCCTGGCGCATTACCACCTGGAGGCCTATAAGTTCCACCAGGGCCTCAGTGCCGACCACCCCTACGAGGCCAGCGCCTGGAGCTGGCTGGTCATGGGCCGGCCCACGTCCTTCTTCTACGAATCCCCCGGGCAGGGCACCCCGGGCTGCGAGCTGACCAACTGCACCACCGCCATCCTCTCCGTCGGCAACCCGTTGATCTGGTGGAGCGCGGCCGTGAGCCTGGGTGTCCTGCTGTTCTGGTGGGCGGGCCGCCGCGACTGGCGCGCCGGCGCAGTCCTGGCCGGAGTGGCCGCAGGATATCTCCCCTGGTTCATGTACCCGGAGCGCACCACCTTCTTCTTCTACGCCGTGTCCTTTGAACCGTTCCTGGTGCTGGCGCTCGTCTATTGCCTGGGGCTGGTGCTCGGCCAGCGCGCCGACCCCCTCTGGCGCCGGCGGTCCGGGTTCTACCTGGTGGCGCTGTTCGTGGTGGCGGCCGTGCTGGTGTCCGCGTTCTTCTACCCGGTCTGGACGGCCGAGGTGATCCCGTACCAGGACTGGCGCATCCGGATGTGGATGCCGTCCTGGATCTAGGGCAGGATTGCAGGGGAATGTCCGCCGAACTCCGGGCGGACCAGGAAATGGAGACTCGGCTGTGAGAGAAGCAAGCACCGGACTGCTCGTGGAGCTGGACCCGGAGAGCAACGTGACTGACCTGCTCCTGGAGCAGCACGCGAAGGATCCCGTGCACGCCCTCTACTCCCGCAAAGGCCCCGCCGGCTGGACCGACGTCTCCGTCCAGCACTTCCTGGAGCAGGTCACTGCCCTTGCCAAGGGCCTGATCGCCGGCGGACTCACGCCGGGCGAAACCGTCGCGGTCATGTCCGCCACCCGGTACGAGTGGACGGTGGTGGACTTCGCCATCTGGTTCGCCGGCGGCGTCACCGTCCCGATCTACGAGACCTCCTCCGCGGCCCAGGTCGAGTGGATTCTCCATGATTCGGGGGCCCGGCGGGTGTTCGTCGAGGACCACGCCAGGGCCGCCCTCGTCCAGGGCGTCCTGGACGCCTCCACCGTCCTCGGTGACAGGCTTGTTGCCGTCGTGCGGATGGAGCACGACGGCGCCGCACCGAACCTGGCAAGCATGGCCGCGGCCGGCACCGGGGTGACCGACGCCGAGCTGGAACGCCACCGGACCGCGGCGTCCCTGGCGGATGTCGCGTCCCTGGTCTACACCTCGGGCACCACCGGCAAGCCCAAGGGCTGCGAGATCACCCACGCCAACTTTGCCCTCGTGGCCAAGAACATCGTCCTGTTCCTGCCCGAGCTCCTCATGCAGCCGCGTTCCCGGACGCTGATGTTCCTGCCCCTGGCGCACGTCCTGGCCCGGGCGGTACAGGTGGTCTGCCTGAGCTCCGGATCCACCCTCGGCCACACCGCCAGTGCCAAAGAGCTCCTGGACGACCTGGACAGCTTCAAACCCACCTTTCTGCTGGTGGTCCCCCGGATCTTCGAAAAGGTCTACGCCGGAGCCGCGCAGAAGGCCGACGCCGCCGGCAAGGAACGGATCTTCACAGCCGCAGCGGCGGCCGCGATCGACTACTCCAAGGCCCTCGACGCCGCCTCCCGGGGCAACGGCACGGGCCCGGGGCTCCTGCTGCGTGCCCGGCACGCAGTCTTCGACCGGATCCTGTATCCCAGGCTCCGGCAGGCCTTCGGCGGCCAGCTGCGGTACACGGTCTCCGGCGCGAGCCCGCTGAGCTCCAACGACGCCCATTTTTTCCGCGGCGTGGGCATCCCCGTCCTGGAAGGCTACGGCCTGACCGAAACCACGGCGCCCTGCACAGCCAACACCCCGGCGCGGACCAAGGTGGGCACCGTCGGCATCCCGGTGCCGGGCACCACGGTCCGGGTGGCCGACGACGGCGAGATCCTGGTCAAGGGCATCGGCGTCTTCAAGGGCTACCACGCCAACGAGGCCGCCAACGCTGAGGCCTTCGTGGACGGTTTCTTCCGGACCGGCGACCTCGGCTCCCTCGACGAGGACGGATTCCTGACCATCACGGGCCGGAAGAAGGACCTGCTGGTCACAGCCGGCGGCAAGAATGTCGCCCCGGGCCCGCTCGAGGAGAAGATCCGGGAGCACCAGCTGGTCGGACAGGCCGTGGTCGTTGGCGACGGCCGGCCCTTCGTCTCGGCACTGGTGAACCTGGACCCGGAAGGACTGCGCAACTGGTGCGCCGCCCGGAAGGTGCCCGTCATGGCGCCGGCCGAAGCCGCCACGGACCAGACGGTCCGGGCCGCGATCCAGGAAGCCATCAATGCCGCGAACCTCACGGTCTCCAAGGCCGAGTCCATCCGCAGCTTCGTCATCCTGGACGCCGACTTCACCGTGGAATCAGGGCACCTGACCCCCTCGCTCAAACTCAAGCGGGCCGCCGTCGTGCGGGACTACGAACAGCACATCAACCGCATCTACGGCTGACCCCGGGCAACCGCCCCGTCGTCAGACGGTGTGCCGGGTGCGCGCCGGGCCCTCTGCGTCGCTGCCTGCCGTGCCGTCCGCCGCGGGCGCAGCCTCGGCGGTGGCGCCGGCGCCGGCATCAGTATCGGTGCCCTTGGACGTGGCGGCGGCCTTCTTGCCGAGGCCGCGGCGCCGGCGCGTGGGCCAGGTCAGGACGAGGGTGACCAAGGAAGCGAGCAGCACGAGGCTTCCGATGACGATCCCGGCGTCCATCCAGAACTGGCCCGGGAAGAGCCGGATCAGGGTGTCCTGAAGCGTAAATGTCCAGGTCCCGTTGGCGAAGAAAATACGGTGGAAATCGGTGAAGAACTGCTCCCAGCCGAGTACCGCGAGGGTCCCGAGGCCGATGATGAGTGCAAGGGTGACGATCGAGCCGGCGAACAGGCCGCGGCGGACTCCCCCGTTATGGCGCCGCTTGAGGTAGATCACCGCCACCAGGCCCAGCAGGATCAGCAGGGTACCGGCGCCGAAAGTGGACAGGATCACGGCCTTGACGTCGGCCATGTGGCTGACTTCGCCGTCCTTGAACAACCGCTCCCCGCTCTGGTCCACAAGATCGCCGAGGTAGCGGGGGCCCGACCAGTTGCTGAGGTAGTCCACCGCGTAGGAACCGTACGTCATGCGGTCATCGGTGCTGAAGCCGTAGCCGTCACCGGGGAAGCCCGGACGGTTGTATTCCACCCAGAGGAACAGGGGGCTGGTCACGGCGCGGACGGCGAGCACCAGCAGGATGACCGGGTAGAACACGGCGAGCAGCACCTGAAGCACCCGCGGCAGGACGGGCTTGGCCTTGGCCGCCTGCTCGCGTTCGGCATTACGGCGTTCGGCGTTGCGGCGTTCGACTTCGTCCTCGGGGTCGGTGTCAGGACGTGCGCGGGCTGATGCGCCGGCTCCTGCCCCGCGCGCCTCATCATTCGACGTGGCAGCATGCGACGTGGCCACGTCCGACGGGGAAGTATCCGACGGCCCCGTGGCGGCGGCCTCGGCCGCCTTGCGGTCGGCGCGGCTCTCCGGCTGGCTGGCGGTGGGCGTTGCCGACGGCGCTGCCGTGCCCTCTGCTGATCCCGCTGCTGCGGCTGATCCTGCCTTGCCGGCGGCTGCGGCCGGCCCTGCCGGGCCGGCTGCCGTGCCCGCCATGGGCTTGCCGGCGGCTGCGGCCGGCCCTGCCGGGCCGGCTGCCGTGCCCGCCGTGGGCTTGCCAGCGGCGGCCGGCTTCATCCAGTCGAACGCCGGTTCGTCGGTGTCGTCCGACGGGTCCAGGTGCGGATCCGGCCGGTCGGGAGGGGTGGGACTCTTGTCAGTCACGTGGAGCTTCGCTTCCGTAGGCTTCTGCGCTGCCCGGCCTGCGCCCGGCTGCGCAACTTATCTGGCTCTGAGCCTACCGTCAGAGGATTGGGCTCAGCGAGGTGCCACCCCGTCAGTTGGCGTATTGGGCCCAAGGGATGTTCCAGTCCCCGAAGCCGTCATCGAAGTTGGCGTACTCCCCCTCGGTGTTCACCACCTGGACGACGTCGCCGGTGGTCATATTGTCGAACACCCACTTCGCGCCGTCCGGGCCCAGGCCGATACAGCCGTGGGAGAGGTTCGTCTTGCCGATGTAGGGCATCGCGGACTCCGTGGCCTGGTGGATGAATTCCCCGCTGGGCGTCAGGCGCGTGGCGTAGTTGACGTCCAGCTGGCCGTAGTAGGCCGGGTCCCCCGGTTTGAGCCCAATCGTGGAGGCATCCATGTGCTCCACACGGTGCTTCTCCATAAACACGAGCAAGCCCCGTGCCGACGGGAACCGGGTGTCACCCATGGTCGCCGGCCAGTGTCCGGCCGGCTTGTCGTTGATGCTGACCGAGAACGTATGGGCCTTGGCGTCGGCGACGGCCACCTTCTTGTCCCCGATATGGACCGTTACCGTCTTGTTGAAGTTGCCGACCTGCCCGTTGCCGAGCTCGACGCCGAACAGCTTCATGTCCATGGTGATGGTGCTGTTCGCGGCCCAGAAGGCCTCCGGCCGGTACCGGACAGTGTTGTTGTTGAACCAGTGGAAATCACCCACCTGGCCGGACGTCGAGGTGATCTTGATGGCCTTTTCGACGGCGGTCCGGTTCAGGACCGGCTCGCTGAAGGTGATCTGCAGGGGCTGGGCCACACCCACCTTCATCCCGTCCAAGGGGTATATGGCGGCGTCGGCCTCGTTGGCGGTCGACACGGTGGTGAACGCGCGCGTGCTGTGGGTCTCGCGTCCCGCGTCGTCCACCACGGAGTACGTGAAGTTATACCGCGTGTTGAATGTCAGGTTGCCGGAGGACGTCCAGGCGGACCCGTCCGTGCCCAAGGTGCCGTCAACGGTGTCGCCGTCATCGCTCGTCAGGGCCACGCGGTCAATCCGGCCGTTCGTGACCTTGAGGGAAACCGGCGCCGCAGGGTTGACCTGCTTGGCGCCGTCGGCGGGCGAGACGGCCAGTTCTGCGGGGGCGACCACCGGGACGGCGAGTCCCGGCGTCGTCCGGGACGGGGACCCGGCCTCGGAGGAAATCCCGGACTGGGCCAGCCCCGGAGCCGCCGCGGCGAAGGCTCCGCCGCCGGCTGCCAGGGCACAGAGCACCCCCAGCAGGGCGATCTTTCGGCCGGTACTCCAGGTTTTCAGGGCCATCACAGGACCCGGGCGTTTCCACACGTCATCCTGCCAGCATAAGCGAATTACCTTGGAACCCCGGCCCGATTCGACCACGATCCGGTTACAAAAGTGCCCCCAAAACGGTCACAACAAAGGGCCCCGGACCTTCGTCCGGGGCCCTTTGGGAGGGTTCCTAGTAGCGGTAGTGACCGGGCTTGTACGGTCCGGCCACGTCGACGTCCAGGTACTCCGCCTGTTCCTTGGACAGCTCGGTCAGCTCCACATCGAGGGCACCCAGGTGCAGGCGGGCGACCTTTTCGTCCAGGATCTTGGGCAGGACGTACACCTGGTTCTCGTATTCCCGCTCGCCCTCGGGCTGGCCGGCCTTCGTGAACAGTTCAATCTGGGCGATCGTCTGGTTGGCGAAGGAGTTGCTCATGACGAACGAGGGGTGTCCGGTGGCGTTGCCGAGGTTCAGCAGGCGGCCTTCGGACAGGACGATGATGGAGCGGCCGCCCTTACCCGTGGCCGGGTCAGCTTCGAAGACCCACTCGTGCACCTGGGGCTTGATCTCGACCTTCTTGATGCCGGGGACCCGCGCCAGCCCGGCCATGTCGATCTCATTGTCGAAGTGCCCGATGTTGCCCACGATGGCCTTGTCACGCATCTCGGCCATGTGCTTGGCCATGATGACGTCTTTGTTGCCCGTGGTGGTGATGAAGATGTGGCCTTCGCTGAGGACGGATTCCAGCTTGGCGACCTGGTAGCCGTCCATGGCCGCCTGGAGCGCGCAGATCGGGTCGATCTCCGTGACGATCACGCGCGACCCCTGGCCGCGGAAGGCCTCCGCTGCGCCCTTGCCGACGTCGCCGTAACCGCAGACGACGGCGACCTTGCCGCCCATCAGGACATCGGTGGCGCGGTTGATGCCGTCCGGCAGGGAGTGGCGGATGCCGTACTTGTTGTCGAACTTGCTCTTGGTGACAGAGTCGTTGACGTTGATCGCCGGGAAGAGCAGCTTGCCCTGCTCCGCCAGCTGGTACAGGCGGTGCACGCCCGTGGTGGTCTCCTCGGTGACGCCGAGCAGGAGGGCGCCGATGCGGGTCCATTTCTGCGGGTCGGACTCGAGGGATGCGCGCAGCACGTCGAGGAACACCCGGCCTTCCTCGGACTCGTCCTCGGCGGCGGCGGGGACAGCGCCGGCGGCCTCGAACTCGACACCCTTGTGCACCAGCATGGTGGCGTCGCCGCCGTCGTCCAGGATCATGTTCGGGCCCAGCTCAGGGTTGGCGTCGGCGCCCGGCCACGTGAGGATCTGCTGGGCGGTCCACCAGTATTCCTCCAGCGTCTCGCCCTTCCAGGCGAAGACGGGGACGCCCTGGGGGTCCTCGACGGTGCCGTTGCCGACCACCACTGCGGCGGCGGCTTCGTCCTGGGTGGAGAAGATGTTGCAGGACGCCCAGCGGACTTCGGCGCCGAGGGCGGTAAGGGTCTCGATCAGCACCGCGGTCTGGACGGTCATGTGCAGGGATCCGGCGATCCGGGCGCCCTTGAGCGGCTGGCTGGCGCCGAACTCCTCGCGCAGGGACATGAGTCCGGGCATCTCGTGCTCGGCGAGGCGGATCTGGTGGCGGCCCGCCTCGGCCAGGGAAATGTCCGCAATCTTGTAATCGAAAGTCATCTGAGTCCTTTGTTGTGGCCGGTGGCATCGCGTGTCTGGAGCTGGGCGATTCTGGATTGGAGCAGGATCTAAGCAGTCATTCGGTGCCGCGGGCCTCCCCGATGGGTGCCCGGCGGCGTTTTGGGGCGGCTATTCCGCGGCGTGGCGCGGGGCGCGCTATTCCGCGGCGTGGCGCGGGGCGGCGTCGTGCAGCTTCGCGTCGTGCTGGTCAGCGGGGGCCGCCGCGGCGGCGGGCAGCAGTTCCGGCGGCAGCAACAGCGGGATGCCGTCCTCGATTTTGTACCGCAGCTTGTTCCCGGCGCCATCTGCCGTGACGGTGACGAGCTCGTCGCCTTCCTGCACCAGGCCGGAGCCGGTGACGGGGCATCGCAGGACAGACAACAGTTCGGAACTGAGCTTGGGCATGGTGAACGCTCCCTGATGGGCGCCGCAACAGGGCGCCGGTGGCTAAGTGGCTGACGGCTTTTTGCAGTTTCCACCCTACCGCCAGTTGACGCCTTAGGAAGGTTCGCGCAGGACGCGCAGATGTCCGCGCCGGACGCCCTCAGCCGGGGCCGGTGCCTCCAGCGCCGGGTGCAGCGTGCGCTGCCCCTTCGCCGTTTCCCCCGCAGCCGGACGGGAGGCCGCTTCGCGGACCGCGTTGGCAAGGGCCAGGAGGTCGTCGGGGCCGGGGCCGGCCGGGGTTGCGGGCATCGCCAGCCGCATGACTTCCCAGCCGCGCGGCACGGTCAGCGAATCGGCGTGCTGTTCGCACAAGTCGTAGCAGTGCGGTTCGGCGTACGTCGCCAGCGGGCCCAGAACGGCCGTGGAGTCGGCGTAGACGTACGTCAAAGTGGCCACCGCAGAATTGCGGCAGGCAGACCTAGAACAAATACGAATTGCACCCACGACATCACAGACTACTCCCCCTCGGGCCGGGGGCTGCGCATTGAAACGTCTGTCGTTGTGCCGCGGCGGCGCCGCGGCGCGGCCGCGGCGGAGCGGCGGCGGATCGCCGTCGGGGCTGTATCGCGTATTTCATTGCGCGGGTTTAGAGTCAAGATATGCAGTCATCGCACCACGATTCGGGTTTCACGGTCCGGTTGGCTGACCCCGACGCCGGACGCACAGGCGCCGGTTCCGGCCCCGCCGGCGCGCCTCTGGCCGGGTCGCCTGCCGCCGTCCAGGGAAAGACCTTCCGGCAGCGCCGCAGGAACCGGCACGGCCGGGGCCTTCGCGGCGAGCTCATACTCCCCACCGTGCCCGGCTACCGGACGCGCTCCGACCGCTTCGATGACTTCGTCCTGGACTCGGCCCAGCGGCTGCACGACATCTGGGGCAAGCCGCTCGACGGCGTCCGCTTCGCCGTTGACGAGATCCCCCCGGGCCTGGAGCAGCTCGTGGCGGACCGCACGCCCGCGCCGATGGGCGCTTTCACTGCTGCCACGGCCGAGGACGGACCGGTCATCACGCTGTACCGCCGGGTGGTGGAGCAGGTATGCGGAACCCGGGACGAACTCCAGGACCTCGTGCACGACGTCGTCGTGGAATACACGGCCGAGATGCTCGGCGTACCCCCGGAGTCCCTCGACCCCGTCTACCGCCGCCGGTACTAGCCCGAGCCTGCGTCCGGCCTGCCCCGGGCCTAGTAGCCCAGCGTGACGGGGACCTGCCGTTGTCCTGCCGCTTCCGGCGCCAGCGCCACCGCGGAAATGTCCTGCCGGCCGTCCCGCGCCAGAACAAGTGCCCCGTACGCCGGATCCCCGGCGGCGGACACCACATAGCCCACGAGCGGCGAGCCGCCCACGTCAGCGGGGATCTTGATGGAAACGGTGGTTCCGCCGGCAATGTCGGCGGTGCCTGCGGTCCGGATCTTGCCGTCCGCAGTGATTGGCGTGTAGGTCACGGTCGCCCGGCCGGCGGGGGCACCGAGAACGAGCTGCCGGTCGCCCGTGCGCGGAACCGCAACGATGTGCTGGCTGCCCAGCCGCGCCGAGGCGGCGGAAAACGCGATGTCCGCCGCGTCCCCGGCCTGCAGTCCCCGCGTGAGCCGGGTCGTGGCCGCGAACGAGACATCCGAGCTCGCCGCCACGGTGTAGGTCCCGGCCGGGACCCCGGCCAGGGAAACTTCCGTGACCGCGCCGGCCTTCGCCGTCACCACGCCGCCGCCGGGCAGCGCCTTCTGGCCGTCGGGACCATACAGCTTGATCTCGACCACCGCGTCGGTGGCCCCCGGCACGGCGACTTCGAGGGCCGGTCCGGCGTCGGCGAAGCCGGGCTTTGCCTTGAGCGCGGCCAGCGCCGCGGGATCCTGGATGTCGAGACCGGCGGCCACCTGGCTGACGGACGGGGCGGTGCCGGGGGTGATGAAGTCGACGCCGCCGGGTGTGAGGCCGCGGAGCACGCTTTGCTGGATCACGGCAGCCACCGGGCCGCCGGTGCTGCGGACCCGCACGCCGAGCCGTTCCTGTCCCGGCGCGAGCCCGGCCAGGATGATGGAGCGGGTGGTGCCGGGCGCCACCAGCAGGCCGCGGCTTCCGGGAGCCTGGATCGGGCCCTCGGAGCCAACGAGGTCCAGGCTCACCGTCGCCGGCGTGCTGGAGGCATTGGTCAGGTTCAGGACCGCCGACCGGCCGAGCGCGGTGTTGGCGCCGACCAGCCAGAGATCGTTGCCGGGCTGCTGGCACGCGGCAGCCGCGGAACCCTGGAGGTCCCCGTCCTCTGCCGTGTAGCTCAGGACGGCGCCGGCAGCTGCCTGGTGGTTGTTTTGGGCATCGGCGCTGAGGACGCTGATGTTGTCCACCTCGCGCTGGGGCACGACGCCGGCGACCAGCACGGGCGTGCGGGCCGCAGCCGCGGAAGCCGGGGGCGCGGAAGCTGTGGGCGCGGTGCCCGGCGCGATGTCGGCGAGGGGGGCACCTTTAAGCGGGGCGAGCCGGCTGCCGGGGATGATGCCGGCGCTTGAGCCGAGCACGGCGGCGCTGACGGCTGTTTTCGCGGTGGCGGATTCCGGACTGAACTGGGGGTCGGTGCCCACGGGGGTGCCCTCAAGCAGCCGGGCCGGGCCCGGGCAGACCCCGACGCTGCTGCCGGCCGGAACCGCGGCGACGGGGGCCTCGAGCTGCCTGCTGGCGGGGTTCTGGGGCGTCAGCGACGCCGCCGATACCAGGCCGCCGCCCGCGGCAACGAGGGCCACCGCGGAGAGGATGCCGCCGATCACTCCGGCCCGCGGCAGCCGCCGCTTCCGCGGCGACGGACCCGTTTCGGCTTCCGTTTCGGTTTCTTTTTCGTTGTGGCCCTTAGACATGCTGATGTTCCTTACGCAGGGAGGCTTCGTCCCTGGACAGGCCGGTGTTGGACCGGCGGGCAGGCATGGGCACGGCGAGGAGGACGGTCAGCCCGATCATCACGGCCTGCGCAATTCCGATCAGGACGGCCCACGGCGCTTCGTAACGGATGCTTAACTGGCCGCCCTGGGCCGGCAGTGTGAAGGCCTGCGACCATCCCGACGTCGTTGAGGTCAGGCGGCGCCCGTCAAGCCAGGCGCTCCAGCCCGGATCGGCCCGCTCGGCGAGCACCACAAGGCGGCCCTCGGGGCCGGCCGGGACCGTGCCGGCCGCCGAGACTTCTTCGGACGGGAGCAGTCCGATGGCGGCGCCGCTGCCGTCCACTACCCGGACCCGGTGCGCGACGTCGGAGTCCGTGATGCCGGGCCGGTCCTGCGGGCTGACCCGCCAGAGCCATCCCGTCCCCGTCTGGCCGACGGCGACAAGTCCGGGGACTGCGTCCATGCGGCTGGCCGTCAATTCGGAGGCTGAATCGGCAACCCGGAGCACGACAAAGCCGACGCCGAGCCGCTCGAGGTCCTCCCGCGGATCCACGCCTTCGCCGGCGACGATGGTGGCCACGACGTTCCGGAGCGATCCGGCGACGGCGTCGTCGTCGCGGACCGTCTCCTGGCCCGGCGCTCCCATGATGCCGCGGGCGGCGGCGATCGTTGAGAGCGCGTCCAGGGTGGTCCCGGCTCCGCGCATGAGTGTTGCGTCGAAGCTTCCGTCCTCGTTGCTGGCAATCAGGAGCGTCCTGGACTGTTCCGGGCCCTCGCCGCGATCAACCGCCGTGGCGGGCAGCGTGCGGGCCTGGGCAGGCTGGACGAGCCTCGGGGTCCCGAGACCGGAGGGTCCCGCGGTGGCTGCCGCTGCCTGTGTCGGTGTCTGCGACGCGGGCTGCAGCAGGTTTTGTGCGGTCCACACGGTAAACCCGGCCAGGGGCGCAGCCAGCAGCAGGACCATGGATGCCGCGGCCGTACCGCGGACCAGGACCTTCCGTGCCAGCCCGGAACCGGCGGTCCGGTCGGCGGCGTCCAGGAGCCCTTCGGCTCCGATCAGGGCAGCGCCCAGGAACGCGAACGCGGCCGCCGAAACGGCGGGGCCGGGGAACGGAGTGACCAGGACCTCGGCGCTGGCGCCGGAGGCGACATGCCCGGCGAGCCAGCCGCCGGCCAGCATCAGGACGGCCACGGCCCACAGGCCCCGTGCCGTCCGGGTGCGTCCGGCCAGCACAAGCCGGCGCGGCATGAAGAGTGCGGCCAGGGCCAGCAGCAGCACCGGCAGCCCCAACAGCAAGGCCAGCAGCAGTGCCCACGGCAGACCGGCCGGCCCGGCGGAACCTGCGGCGGACCCGCCGAAGGCGCTGAGCCCGGTGAGTCCGGCGCCGGCGTCGAAGTTCAGTGGCTGCCCCAGGGCCTGTTGCCACAGTGGGGCGGCGTCGAAACCGAGCGGCAGACCCGGGTCGGCCAGGAGCGCCCGCGGCCGGTCCAGGACCGAGAAGGCGAAGGGCAGGAACAGTGCCAGGCTGGGCAGGAGCGCCCACCACACCGTGCGGCCGCGCCGGCCCAACAGCACGCCGCAGAGGGCCACGACGGCCATGGACGGCAGCAGCAGCGAGGGCGCCGCGGCGGTGACCACGGCCAGGGCGAGGCCCGCGGCGGCCGCAGCCGTCCACGACGGCGTCCCGTTGACGCCGGGACGGGCGGCCGGCGTGGGGATGAGCCGTCCCTGCCCCGGGGCCGGGACGGCATGGATGCCGCGGCCCGCGGCCGTGCCGGTCGCCCGGAGCAGCGCCAGGACGACCACCGGGATCATGACGTGCGCGACCAAGCCGCCGAGCCGGCCCTGGTTCAGCGACACCTGGAGTGCCGGCGCCGCGGCCCACAGCAGAGCGGCCGCAAGGCGCAGCCTCCGGCGGGCAGTCAGGGCGCCGGCAGCGAACCACGCGCCCAGCGCAGACAGCGGCATGGCGAGGATCAACAACCAGCCCACGCCGCCGTTGGCATCGCCGGCACCGAGCACACCGAGCACCCACAGCAGGTAGCCAAAGGGGTCGCCGTGGCCCGGCAGGCCCGCGCCCAGACTGATCCACCAGGTGGAGGCATGGTTCCAGATTTCGGAGAGGCGCAATGAGACGGGGATCAGCGCGCCGCCGGAGACGGCCGGGGCCCGGAACAGGCTAAGCAACCCTGTCAGGGAGACCGCCAGGGTCAGGAGGATGGCCAGCACCGCACCGCTGCCCACCCAGCCGCGGTCCGGGGTGGCGATGGCGGCGAAATCGTCAGCATTGCCGGTGTTCCCGGTGGGCTGCTCGGCCAGCGGACCGGCACCTGTCAATTCGCTGCCGAAGTCGTCGGCGCCGAGCGCCTCAATCAGGGAGCGCCGGTGCGCCCAGACCTCACGGCGCGGCGTCTGCAGTCCTTTCATGACGGAGCGCCGGATCCGGCGGGTGCGCGCGGCATTGCGGCGTCCGCGGACCACCGCCGCCGGGCGGCCCAGTGCGGCAAAGGTCGCCAGCAGTTGGGAGAACCCGTGCCCCGGGTCCTTGACCGCAATGCTCAGGACGAGTTTGAAGAGGCTGCCCAGGAGGGCGCCGGCCGCGTGCAGCGGGACTTTCCAGCCGGCCGCGTGCTTGAGCCGCAGGTGCACCTGTGCCTTGCGTGCGGCCGTCGCGTTGCCAAGGGCGTGGGGACGGTGCGAGACATGGAACATCCGGGCGCTGGGGACCACCACCACGCGGTGCCCGGCGAGACGGTTGCGCCAGCAGAAGTCGACGTCGTCGCCGCTGCCGGGCAGGGCCGGATCGAAGCCCCGGAGCTCCTCCCAGATGTCGCGGCGGACCAGCATGCCGGCGGAATTGACCGCAAAGGTATCGCTGCGGCCGTCGTACTGGCCCTGGTCGAGCTCGTCGGCGTCGATCAGCGTCAGCCGCTCGGCCCAGCGGCTCGTGGAGAGCCCGACGTCGATCAGCCGCCGCTCGGCATGCCAGTCCAGCTGCTTGCAGCCTGCAACCGTGACCGACGGCGCCCGCTCGACCGCACGGAGGAGTTCGGCCAGGGCCTCGGGTGCCGGTGCGGCGTCGTCGTGCAGCAGCCAGATCCAGTCGGTGCCCGGCGCCGTGGCGGCGGAGCCCTCCGCAGGCCACGGCGCGAGGGCCTTGAGCCCGGCCATGACGGCTCCACCCATGCCGGACCTGGGCTGGTCGAAGACAGTGACGTTGGCCTTGCCCAGTTCCTGTTCAAGGAGGGCGGCGGAGTGGTCGCGGGATCCGGTGTCGACACCGATCACGGCGTCGGCGGGCCGTGTTTGGGCCGCCAGCGCCGCAAGGGTCCTGGGGAGAAAATCACCGCCGTCGTGGGAGACCACGACGGCGGTGACTCGTACTTCTTGAAGAATTAGACTGCTCGCTTCCTAAGCCGGCGCCGCTCGCGCTCGGAGAGGCCTCCCCAGATCCCGAAGCGCTCGTCGTTGGACAAGGCGTACTCGAGGCACTGGGAACGCACATTGCAGGCGCCGCAGACTTTCTTGGCGTCGCGGGTGGAGCCGCCCTTTTCGGGGAAGAAGGCTTCGGGATCAGTCTGGGCGCACAGGGCATCGGTCTGCCAGCCGAGCTCGCCCTCGTCGTCGAATTCCTGCCGGGACGGCAGGCCGATCCAGACCCGCTGCCCGGCGGTACCGGAACCGGGCGAATGGAGCTCCATCGGCGGGTCGAGGGGATCGGTGTCATGATCCGGGCCGGACAGGAGCTCGTCGTGCGCTGCGAGGAAGGCCGTGGCGGCCTCCTGCAGGGAATCCTTGGTGTGTTCGTTATAGCGGTCAGCTGCGTCCGGATCCGCCGGATCTACGTACCAGTCAGTCGGCACGCCGCGTGACCGGTATTTCGCCGTGGCCTGGCCGGCAACTACGGCATCTTCATGGATACGCTCTGCTAGCCCCATGGCGTCCCCCTCCTGATTTGCAGCCACTGCAAGACCCCCTTGGACACTCGGTTGAGTGCCGGTTTTTGTGCAGTGGCTTTAGATAACTAATTACACGCGTGTAAGTATCCGGGAGTCAAGCCACGGCGGAGATAATAATCAACTTGATACACAAAGTGGAGGCACGCCACGCCCGGAATTTTTTCTCCTCTCCCGCGAGAACCCGCGGAATAATCAGGGTACTGAGCACTTTTGGGGCTTTTCATTGAATTTTCGGGAAATTTTCCCGCGCCCTGCGCGGACCCCGCCGAACGCCGGGGCCGCCGGGGTGACGGACGTCACGGAGCCGGGGACTGATCGGCCGCGACAACAGCCGTGGCAAGATGAGGGCATGAGCATTCCGGCAATCGACCTGATGACAGCACTGCGGTCCGGCCAGGCCACGGCGCCCCGGCTGACCTGGTACGGCCCCGATTCGGAACGGGTTGAACTCTCTGGCCGCGTGCTGGACAACTGGGTCGCGAAGACTTCCAACCTGCTGCAGGACGAACTCGACGCCGAACCGGGCATGCGGCTGCGCCTGGACCTGCCCGCGCACTGGAAGTCGGTGATCCTGGCCCTCGCGGCCTGGCAGCTTGGCATGGAAGTGGTCTTCGACGACGCGGAGGCTGACCTGCTTGCCACCGCGGACCCGGGTCCGGGCGCTGCCGCGGGCGGGTTCGACGCCGTCCTGGCCGTGTCTTTGCCGGCACTGGCCATGCGGTGGACGGGTGAACTGCCCAGCGGCGTCCTCGACTACGCCGCCGAGGTCCGCTCCCACGGCGACATTTTCATGCCCCACGTGGATCCGGAGGCGGGACGTCTCGCCGTCCGCACCTCCGACGGCGCAGCCCATGCGCACGGGGCGCTCCTGGACGGTTTTGCCGCGGCCCAGGGCCCCGGGCTGCGGCTGCTCGTTCCGGCGGCCGACGGCCTCGAAACCGTCCTTGCGCAGTCATTGGGAACCTGGAAGGCCGACGGTTCCGTGGTCCTGGTGCACCCCGAGGTAGAGGTGACCGGCAAACTGCGGGACGCCGAGCGCATCAGCGGGAACTGATCCCCACGCGCTGACTTCCGGGCACTGATCGCCCGGGACGGCGGTTCCTTAGGCCGGCGGGCCTGGCAGTTCCGGATCGTTGACGGGTTCCCTGACTGCTGCCGTGGCAACCGGCTGGGAGTGCGGGTGCCGTTCGATGATCTCGTGGTCGTGCGAGAACTCGGGCTCTGCGTCGAGTTCCTGGTTGAACACCAGGAAGCGGTAGGCAAAGAACCGGACCACGGTCGCGACCAGGATGCCGACCACCCCGGCGAGGAAGAGCATGTTCTTGTCGGTGACTCCCATGCCGTACTTCGCGACGGCGGTCAGGCCGGTGGAGATGCCGATGCCGATCCCGTTGATGATGAGGAACATCACGAACTCGCGCAGCACGTTGGCCTGCCGGCGGTGCCGGAACGTCCAAAAACGGTTCGCAACCCAGGAAAAGACCGTCGCCACGCTGGCCCCGAAGAAGCGGGCCTTGGCCTCACTGTCGGTCATGGGACCGTGCATCAGGTAAAACGTCAGTCCGTTGTCGATGACGAACGCGATGCCGCCGACGGCACCGAACTTGGCCACTTCGCGCCAGAACAGCGAGGCAAGCCCGCGCATGCGCTCGTTAAGTGTAGTAATCATGACCCTCCGTGGCCTTCTGGAACTGTCGGCCATTGGGCCAAACGCCCATTTTAGCGCCGTTTCCCGGGAGTCCGCCCGCAGCGGCCGCTCAGACGGCTCCCTGCGGACCCGGCGGCGGGCGCCGGGCGGGCGGGTGCGAAACCCCCGTCCCGGCACCGTTCCCGCGCTTGCCAATCCCCAAAAGCCGGGTTCCCGTGAGGTTTTCGGTAGGCTGGGACTTGTGACTTTTCCTGTAATCGGTGTTGTTGGCGGCGGCCAGCTTGCCCGCATGATGGCCCCTGCCGCGACCGCCCTGGGCTTTGAGCTCCGTGTTCTCGCCGAAGGCGAGGACGTCTCCGCAGTCTCTGCCGTGGCTAACGCCCCGGTTGGCGACTACAAGGACCTGGAGCATCTGCTCGAGTTCTCCCGCGGCCTCGACGTCCTGACCTTCGACCACGAACACGTCCCCACGGCGCACCTGCGGTCCTTGATCGGTGCCGGCGTGAACGTCCATCCCGGCCCGGATGCCCTGGTCAACGCCCAGGACAAGCTGGTGATGCGCGCCGCGATCGACCGGCTCGAGCTTCCGAACCCCACGTGGGCCTCCGTCGCCAATGTCGCGGACCTCGTCGCCTTCGGCGAGCAGACCGGCTGGCCGGTGGTGTTGAAAATGCCCCGCGGCGGCTACGACGGCAAGGGCGTGCGCATCGTGTCCTCGGCCGAGGACGCGGCAGCCTCCGCCGACTGGTTCGAGGCCATGTCCCCCCTGCTGGCCGAAGCCAAGGTGGAATTCAGCCGGGAGCTCTCGGCCATGGTCGCGAGGACGCCTGACGGTGAAACACGGGCCTGGCCGGTGGTGCACACCATCCAGGTGGACGGGGTGTGCGATGAAGTCATTGCCCCGGCCCTGGACATCTCCGTCGATGTTGCCGCAGCCGCGGAAAACGCCGCGGTCCGGATCGCCGGCGAACTCGGCGTGACCGGTGTCATGGCCGTCGAACTCTTCGAGACCCCGGGCGTGGGCGCAGGCTTCCTGATCAATGAACTCGCCATGCGCCCGCACAATACCGGGCACTGGACCCAGGACGGCTCGGTGACCAGCCAGTTCGAGCAGCACCTGCGGGCCATCCTGAACCTGCCGCTGGGCGCCACTGACCTGCTGGGGCCCGTCGTGGTGATGAAGAACTTCCTCGGCGGCGCCAACCAGGACCTCTATTCCGCCTTCCCCGCCGCCCTCGCGAGCGAACCCGCCGCGAAGGTGCACTGCTACGGCAAGGCCGTCCGGCCCGGACGGAAGATCGGCCACGTCAACCTGGTCGGGACCTCAGCCGCCGACGTCGACTCCGTGCGGCAGCGGGCCACCACTGTGGCCGACATCATCCGGAATGGCCGGGCCCACACCGGCGCAATGCCGGCAACCTCCGAGGAGACCGCATGAGCACCGCAGCCAGCCCCGAAGCCAACAAAGCGGGAAACCCCCTCGCCGGCGCCCGCGCGGGCACCCCGCTCGTGGGCCTCGTGATGGGCTCGGATTCGGACTGGCCGGTCATGGAAGCCGCCGCCGAAGCCCTCGCCGAGTTTGGAATCCCGTTCGAGGCCGACGTCGTCTCGGCCCACCGGATGCCCACGGAGATGATCCGCTACGGCCAGACGGCCCACGAGCGCGGTCTTCGCCTGATCATTGCCGGCGCCGGCGGCGCCGCGCATCTTCCCGGCATGCTGGCCTCGGTCACTCCCCTGCCGGTGATCGGCGTCCCCGTGCCGTTGAAGACCCTGGACGGCATGGATTCCCTGCTGTCCATCGTGCAGATGCCGGCCGGCGTTCCGGTCGCCACCGTCTCGATCGGCGGCGCGCGCAACGCCGGCCTCCTGGCCGTGCGCATGCTGGCCTCGGGCACGGACGAACTGGCAGTCCAGCTCCGGGCGGACCTGCTGGAGTTCGCCAAGGAGCTGAACGACGTCGCAACCCGGAAGGGCGCGAACCTGCGGCACAAGGTCAGCGAAGTGTTCGCCGCCGGAAACGTCACCCCGCGTAGCGGCAATTAAGGCATCCATTAGGAATCCCGGCATGAGCAGCAGCTACGCCCCCACACACGGCCCTGAGCAGTCCGGGCGGGCACTGGGCGACCCGGTCCGGCATCCCTCCGGCGCCCCGTCCCCGGTGCTCACCAAGCGGGCGTTCGTCCTGATCCTCATGACGCTGCTGGTTCCCGGCAGCGCCCAAACCGTCGCGGGCAGCCGCCGGCTTGGACGGGCCGCGCTGCGCGTGACCTTCACGGTCTGGGCGCTGGCCCTGCTGGCCGTGGTGCTCCTGCTCGTGTCCCGCTCCACGCTGATCAACCTCCTCACCGGCACGGTGCCCTCGCTCCTGCTGGTGCTCGGCCTCGCCTGCCTGGCCATCGGCTGGGCCGCCCTGTTCCTGAACACCTTGCGGCTGATCCGGCCCGGGACGCTCGCCCCCAGGATCCGTCCCGCGGTGGTGCTGGCGCTCGTGCTGGCCATGATCCTCAGCAGCGGATCCCTGGGCTACGCGGCCTATCTGCTCAATATCAGCCGCAACGCCATCGGCAGCATCTTCTCCGGCTCCGGCCCCACCCTTGAGCCGTCCGATGGCCGGTACAACTTCCTGATGATGGGCGGCGACGCCGGAGCGGACCGCACGGGCCGCCGGCCGGACAGCCTCTCGGTGATCAGCGTCGATGCCAAGACCGGCAGCACGGCGATCATCTCCGTGCCCCGCAACCTCCAGAACGCCCAGTTCAGCGCGGAATCGCCGATGCGCCAGGTGTACCCGGATGGCTACAACTGCGGCGACGAATGCCTGATCAACGCGATCAACACCGAGGTCACCAACCAGCACCAGGACCTCTATCCCGGGGTGGCCGACCCCGGGGCGCAGGCCACCCTCGAAGCGGTGTCAGGAACGCTGGGCATCAAGGTCCAGGCCTACGTGCTCGTGGACATGGACGGTTTTTCCAAGCTCATCGACGCCATGGGCGGCATCCGGATCAAGGCCGGCGGCTGGGTCCCCATCAGCGGGCCGATGGTGGATGAGGCCAACGGCATCCACGGCATGCCGGACGGCTGGATTCCGGCCGGAGACCAGACGCTCGACGGCTTCCACGCCCTCTGGTACGGCCGGTCCCGGGAATTCGTGGACGACTATGCCCGCATCCAGCGCCAGCAGTGCGTGCAGCAGGCGATGCTGAAGCAGCTCGACCCGGCAACACTGCTGGCCAAGTTTGAGGACATCGCCAAGGCCGGGACCAAGGTGGTCGAGTCGAACATCTCCTCCGGCCAGCTCGGCAGTTTCGTGGACCTGGCCATGAAGGCCAAAGGACAGGACGTCAGCCGCCTGACCATCGGTCCGCCGGACTTCGACGCCGCCTTCTCCACGTCCCCGGACTTCGACGTCATCCACGCGCGGGTGGCCAAACTGCTGGCCAGCCCGTCCGCCGGCGCCGCAGCCGCAACTGACGATGCGGTGCTGCAGCCCGTAACGGCTGCCGGGCCGGTCTCCGCCGCCGGTCCCGCCCCGGCCACCGATCCCCCGCCCGCGCCGTCGGACTTCACCCCCGTGACCACCACGCCGGACGGCGAGCAGATCACCGAAGAGATGCTGAACCAGTTCAAGCGCAACGGCGACGAACAGTCCATCCGCGACCTCGTCGCCACCAACGGACAGTGCGCGCCGCTCTAACCCCGGCAGCAGCCTTGACCGCAGCAGTGCGACCACATTTCTTTGACGAGACATTTCATTGATCAGACAGGGACCAGGCCATGTACGAACTTGAGAACGTCCTCCGGCCCTACGCCTGGGGCTCCCCGACGGCCATCGCCGGGCTGCTGGGCAGGCCGGCTTCCGGCGGTCCTGAAGCGGAGCTTTGGATCGGCGCCCACCCGGGCTCCCCGTCCGTCGCGCTGACGCCGGCGCCCGGCGGTGCCGGCCGGCACGCACCCGCAACGCACGACGGCGGACGGCTGCCGCTGGACGCCCTGATCGCCGGGGATCCGGAACATTGCCTGGGCAGCGCGAGCGTGGCCGCTTTCGGTCCGCGCCTGCCGTTCCTGCTCAAGGTCCTCGCGGCCGAGGCGCCCTTGTCCCTGCAGGTGCACCCGACGCTCGCCCAGGCCCGGGAGGGCTTCGCGCGCGAGGAAGCCGCCGGCGTCGACCCCGCCGCGACGGAGCGCAACTACAAGGACGATAACCACAAGCCCGAAATGATCTTCGCGCTGACTCCGTTCGAGGCCCTCTGCGGGTTCCGGCCGGCCGCGGAATCCCGTGCGGTCTTCCAGCATCTGGCGGCGTGCTTCGAACTCGCCGGGCTGGAGCTGCCGCCGCTGGTCCCGCAACTGCTCGAGGACCTGGCGCAGCCGGACGAACCCGCGGCCCTGCGCTCCGCCTTGGAACGCCTCATCTCCGGCGGCGGGGACGTCGCCGAGGCGACGGCGACGATCGTTGCGGCTCTCGTCTCCGGTGCCCCGATGGCCGGGCACGAGGCGGAACTGTCCACCGCGGTGAGCCTGAACGGCCGGTACCCCGGAGATCCGGGAGTGCTGATTTCCCTGCTGCTGAACCGGATTTCCCTCGCCCCCGGTGAGGCCGTGTACCTCCCGGCCGGCAATGTCCATGCCTACCTGCACGGCCTCGGCATCGAGGTCATGGCGTCCTCGGACAACGTGCTCCGCGGCGGGCTCACGCCGAAATTCGTCGACGTGCCGGAACTGCTGAAGACCGTGGCGTTCGAGGCCGTCGACGTGCCCATGCTCCCCGCCGAGACCACCATGCTGGGCCAGGAACTCTTCCGGCCGCCGTTCCGGGAATTCCAGCTGCAGCGAATTGTTGTGGCGCCCGGCGCGGAGCCCGTCCCGTTAGCGCAGTCCGGTGCCGCCGTCGTCATTGTCACCCACGGCTCCGTCCGCCTCGACTCCCCCAAGGGCGAGCTCAGGCTGGAAAGGGGCGCCAGTGCCTTCCTGCCCGCCGCCGAGGCACCGGTCAATGTCCACGCCGTCTCCGGCGCCACCGGCCCCGCCCTGGCATTTGCCGTCACCACCGCATTGGAAGCCTGACACCATGGATTATTTCCTGCAGAGCCCGCCGTGGGCACAGTTCCAGCGTTCGCTGGGACGCACCGTCCACGAACAGTCCGGGCCCGGGTGGCGCTTCCTAGCGGTGGAGGAATCCAATCCGGCCGGTAAACTGCTGTACTCCCCGTACGGCCCGGTCGCCGAGTCACTGGCAGCGTTCGACGCCGCACTGGCGGCCCTGACGGACCTCGCCCGGACCAGCGGGGCGGTGTTTGTCCGGGTTGAGCCGGTCACCGCGGGATTCACCGCCGCCGAGGCCGACTCGGTACTCCGCAGCCGCGGCCTGCAGCCGGCCCCGGCCAGCCAGCAGCCCGAGCTCAGCTGGATTGTGGACCTCGACCGGGATTTCAAGGACGTCCTGGCGGATATGAAGCCGGCGAACCGGAACCTGTTCCGCAACATCCACAAGAAGGGCGTGAGCTTCCGCTCCAGCCAGGATCCGGCAGAGATCGCCGTCCTCCTGGAGTTCTTGCACATGACGGCCGCCCGCAACGGCTTCAAGCCGCAAAGCGACGAATACCTGACCCAGGTGGCCCTCTCGCTGATGCCGGCCGGCGCGGCGACGCTGTTCATCGCGGAGCTCGACGGCCACCCCATCGCCGCAGCCCTGGCCTACGACTCGGCCGACACCCGGACCTACGCGCACGCCGCCCTGGACGACACCCACCGCAAACTCAGCGCGGGCATCCCCCTGCTTGTCACCTTGATCGCGGACGCCCAGGCGAAGGGCCTCAAGCACGTGGATCTCTGGGGCGTGGCGCCGGAGGACCAGCCCGACCACAAATGGGCCGGGTTCACGGCGTTCAAGAAGTCGTTCGGGGGCCGCGGGATCGCGTATCCCGGAACGTGGGACCTGCCGGTCCGGAAGGTGCGCTACGGCAGCTACCAGCTGGCCCGCAAAGGCGCCCAGCTCGCGAAGAAGCTGCGCGCCCGGTCCCGGGCCCTCGCAAACCGCTAAGGGCCCAGCAGGCGGCACCGGCCACCGGGTCGCCCCGGCCGGCCGGGCCGCCGTTTCCCGGTGGCCGGTGTTGGTGGGGGCGTTAGTTGGCCGTAATGGCGTGCCGCTGGGCGTCGTAGGCGCTGGCCACCATCTGCTCCACGGAGTGCCGCATCTTCCAGTCGAGATCGCGGGCGGCCAGCGTGCCGTCGGCCACGATCCGGTCCGGATCCCCTGCCCGCCGCGGACCGATTTCGGGTTCGAAATCGATCCCCGTGACGTCGGCCATCGCCGTCATGATCTGGCGCACGGACAGCCCGTCCCCGGATCCGAGGTTGTACACCCGCTCCAGCGGCTTGCCCGCCTCGAGCGCCTGGGCGGCGGCCACATGCGAGGTGGCCAGGTCCGCCACGTGCACGTAGTCGCGCACGCAAGTTCCGTCCGGCGTGTTGTAGTCGATGCCGTTGATGCGCGGCGTCTTACCGGCCGTGAGCGCCCGCAGCACGATCGGGAAAAGGTTGTGGGGGCTGGTGTCGTAAAGCTCGGGCGCACCTGAGCCGACCACGTTGAAATACCGCAGCGAGGTGTGGCTCAGGCCCCGGGCCCTGCCCTGGTCACGGATCAGCCACTCGCCGATGAGTTTGCTCTCGCCGTAGGGCGATTCCGGGTTGGTGGGCGTCGCTTCGGTGACGATGTCGCCGGTGGGCGTGCCGTAGGTGGCCGCGGACGAGGAGAACACCAGTTTGTCGACGCCGGTGAGCTCCATGGCCTTGAGCAGTTGCGCGGTGCCCGTGACGTTCTGTTCATAAGTCAGCAGCGGCTCCTGGACGGAAACCCCGGCGTACTTGAAACCGGCCAGGTGGATCACCCCGGTCACCGCGTGCTCCCGCAGCGTGCGGGCCACGAGGTCGGCGTCGAGGATGCTGCCATGGATGAACGGCACATCGGCCGGCACGAACTCACGGTGCCCGCTGGAGAGGGAGTCAATCACCACCGGCTGAATCCGGGCACCGCGCAAAGCGGAAACCACATGAGAACCGATATATCCTGCACCGCCAGTTACGAGCCACGTCATGGCTCCACCCTATCTAATCCCACGGGCCCCGGCCGCCGCACCGCAATAGACACGTCATCATGCACCTGGTTTAGACGACGAATCCCGGACCGCGGAGGCGGCCCGGGATTCGCTGTGCTCTATCGTGCAGTTCAGTGTTGCCGTTCAGGTGCTAGCTCCTGCGGGCGTAGCCTTCCCACTTGCTGGCCTGGTGTTCGCCGTCGACAAAGCGGATCGTGCCGGACTTGGAGCGCATCACGATGGACTGGGTGAGGACCTTGTCCTTGGAGTAGCGGACGCCCTTGAGGAGGTCGCCGTCGGTGATGCCGGTGGCCGCGAAGTAGCAGTTGTCGCTGGAGACGAGGTCGTTGGTCGAGAGCACGCGCTCCAGATCGTGGCCGGCGTCGATCGCTTTCTGCTTCTCTTCGTCGCTCGTGGGCCACAGGCGGCCCTGGATGACGCCGCCGAGGGACTTGATGGCGCAGGCCGCGACGATGCCTTCCGGGGTTCCGCCGATGCCCATGAGGGCGTCGACTCCGGTGCCGGCACGCGCAGCGGCGATGGCCCCCGCGACGTCGCCGTCCATGATGAACTTCGTGCGGGCGCCGGCTTCGCGGATTTCCTCCACGAGGGGGCGGTGCCGGTCGCGGTCCAGGATCATGACGTTGAGCTGGTTGACCTTGACGCCCTTGGCCTTGGCGATCAGGTGCAGGTTCTGCTTGACCGGCAGGCGAAGGTCCACCATGTCGGCCGCTTCCGGGCCGGTGACGAGCTTTTCCATGTAGAACACGGCGGAGGGGTCGAACATGGAGCCGCGTTCGGCCACGGCCAGCACGGCCAGGGCGTTGTTGATGCCGAGGGCGGTCAGCCGGGTGCCGTCGATGGGGTCGACGGCGACGTCGCACTCGGGGCCGGTGCCGTCACCGACGTGCTCGCCGTTGAACAGCATCGGGGCTTCGTCCTTCTCGCCCTCACCGATGACAACGACGCCGTTGAAGTGCACGGTCTGCAGGAAGGAGCGCATGGCGTCCACGGCGGCGCCGTCGGCCTTGTTCTTGTCGCCGAAACCCACCCAGTGGCCGCCGGCGATGGCCGCGGCTTCCGTGACGCGGACAAGTTCCAGCGCGAGGTTGCGGTCAGGCTCATCGATCCCGACGGCGAGCGACGGGGAAAGCGTGGAGTACTTCTGGGACATGGGCGCTGGTGTCACGTGAACCTCTTCTTCGAGTGGCGGTCGTTGAACCCGTACGGCCAGGATCGATCCGTCGCGGTGATTCGTCTGATATTGATCATAGTCGGGGCGGACCCGGAAGGTCATGGGATGACCGGCGCGTGACGCACTTCACCGTCGGAGGGGCCGCTGCGCCGCGAATGTGAGATCGGCCCGGACATGCGCGACTATAGAGGGGTGAGTGAATTGCAGGACGCTTCCCCCGCCGCCCCCGGTTCGCCGGCTGGCAGCTCCCCCGCGGCAGACCCGGCCCCTTCCGGACAGCCCGTGAAGCCCGTCATCGCCGCCGCGGCGGCCAAACGCGCCAACGCCTCCGTGATGGGCATGATCATCGCCCTGGTGGTGAGCATCGCCGCGTTCCTGCCGATCGTCCTCATGAACCCGTCTCCGAAGACCGACGGTTACCGGCCCAACGTCAACGTCAGCGCCACCGCGCAGAACGCGGCCGGTGTGGCGGGATTCACACCCGTGGCGGCCGATACCGGCGACACATTCCGCGCCAACTACGCCCGTTGGGAGTCCGGCGCCGGCAGCGGCGTCCCCGCCTGGGAAGTCGGCTACCTGACGCCCAAGGAATCCTTCATCGCCCTCGTGCAGACCCGCACGGCCAACCCCACCTGGCTCCTGCAGCAGACCAAGAACGCTCCCGTGACCGGCACCCGCAACGCAGGCGGCCGCGACTGGGAACTGCGCGACACCGGCAAGGGCGAGAAATCCATGGTGCTGACTGATCGCGGCACCACCGTCATCCTCTCCGGATCCGCGACACTGGAGGAGTTCTCCGCCCTGGCCACCGCCGTGGTGAACTCGCTCGAAAGCAATCCGCCCGCCGGGGCATCGTCCAGCACGCCAGGCGCAACAGTTTCACCTTCGGCCAGCCCTTCACCGTAAAGTGGCCACGTGGCTACTTATCTGACTCCCGCACTCGCATGGCAGCGTCTCCGTGAAGGCAACAAGCGTTTTGTCGCCGGCACGTCATCACACCCCAACCAGGACGCGTCGCGGCGCTCGTCGCTGGTTGAAAACCAGCACCCCTTCGCGGTGATCTTCGGTTGCGCCGACTCCAGGCTTGCCGCCGAAATCATCTTCGACCTCGGCCTCGGGGACGCCTTTGTGGTCCGCACCGCCGGCCAGGTGATCGACGACGCCGTGCTTGGCTCGCTGGAATACAGCGTCAGCGAACTGGACGTCCCGCTGATCGTCGTCCTGGGGCACGACAGTTGTGGTGCTGTCACCGCAACCAAGAACGCCGTGGAAACCGGCCAGATGCCGGTCGGTTTCATCCGCAGCCTGGTGGAGCGGATCACCCCGTCCGTGTTGACCTCGCTGCGTAACAATCAGACCGACGTCAACGACATGGTGGTCGAGAACGTCAAGCAGACCTCGCAGCGGCTGGTGGACAGTTCCCGGGTGATTTCGGGCGCAGTCGACAGCGGCCGCACCGCCGTGATCGGCCTCGCCTACAGCCTGGCTGACGGCCGGGCCGATCTCGTTTCCAGCATCGGCAGGCTGTAAACCCCGGCGACCGGCCGTCGCAGCCTGCTCACGGTTTTCGGTGGGACTCCTACTCCCAATAAGCTAGCCCCATGACTTCCACAGATGAGTTGAACACCGAAGAGTTCCGTATTGAACACGACACGATGGGCGAAGTCCGCGTTCCCGTGAACGCCCTGTACCGCGCACAGACGCAGCGGGCAGTCGAGAACTTCCCCATCTCCGGCAAGACCCTGGAGCGCGCCCACATCGAAGCCCTGGCACGGGTGAAGAAGGCAGCCGCCCAGGCAAACGCAGAACTGGGGGTGCTCGACGGCGAGCTCGCCCAGGCGATTGCCGACGCAGCCGACCAGGTTGCGGCCGGCAAGTACGACGGCGACTTCCCGATTGACGTCTTCCAGACCGGCTCCGGCACGTCCTCGAACATGAACACCAACGAGGTCATCGCCGAGCTCGCCACGCGGGCCCTCACGTCTGCCGGAAGCGACAAAGTTGTCCACCCGAACGACCACGTCAATGCCTCGCAGTCCTCCAATGACGTCTTCCCCACGTC
This sequence comes from Arthrobacter sp. 05T410, assembly GCF_056396505.1. Taxonomy (NCBI): domain Bacteria; kingdom Bacillati; phylum Actinomycetota; class Actinomycetes; order Micrococcales; family Micrococcaceae; genus Arthrobacter; species Arthrobacter sp. 05T410. The sequence goes on along the minus strand of NZ_JBFTLP010000002.1, from coordinate 135,626 downwards.
CGTCCACGTCGCCGCCACGTCCGCCCTGATCAACGATCTGATCCCGGCCCTCGGCTACCTGGCGGAGTCGCTGGAGCGCAAGGCCACCGAATTCAAGGACGTCGTGAAGTCCGGCCGCACGCACCTCATGGACGCCACCCCCGTCACGCTGGGCCAGGAGTTCGGCGGCTACGCAGCGCAGGTCCGCTACGGCATCGAGCGCATCAACGCCGCCCTCCCCCGCGTCGCCGAGGTCCCGCTTGGCGGCACCGCCGTGGGCACCGGCATCAATACGCCGGCCGGATTCCCGGAGCGCGTGATCGAACTGCTGGCGGCCGACACCGGATTGCCCCTGACCGAGGCCCGCGACCACTTCGAGGCCCAGGCCAACCGGGACGGCCTCATCGAAGCGTCCAGCCAGCTGCGCAACATCGCGATTTCCTTCATGAAGATCAACAATGACCTGCGCTGGATGGGCTCCGGCCCCAACACCGGCCTCGGCGAAATCGCCATCCCGGACCTGCAGCCGGGCTCGTCGATCATGCCGGGCAAGGTCAACCCCGTCATCTGCGAAGCCTCCATCATGGTCTGCGCACAGGTGATCGGCAATGACACCGCCATCGCGTGGTCCGGCACCAACGGCGCCTTCGAACTCAACGTCGGCATCCCGGTCATGGCCGCCAACCTCCTTGAATCCGTGCGCCTGCTGGCCAACACCAGCCGCGTCATGGCCGACAAGATGATCGACGGCATCACCGCCAACGTCGAGCGCGCCCGCTTCCTCGCCGAGGCCTCGCCGTCGATTGTGACCCCGCTGAACAAGTTCATCGGCTACGAGAACGCCGCCAAGATCGCCAAAAAGGCCGTGGCCGAGGGCCTGACCATCCGTGAGACCGTCGTCTCCATGGGCTTCCTCGAGCGCGGCGAACTGACCGAAGAGCAGCTGGACACCGCCCTGGACGTCATGTCCATGACGCGCCCGCCGCACAAGGCCTAACGGCTCCGGGCGGCGCCGCCCCCGAAGAGTACAAGCACCGCCGGCCGGCATCCTTCCTGGAAGGGTGCCGGCCGTCGGCATGTCTGCACCGCAGGTCTGAACTTAGACCCTGGGCGGTTCCCCGCCGGCGGCCTCCCGCTCCTGCGCCGTGTACGCCGCTGCGGCTGCGGCATCCGCCATGCTGGCACCGCCGATCCGTGCCTCCCGCAACCGCCGCGTCTTGGCGGACTGGACGGAGAAGGCAGCATCGACGTTCCCGGCGGCATAGGTCAGGGCGTCTTCGGCGCGGATGCCGAGGCCGCCGGCGGTCAATACGGCGTCCTGGTTGGCGCCCAAATACGTGAACTGCCAGCCCCACTGGCTCTGCTGCCGCTGGACCAGGGCCTTGACCAGCTCGCCGGTGGCCTCGCGCGAGGAGTTCTCGTGGCCGTCCGTCAGCACGGCCACCAGCACAGTGCCGGGGCGCTCGTCCTCCGGAAGGGCCGCCAGTTCCGCACCCGCTTCACCGATCAGCCGGACCATGGCGTCGTGCAGGGCGGTGCTGCCCCGCGGCTGCAGGTCCAGGGCCGGCACGTCCTGGATGTCCACCGAGGCGTAGACGCGCTCGTAGGTGTCATCGAACTGCGCCAGCGACAGCCGGCACCGGCCCGCCACTGCCCGCTGTTCGCGGATGAACGCCGCAAACCCGCCCACAGTGTCATCGGCGATGGCGCTCATCGACCCGGAACGGTCCAGGAGGACGTACACGTGCGTCAGGGCTGAATCTGTCATGCTTCCCCATTTCCGGCCCCCGACGGAGCTTCTGCCTCGTCGCGGGCCACCTGTTGCCAGCGGTATGGCTGGACAGGAGCAGGCTACGGCCGGGCAGCGACATTATTGCCGGCAACAGCCCAAACAACGCAAACAGCCCAAAGTACCTTTTGCACTATTTATGATTTAGTGCAAAAATACACTTCATGGGAAACAGTGCAATTACTTCGGGCGGCCTCCGCGAGCGCAAGCGGGCCGCAACACGGGCGGCGATCACCGCCGTCGCGCGTTCCCTGACCGCCGAACGCGGCCTCAGCGGCTACACCGTGGAGGAAGTCTGCGAGCGCGCGGGCATCTCCCGCCGGACCTTCTTCAACTACTTCCCTGCCAAGGAAGATGCGATCCTGGGCCACGTCGACGACGACTTTCCGGAAGAGGTGGTGGCCCGGTTCATGGCGGGCGGCGCGGGTTCGCCCGCCGGGGAAATCTCGGCCTCACTCCTCGCCGACCTCGTGCGCCTATCCCTTGATCTGTCGGAGCGGATGAGCGGCTCCGAGGAAGAGACCCGCCAGCTGATCGGGGTGATCAAGAAGGAACCCCAGCTGATGCTGAAGATCATCGGCGCCACCGAGGAACGCGAGGCCGACTTTGCCCGGCTGCTCGCGGCCAGGGAAGGCGTACCTGCCGATCATCCCGTAGTCCGCATGGCCGTGGTCCTCCTCGGAAACGTCGCCAGGAAAACCAGCGCCGACTACTTCTCCGAGGGCAACGCCCGCCCCTACAAGGACTTGCTGCTGGAAAACATTGCAGCAGCCCGCACGCTCTTCTCCCTGCCGTTCACCATGTCCCAGTTCGACACAGTCCACTTCGACGGAGTCGAGTCAAATACAGTCCAGCCCAACCCTTCCGAAGGAGCGCAATGAGCGCCGCCGTCAGCACCAAACCAGCAGCCGAGCCGCTGCTGCTGACCCAGAAACGCATCTGGATCATCTTCTCCGCCCTCATCGCGGGCATGCTGCTCTCCAGCCTTGACCAGACCATCGTCTCCACCGCCATGCCGACGATCGTCGGCAAGCTCGGCGGCGTGGAACACCAGGCCTGGATTACCACGGCCTACCTGCTCGCCACCACGATCGTCATGCCCATCTATGGAAAGTTCGGCGACATCCTGGGCCGCCGGAACCTGTTCCTCATCGCCATCGGGCTCTTCACCCTCGCCTCTGTCGGGTGCGCCCTCGCCACCGACTTCTGGGGCTTCGTGGTCTTCCGCGCCATCCAGGGCCTCGGCGGCGGCGGCCTGATGATCCTGTCCCAGGCCATCATCGCCGACATCGTTCCGGCCAAGGAGCGCGGCAAGTACATGGGCCCGCTGGGCGCAATCTTCGGCCTCTCCGCCGTCGCCGGACCGCTGCTGGGCGGTTTCTTCGTGGACCACCTGACCTGGGAATGGGCCTTCTACATCAACATCCCGATCGGCATCGCCGCGTTCACCATCGCCTGGTTCACCCTGACGCTGCCGAACAAGAAGGCCGAGAAGCGGATCGACATCCTGGGCGTGCTGCTGCTCTCCGCGGCCACCACGTGCCTGATTTTCTTCACCGACTTCGGCGGCAAGAAGGACGAAGGCTGGGATTCCCCGCTGACGTGGGCGTTCGGCGCCGGGCTGGTGCTCGCCGCTACGGCCTTCATCCTGGTGGAGCGCCGGGCGGAGGACCCGATCATTCCGTTGAGCCTGTTCAAGAACCGCATCTTCGTGAACTCCACCGCGATCGGCTTCACCCTCGGGCTGGGCATGTTCGCGGCGATCGCCTTCGTCCCGACCTTCCTGCAGATGTCCTCCGGGACCTCCGCCGCCGAATCCGGCCTGCTGATGCTGCCCATGATGGTGGGACTCATGGGCATGGCCATCTTCTCCGGCATCCGCATTTCCAAGACCGGCAAGTACAAGATGTTCCCGATCCTCGGGGCCACCCTGACCATCGCGGCAATGCTGTGGTTGACCACGCTCACGGCCGCCACGCCCATCTGGGTCATCTGCGTGCAGCTGTTCGTCTTCGGCGCCGGCCTGGGCTCGATCATGCAGGTGATTGTCCTGGTGGTCCAGAACTCGGTGCCGGCGGACCAGATCGGCACGGCCACGAGCACCAACAACTACTTCCGCGAGGTGGGCGCATCCCTGGGCGTCGCGGTGTTCGGCTCCATCTTCACCACCCGGCTCTCCGAGTCCCTGACCAATGCCTTTACCGGCGCCGGGGCGTCCGCTGAGCAGGCGTCGCAGTCCACCCGGACGATGGACCCCCAGGTCCTCAGCCAGCTCCCGGCGCAGCTCAAGGACGCGATTGTCAACGCCTACGCGGACTCGCTCGCCCCCGTCTTCTGGTACCTGCTGCCCTTCCTGGTCATCGCCCTGATTCTGGCCCTGACCCTCAAGCAGATCCCCCTGTCGGACACCGCCGGCATGGTGGCCCGCGGCGAAGCAGTCGGCGGCGAGGAAGCCGAGCGGCTCGAGGCGGAACGGGCGGCAGCCCGCCACGCCGCCGACGCCGCGGAGTCCACGGGGCCGGAAGGGCTTTCAGCCCACGGCAACACCGGCGGGTCCGGCCACGAAGACGAGCTCACCCGCCTGCGCGGCTGAGGGTCCGGAAACTGACGGTCCGGAGACGGCCCGGCAGCAGCCGGTGAGTGCCAGCAGGGGCGCCGCAACCTTTGGGGGTGCGGCGCCCCTGCCGCGTGCCGGCCGGTCGGCTCCGGCAGGCCGGGATGGCCGTGCAGTCGGCCTATCCGGCGGCCGGCAGCAGCATGGCGGCGGCCGTGCCGGCCAGCATGAAGGGCCCGAAGGGAATGGCCGACTGCAGCGTCCCGCGCCGTGCGGCGAGCAATCCGAGACTCCACAGCCCGCCGAGGACGAACGCCGCAAAGGTCCCCGCCATGACGTGCCCCCAGCCCAGGAATCCCAGGTACATTCCCAGGACGCCCGCGAGTTTCACGTCGCCGAATCCCATTCCCGGCGGATATACCGCGTGCAGGAGAAAGTAGAAAAGCCAGAGGGCTGCCCCGCCGGCCAGGACACGGAGCCCCGGAATGCCGAATGCCCCGGCGTCGGCTGTGCCGGCCACGTCCTGCCCGCCGGGAAGCAACTGGCTGGCCGCCGCGCCCAGCAGAAGGACTCCGGCGATCCCATAGGAGGGAAAGACGATCCTGTCCGGGAGCAGGTGGTGCCGGACGTCAATGACCGTGAGCCGAACGGCCATCACGAAGAAATACGCGCACGCAGCCAGGGCAAGCCAGAAAGCCAGCGGGTTGGCGGCGCCCAGGGTGCCGAGTCGTTCGATCACCCTCGGATGCTACTTGATATTCGTCCGGCCCGGCGGTCCCCGCGCGTAAACTGTGGATATGGCCGCATGGGACAGCACGAACCGGCGCGGGCCGGACGCGCCCCGCGGCCCGGCGGAGAAGGCCGCGGCCTTCCGGAACCTGTGCCGGTCATCGCCCTGGAAGTGGCAGTCGCTGAGGTTCGAGTACCTGGACCGGCCGCTCACGGTTTCCGCGGTTTCCCCGGCCGCCCCCTCCCCCGGCGACCTCGTCAGGGGGTGGCTGCGCCGGCCCGGTGCCTTGCGGCTGGAGACTGCCGACGGACTGGTCATCGGCAGCACCACCGGCATCAATGATTCCCGCGGCGGCTTCTATATCAGCTCCACGAGGAAGACCTGGCTCCTGCCCCCGCAGTTGGTTACGCCGGTGTACGACGACGACGGGCTGGTGCGCCGCCGCCCGGAGGCAGCTTATGGCGAGCCGTCGTTCGGCAACGGCAGGTTCGCCGCCGTCCTGGACCCGGTGGAGCTTGCGGGGAACGCCCCCGTCCCGTTGGAGTTCCCCAACTCCAACGCCGTCGAGCTTGGCCCCATCACGGAGGTAGACCACGAGGGCCGGCCGGCCCTGGAATCGACGGTCAGCCCGAACCTCTCCTACCGTCCCGCCGATCCCGGAGCCCCGCTATGCCGTCCGGGACGCACACTGCTGAGGATTGACGCCGGCACGGGCGTCTGCGTTGCGAGCCGCTGGCTGGACGCGCCCGGGGCCGGCTCAGAGCAGGACGGTTACGGGCACTGGCTCCGCATCCTGGGCGTCGACGAATACATGCTCGATGACCTGTTCCTGGCCGAATCGATGAACCTCACGGACGTCCGGCGCCACATCAGCTGGGACGTCCCCGCGGAGTAGCCCGGCCGTGACTCGCATCCGCCCGCCGGCACCGCTAGGCTTCCTGCGATGACTGAACCCGCCGACTACTGGCCCCCTTTCGCCTTGAGCCTGACCACGCCGCGTCTTCAGCTGCGCCCCATCCGCGACGCGGACATTCCGGCCGCGGTCTCAGCCGCCCTGAGCGGCGTGCACGAGCCGGGCCGCAGCCCCTTCAGCAGGCCCTGGGCCGAATCCCCCGCTGAGGAGCTCGGCCCGAACATGGCGCAGTGGTACTGGCGGTGCCGCGGGAACATGACACCGCAGGACTGGACCCTCCTGCTCGGCATCTGGCACGAGGACGAATTCGTCGGATGCCAGGACGTCGAGGCCAAAGACTTCGCCACGCTGAAGACGGTCACCACAGGCTCATGGCTCCGCCAGAGCGTCCAGGGCCGCGGCATCGGCAAGGAAATGCGAGCCGCCGTCGCCCTCTACGCCTTCGACTGGCTCGGCGCCGAAGTGGCGGAATCCGAGGCCGCCGCCTGGAACCAGCAGTCCCTGGGCGTCTCACGCTCCCTCGGCTACGAGCTCAACGGCGTCACCCGCGCCGCCTGGGGCGGCAAGGCCCAGGAAGTCCAAAGCGTCCGCCTCACCCCCGCCACCTTCAAACGCCCCGACTGGCAGCTCGAGGTAAAAGGCCACGAAGCCACGGCCAAATTCCTGGGCATCCACGAATAGCCCCAGCGGGGCCGCGGCGTCCGCCGTCGCTCAGACGCCTCCTGTCGCTTCCCGTCGCTGGGTTGCGGTGGTTGCGGGTGCCGTGGTTGGGTTCGCCGGACCGCCACCTTTCGCCGTCGCTTAGACACGACGCATGGGACCCGCTGCGGTCGCTGGGCGACCTCCGGGGATCCGATGCGCCGCGATGCGCTCCTCTACGAAAGACGGCGACCCGGCTGGTGGGCGTCTCACCATCGCGGGGCAGCGGTGTCCCGCTAAGGAGCGCATCGCCGACCAAAGCGAAGCGAAGGTCGCCCAGCGACCGCAGCGCAGCGACGGGAGGTGTCTAAGCGACGGCGGGACGCCGCTGCCCGGCGAACCCAACCACGGCAAACCCAACCACGGTTACCCGACCACAGCGAAGGACCGCTGCCCGGCGAACCCAACCACGGTTACCCAACCACGGCGAAGGGCGGTGGCCCGGCGAACCGGACCACGGCCCTTCGGCAGGAGGGTGATGGCCTAGATCTCCGCCCCCTCCAGCAGCTCCGTCACGAGGGCAGCGATCGGCGAGCGCTCCGAGCGGGTGAGGGTGATGTGGCCGAACAGCGGGTGTCCCTTCAGGGTCTCGACGACGGCCGCCACGCCGTCGTGCCGTCCCACCCGCAGGTTGTCCCGCTGGGCGACGTCGTGCGTCAGGACGATCTTGGAGTTCTGGCCGATCCGGCTCATCACTGTCAGCAGCACATTCTTCTCCAGGGACTGCGCCTCGTCGACGATCACGAATGCGTCGTGCAGGGAGCGTCCGCGGATGTGCGTCAGCGGCATGACCTCAAGCATGCCCCGGTCCATCACTTCCTCCACCACTTCCTGGCTGACCAGCGCGCCCAGGGTGTCAAAGACCGCCTGCGCCCACGGGTTCATCTTTTCCGCTTCGGACCCGGGCAGGTAGCCGAGTTCCTGGCCGCCCACCGCGTACAGGGGGCGGAAGACGATCACCTTGCGGTGCTCCCGGCGCTCCAGGACGGCTTCGAGACCGGCGCACAGGGCCAGTGCGGACTTGCCCGTGCCGGCCCGGCCGCCGAGGGACACGATGCCGACCGACGGGTCCATCAGGAGGTCGATCGCCAACCGTTGCTCGGCCGAGCGGCCGTGGAGTCCGAAGACGTCGCGGTCGCCCTTCACGAGCCTGACCTGTTTGTCCGCCCCTACCCGTCCGAGGGCCGAGCCGCGGCTGGACAGCAGGACCAGCCCGGTGTTGGTCGGCATCTCGGCCGCCGCCGGGATGAATACCGGCTCGTGCCCGTACAAGGTGGCAACCTCGTCCTCGCCCGCGTCGAGCTCGGCGACGCCGGTCCAGCCGGAGTCCTTGACGAGTTCATTGCGGTACTCGTCGGCCAGCAGCCCCATGGCCGAGGCCTTGACGCGCATCGGCAGGTCCTTTGACACCACCGTCACGTCGCGGCCCTCGTTGGCCATGTTCTTGGCCACCGCGAGGATGCGGCTGTCGTTGTCCACCCCGCGGAACCCGGCGGGCAGCACCTCGGCGGAGATATGGTTCAGCTCCACCATGAGCGTGCCGCCGTCGGGGCCCAGCGGGATGGGACGGTCCAGGCCGCCGTGCTCGAGCCGCAGGTCATCGAGCAGCCGGAGGGCTTTGCGCGCAAAGTAACCCAGCTCTGGGTCGTGGCGCTTTCCTTCGAGCTCGGTGATGACAACGATCGGCAGGATGACCTCGTGCTCGGCGAAGCGCAGGAGGGCCCGCGGATCGGAGAGCAGGACGGAGGTATCGATCACGAAACTGCGGGCCGTGCCCCGGCTCCCTGTTCCTTCCCCGGAAACAGCAAGACCGGCCGCCGCGGAATCCGCTGCACCGGTCTTTGAGGTGGCTCGCTTGGCGCGAGAGGTAGCTTTCTGTCCCTGATCGGAAATGACGTCGGGCAGTTGCTCAGAAATAGCCACATCGACTCCAGCCCCGGGGCAATGCCCGGAATTGTTATTGGTGAGGCGGCTCGGCCTGGAGGCCGGACGCGGCCTCCCATACACCCGGTGCGAAAATCCGCTCCATGTACTGGCCTCCCCGATCGGCCGGCGAATTGCCTGCCGATGGGATTAACGTACGTCTCCGGGGGCCGGTTTGTCCGATAATTTTTCGGCGATTCTTGTTGCCGTCTTGTGAACTCCGCGTGAACCGCTCAGGCGCCGAAGCGGCGCTGCCTGCCGGCGTAGTCGCGCAGGGCACGCAGGAAATCCACCTTGCGGAACGCCGGCCACAAGGCCTCGCAGAAGTAGAACTCACTGTACGCGCTCTGCCACATGAGGAATCCGGACAGCCGCTGCTCCCCGGAGGTCCGGATCACCAGGTCCGGATCCGGCTGGCCCCGGGTGTAGAGGAAGCGCGAGATGTCATCCACGGTGAGTTCATCGGCCAATTGTCCAATGTCCGCTCCCCGGGCGACGGCGTCGTGCAGCAGTTCCCGGACGGCGTCGACGATCTCCCGCCGTCCGCCGTAGCCGACGGCGACGTTGACGTGCAGCCTCTCCTGCGCGGGCGTGCGCGCCGTCAGGTTGTTCAGCCGCTCGGCGAGGTAGTCCGGCAGCAGCTCGGGGGCGCCCATGGCGTGAACCGAGATGTTGGCGTCCTCGTCCAGCCGGTCCAGGGTGTTGGCGATGATGCCCATCAGGAGGTCGAGTTCCTCGCCGGAGCGGTTCATGTTGTCCGTGGAGAGCATGTACAAGGTGACCACCTTGATGCCCAGCTCCTGGCACCAGCCGAGGAATTCGTGGATCTTGTCCGCGCCGGCCTGATGGCCCTGGCTCGTGGGGGCGTTGAACTGGCGGGCCCAGCGCCGGTTGCCGTCGACCATGACGCCGACGTGGCGCGGGATCCGTTCAGGATCGAGGGAGCGCTGGAGCTTGCGCTCGTAAAAGCCGTAGAGGAATCCGGGCATTTCCATCCGGAGATTCACCTGGCTTCCTTGAGGTACTTGTTCAGTGCACATCCTAGGCTACCTGCCGGAGGGCCGTGCCGGGTGCAGCTCCGTCACAGGACAGCCCCGGACCGCTTGTTACTCACCGGTAACTTACTAGGGCGTAGGTTACTATTACGGCATGGAAAGCAACAGTCCGGAGCCCCGGCCGGAGCCTCCGGCGAAGCGGGCAACCCCGGTGGACGACGCCGCGGTGCGCCTGGCTGAACTGCTGATGATCAAGCCCAAATGGCGGGGCTGGATCCACACCGTCACCGCCCCGCTGGCACTGGCCGCCGGGCTGGTGCTGGTGATCCTGGCGCCGCCGGACCTGAAGGTGGCCTGCGCCGTCTATGCCGTTACCGGGGTCCTGCTGTTCGGCGTCAGTGCCGTCTATCACCGCGGGAACTGGTCACCGCGCGTGAAGATCGTCCTGAAGCGGCTGGATCACACGAACATCATGCTGGTGATCGCCGGAAGCTACACGCCGCTCGCCTGGGCCCTGCTGGACCGGCAGCAAGCCGAAGTGCTGCTCTGGGTGATCTGGTCCGGGGCCATCCTCGGTGTGCTGTTCCGCCTGCTGTGGACCAATGCCCCGCGGTGGCTCTACGTGCCGATCTATATCGCACTCGGCTGCGGCTCGCTGTTCTATCTGCCGGACTTTTTCGCCGCCAACGCTGCCTCGGCGGTGCTGATCTGCGTCGGCGGGGTCCTGTACATCACGGGAGCCGTGTTCTATGCGCTGAAGAAGCCGAATTTCAGCTACGAACACTTCGGCTTTCATGAACTGTTCCATGCGCTGACGGTCTTTGCCTTCGCCGCGCACTACATCGCCATTGCCATCGCGGTCCTGGGCTGACGCCGGCTGCGCTGATTCTCCCCACCTTTGAGACAGCGACGCCGGGACTCGCCGGCAGTTCGGCCCGACACGCCGGGCGCCGGCTTCAATCGTGGGGAATTCCGGCGTCAGGAGCTGGCCCCGGCTCAGCCGGGATGCCCTGCCGCAATGAGCTCGGGCAGCAGCCGCATGTCTGAAAAGACGGTGGTTCCGGGACCGGCCAATCGGGAAGCCGGGGTGACACCGCCGGCATACGCGAAGACGTGCATTCCCGCCGCCCGGGCGGCCTGGACGCCGTAGGCGCTGTCCTCGACGACGGCGCACCGCCCGGGAGCGGTGCCCAGGCTCGCCGCGGCGTGGAGGAACAGGTCCGGCGCGGGTTTGCCGTTGGCCACCTCTGTGGCGCTGTAGATGCGGCCCTGGAAGCGGCGCAGCAGCCCGGTCTTGCCCAGGGTCCGGCGCATCTTTTCGTGGCTGCCGCTGGAGGCGACACAGTGCGGCAGGGACAGCCGGTCCAGGGCGTCCTCGATGCCATCAACGGCCTCGAGGTCACGTTCAAACGCCTCCTGGTACCAGCGACCGTAGTCGCGGTCCCAGCCGTCGGCCAGCCGGACCCCGAGCTGCTGTTCCACGGCGGCCACAAAGTGCGCCTCGGATTTTCCGACGAACCGTTCCACGATGTCATCGAGTTCCAGGTCCCAGCCGAGATCGGCCAGCACTCGCTGGTCCACCCGGATGGCGATCACCTCGGAATCCACCAGCACACCGTCGCAATCGAACACCACCAGCTCAAAGCCGTCCTGACCAGTCATGAGGACATCCTAGCCAGCTGCCCGCGCATTTCTTCGACGGAAGTCGAGGGGAGGCCGCAGACCATGCCGCGGCACAGGAACACCTGCGGGGCGCCGTCCGGGCCCGCGCCGCGGCCCTGCAGCAGCGGTATTGGCCGGGCGGCGCCGTCGTCCTGGACCGCGACCACCAGCCCGGGGCTCGCCGAGAGCAGCAGCTCCCGGTGCAGCACGGCCCGTTCCGGGGTGTCCGGTCCGGCGACGGCGGCCTCGATGGGACCGGCGAGGGCGGCCTGGGCGGTCGCGAGCAGCCAGCCGGCGGCGCGGGGCGCCTGGCCCGCAAGCGGAGGAAGCAACAGGGCGAGGATGCTGGCCGCCAGGGTGCGGTGTTCGGACGAGCCGGAGAAGGCCGAGTGGGTCAGCAGTGCACCGGCCAGCGCGGCGGCGCCGCTGGGGGTGGCGCCGTCGAACGGTTCCAGGCCGTCACGGCCGCCCTGGGCGGCCGTGACCTGCGCGGACTCCCCCGCAGCGTCCCTCAGGCCGCCGTCGGCCGCGAACCGCCTGCAGGCGGCGTCCAGAATGGCCTCGGCCAGCCCATACCGGCGGGTGTGCCCGGTAACCGCATAGAGCGCGAACAGCCCCTCGGCGCAGAAGGCGTAGTCCTCCAGCAAACCGCCGATTCCGCCCGCCACTCCGTCATGGGAGACGCGCAGAAGCCTGCCGGGGCCATCCGCCGCGGGCCGCCAGTGCACGCGCTCAAGATAGTCCGCGATCCGCTCCGCCGCGGCCACAAGCTCCGGGCGTACCAGGACGGCGCCGGCGTCGGCGAGGGCGGCGACTGCCAGCCCGTTCCAGCCCGCCACCACCTTGTCATCCCGGCCGGGCTGGGGCCGGTTCCTGCGCGCCTGCGCCAGCAGCGGGCGCACCCGCTGCCACAGCGCGGCGTCCCCGCCGGACATCTCCCGGCCCGGATGCAGCGGCGAACCGTCGGCGGTCACGCTTCCGGGCATTCGGACGTTCATGAGGGCCGCCACGGCGGCGCCGTCGGCCGGGCCCAGGAGCGACTCCAGGCCGCCGGGAGTCCACAGGTAGCTGGCCCCCTCGGCGTGCACGCCGTCGACGACCGTGTCGGCGTCCAGCGACGACGCCAGGGCCACGACCCCGGTGTCCGGTCCCGTCGCAGCGACCGCCGCAGGGGCTGGTGCCGGGCCCGTCGCAGGTGCCAGCCCGAGGCGGGCCAGGAGCCAGTCGGCGGTAAGCCCGGCAATCCCGGCGGCCTCGGCCGCCGGGTACTCCGGCGTGCCGCCCAGCCGGACCCAATGGACATAGACGCGCAGCAACTGGGCGTTGTCGTAGAGCATTTTCTCGAAGTGCGGAACGGACCAGTCTCCCGTCACCGAATAGCGCGCGAAGCCGCCGTCGAGCTGGTCGAACAACGCCGAGCGGGACATTGCTGCCAGGCACCGACCGGCCATGTCCCGGGCCGCCGTCGCGGTCTCCAGGCCCGCGGAGTCCTGGCAAGCGGTGTCCGGAGCGGCTACCGGCGGCATGCTGTCCGAGGGCACTGCGGCGTGACGGATCAGGAATTCGAGCACGGCCGCGGGCGGGAACTTCGGTGCGCCGCCGAAGCCGCCGTGGTACCGGTCCTCGGCGCCGGAGAGGGCGGTGACGGCTTCGCCAAGGAGCGCCGCGTCCAGGGGTTCGGCCGGCCCGTCGAGGCGCAGGGCGGCTGCCGGCTGGGAGGCGGCGATGCCGCGCGCCAGGGTGGCCGCGTTGGCCTCGACGGCGCCGCGGCGTTCCGTCCAGGCCTCGCTCACGGCTTCAACGACCTGCCGGAAGGACGGCCGGCCCGGCATGGGCCGGGGTGGGAAATAGGTGCCGGCATGGAAGGCGCGGCCATCGGGCAGGAGGAAGACGGACATCGGCCAGCCGCCCTCGCCGCTGATCGCCTGCGTCGCTGTCATGTAGACAGCATCGACGTCGGGGCGCTCTTCCCGGTCCACCTTGATGGAGACAAAGTGGGCGTTCAGGTAGTCGGCGGTTTCATGGTCCTCAAAGGATTCATGGGCCATGACGTGGCACCAGTGGCAGGCCGCGTAGCCGATTGAGAGGAACACCGGCACGTCCCGGGCGGCAGCGGCGGCGAAGGCCGCGTCACCGAACGGCTGCCAGTGAACGGGGTTGCCGGCGTGCTGGCGCAGGTACGCAGAGGGTTCCGCCGCCAGGGCATTCGAGGCCCCGGACGGCGGGTTGGGGAATCCGCGGTCAGCGGGTTCCGGGTCCCGCATCGCCGTTGACTTCCGGCCGGTTAACCGCGCCGTCGGCGGGGAAGGCCGTGCCGTCAGCGCGGAAGGCAGCGCCGTCGGCAGGGAATACGCCGCCCGGGGCCCCTGGTTCCTGGGATGCGTCCTCGGCGGCCGCACGCTCTTCCTCCACCTGGGCACGGTAGCGGACCCGGCGGATACGCCGCACCATGTCCACGATCAGCAGCGCGGTCAACACCACGATGAAGGCTGTCAGCAGGAAGCCCAGCAGACCCGGGGTGACCTGGTCCTCGGACAGGCCCGGGCGCAGCGACGGCGTAGGGGTCGGCGCCGGGGTTGTTGCGAGGGCGATGAGCAAGGAATGCACGGTGGGAAACCTTCTGTGGAACTGGGTGTCTTTTCTGCGGTGACTTTTCTACAGTGCTTTGTCTACAACATCTTTTCTACACTGGATAGAAGAGCCATTTCGTCTCTATCTTAGCCCGGCGAAGAGGTCCGTTTCCGGCAGATCTACGGGGATCCGGGATTCGATCAGGGAGTAGTCCTCCCACGGCCAGACCTTGCGCTGCATCGCCGAGGAGACCGCGAAGAAGAATCCTTCCGGGTCCACCTGGGTCCGGTGCGAGCGGAGTGCGTCGTCGCGGGCTTCGAAGAAATCGCCGCACTGGACCTGGGTTGTGGTGGGGTGCGTCGGCGGCGGCGGGGTATGCCCTTCGGCGTCCGCTTCCAGCCACGCAGCGAGCCGCTCGGCATACGGGGACTGCAGGCCGGCCTCCTCCAGCGCGGAGTGGAGGGCACGGAAACGGTCCGGGCTGAAGGCGCGGTCGTAGTAGAGCTTGCTGGGCTCCCAGGGTTCCCCGGCGTCCGGATACCGGGCAGGATCGCCGGCCGCCGCGAAGGCCTCGACGGCCACCCGGTGCGCCATGATGTGGTCCGGGTGCGGGTAGCCGCCGTTCTCGTCATAGCTGAGGATTACGTGGGGCTTGAAGTCCCGGACCAGCCGGACCAGCGGCGCGGCCGCCCGCTCCAGCGGCTGCAGGGCGAAGCACCCGGGCGGCAGGGCTGGCAGGGGGTCGCCCTCGGGCAGCCCGGAATCGACGAAGCCGAGCCAGCGCTGCCGGATGCCGAGCACGCTCGCGGCGGCGTCCATCTCCAGCCGGCGTGCCCCGGCCATGTCGCGTTTGGGGTGCGGTTGCCCCTCCATCGCGGGGTTCTGGATGTCGCCGCGGGAGCCGTCGGTGCACGTGGCCACCAGGACGTCCACGCCGGCGGCAGCATACATCGCCATCGTGGCGGCACCCTTGCTGGATTCGTCGTCGGGATGAGCATGGACCGCCAGCAGACGAAGCGGTGCTGACGGGCTGGGGGATGCTGTCATCGTGGGACGGCTCCTCTTTCTGCTGTGCTGCCCTGTTGGGGTGCGTCTGTTGGTGTGCGGCTTGGTCTGTGCGGCCAGCCGGAAATATCCCGGTCCGATCCACACTAAACTGGACTGGTGACTTCCGAGGACCAGCCTGCCGCGCCGGCACCTAACAGCCTATCCAATCGTTACGGCGGCCAAAAGCGCGCGCTGTCCCGCAAGGTCAAACGCAACATCCTGATCGCCGCCCTCGCCGTGGGCATTGCCTTTCTGGCCTGGGTCTCGACGTCGGCGGCCATCGGCGGTGTCAGCTTCAAGGATGTCGGCTACAGCACCCCCGACGCCACGGTCACGGAAATCGACTTCCAGGTCACGAAGGACCCGGCAGCGGAGGCGAAATGCGCTGTGAAGGCCATGGACTCGAAGTTCGCGATTGTTGGCTGGAAGGTTGTGGACATCGGGCCGAACGCGGCCGATGCCGGCACGGACGGCGGACGCACCACAGCCCACCGCACCCAGCTGCGCACGGAATCCCAGGCGGTCTCCGCCGTCGTGGACAGCTGCTGGATTCCCGACGCCGGACAATAACGGGACCACAGGCCGCGGCACGTGCCGGGCCGCGCACGCAGTGATGCCGTCCGAGGCTGCTTGGGACACCGTGTGATCCACGCCGCAGTCCTCTTTGGTTTATCCACAGGATTGACTACAATGGATCAATACCTTTCCCCCGCTGAGCTGGTTACTGCGTCATAAAAGTGGCCACCGTGGCGGGGTCTTTGCTTGTATGACCACCCAAAGGAGAAGTCCGTGTCTACCACCAACAGCGCAACTGCGGCTTGGCTTACCCAGGAAGCTTTTGACCGCCTGAAGGCAGAGCTGGACAACCTTTCCGGCCCCGGCCGGGCAGAAATCGTCCAGAAGATCGAAGCGGCGCGCCAGGAGGGCGACCTCAAGGAGAACGGTGGCTACCACGCTGCCAAGGAGGAGCAGGGCAAGATCGAGGCCCGCATCCGCCAGCTCACGGCCCTCCTCCGGGACGCCCACGTCGGGGAGGCCCCGGCCGACGACGGCATCGTGGAGCCCGGCATGATCGTCGTGGCCAGGATTGCCGGCGACGAGGAAAGCTTCCTGCTCGGCTCCCGTGAAATTGCCGGCGACTCGGACCTGGATGTCTTCAGCGAGAAGTCCCCCCTCGGCGCGGCCATCGTCGGACACAAGGAGGGCGACAAGCTCAGCTACACCGCCCCGAACGGCAAGGACATCACGGTGGAGATCATCTCCGCCAAGCCGTACGCCGGCTGACACCAGCGACATAACAGCGACGCCGGTCTCTCCTTCAAGGGGAGGCCGGCGTCGTTTTTTCCGCCCGTTGGCGGGGGGCTGTTGGGGCCGGCCGGTTTGGCCGGAGTCCTGGGGAGGTGTCCTCTTTCCGGGTACTCAGCGTCCCGCTGGCAGCGCACCGGGGCGCCTGGTGCTCAGCAGCAGCGCGGCTGTGATACCGCCAATAGCCCCGCCCAGATGGGCCTGCCACGAGACGAAACTGGCCACGGTGGGCAGGATTCCGAACAGGATGCCGCCGTAGGCCATGAACAACACCACGGACAGGGCGATCTGCCACCAGTTCCGGTTGATGAAGCCGCGGACCAGGAGGAACGCGAAGAGCCCGAACACCAGCCCGGAGGCGCCAACAGTGACGCTGGCGCCGCCGATGAGCCACACCACGAGCCCGGATGCCAGCCAGCTGGCGGCCAGTGCGGTGATGAACACCCGGCGCCCGGAGAGGAACACGAGGAAGCCGAAGATGATCAACGGGAGCGTGTTGGACATCAGGTGGGCCAGGCTGGAGTGCAGCAGCGGAAAGGTCAGGATGTCCAGGATCCCGTCCAGGCTGCGCGGCCGCAGCCCGAAAGTGCGGTTCAGGGAGTGGAACAGTGCGGTGTTGAGGATCTCGATCAGGTAGAGCAGCACCACGAAGGAGCCGACCACCAGCAGTCCCCGGCGGGCCCGCACCGCGGTGCTCTCCCCTTCCCGCGGCTCCCCGCCCCCAAACGCGTCCGTCACCATGGCCCCTAGTGCACCACGATCGGCTGGAAACCCTCGGCGCGCAGCGCCGCCAGGACCTGGCTGCAGTGCTCGTGGCCCTTGGTTTCCAGGTTGACGGTGATGGAGACGTCGCCCATGCTGATGGAGCCGCCCACCCTGGTGTGGTCCAGGCCCGTGACGTTGGCGTCGTTCTCGGCGATGATGCGGGCAATCGTGGCCAGCGAGCCCGGACGGTCGTCCAGCATCATCCGCACGGTCATGTACCGGCCGGCGGCGGAGAGGCCGCGCTGGATGACCTTGAGCATCAGCATGGGGTCGATGTTGCCGCCCGAGAGGACCACCGCAACGGTTCCGGGGTTTTCGATCTTGCCTTCCATGAGCGCCGCGACGCCGACGGCCCCGGCAGGTTCCACCACCATCTTGGCGCGCTCCAGCAGGAAGATCAGCGCCCGGGCCAGGGCGTCTTCGCTGACGGTGACGACGTCGTCGACGAGCTCGCGGATGATGCTGAACGGCAACTGGCCCGGCCGGCCCACGGCGATGCCGTCGGCCATGGTGGAGACCTTCTTGAGCGGGACGAGGGCGTCGGCGGCGAGCGAGGGTGGATAGGCGGCGGCGTTTTCAGCCTGGACGCCGATAATGCGGATATCGCGGCCGAGTTCTTTGGCGCGCGCCTTCACCGCAACGGCAACGCCCGCGAGGAGTCCGCCGCCGCCGACACCCATCAGGATGGTGTCGACGTCGGGGACCTGTTCGAGGATCTCCAGCCCGACCGTCCCCTGGCCGGCGACGACGTCGACGTCATCGAAGGGGTGGACAAAGACGGCACCGCTTTCATCGGCGTAGCGCTTGGCTTCCGCCAGCGCCTCGTCCACGTTGTGGCCATGCAGCACAACCTCGGCGCCGTGGCTGCGGGTGGCGGCGAGCTTGGGCAATGCGACGCCGAGCGGCATGTAGATCCGGGCCTTGATGCCCAGGCTCTTGGCTGCGACAGCCACGCCCTGGGCGTGGTTTCCGGCAGAGGCCGCCACGACGCCGCGCTTCTTTTCGGCGTCGGAGAGCTTGGCCATCCGCACGTAGGCGCCGCGGACCTTGAAGGAGCCGGCGCGCTGCAGGTTTTCGCACTTGAGGAAGACCTCGCCGCCGACCGTGCTGCCGAGGGCCCGCGATGATTCCACAGGCGTCCGCGTAATAATCCCGTCGAGCAGCTTCTGCGCCTCCAGGACATCGTCCAGCGTGACGGGCAGGCTCTCAAGGGTATTCACGAACTGTTCTCCTTCTTTGGATCAGGCGTCGGTGCCCCGTCCGGCATCGCTGCCCGGAGCACCGCTGTTGGGTGCGGCGCCCTCGCCGCCGGGGTTTGCGCCCGGCAGGTGGACGTCTGTGAAGGTGGTGTCTGCGCCGGGTTCGGGGGCATGACCGCCCCCGGCTCCCGCGGTTGCCAACACTTCATCATGTTCCCACGTTCTGCCCGCAATGTAGCGAATCGACGAGTTTGCTACGGCAAGGATCGGAACGGAGAACAATGCGCCGGGGATCCCGGCGAGGTAGGAGCCGGCCGCGACGGACAGGATCACGGCGACGGGGTGGAGGGAGACGGCCTTGCCCATGACGAGGGGCTGCAGGATGTGGCTTTCGAGCTGCTGGACGCCGAGCACGATCGCCAGCATGATGAGGGCGTTGACGGGCCCGTTGGCGACCAGCGCCAGCAGCACGGCGATCGCGCCGGTGAACAGCGCGCCGACCACCGGGATGAACGAACCGAGGAAGACCAGCACGCCCAGCGGCAGCGCGAGCGGCACGCCGATGATGGCGGCGCCGACGCCGATTCCCACGGCGTCCACGAAGGCGACGAACATTTGGATGCGTGCATAGCTGACCATGGATGTCCAGCCGCGGCGGCCCGCGCCGTCCGTGGCCCGGCGCGCCTTCCGGGGCATGAGCCTGACCAGGAAGGCCCAGATTCTGTCGCCTTCGAGCAGGAAGAAGATCAGGATGAACAGCGCCAGGACCAGGCCGGCGGCGAAGTGCCCGGCGGTGCTCCCGAACGTCAGAGCCCCGCTGAGGATGCTGCTGCTGTTGTTCTGCAGGGCAGCGGTGGCGTCCTCGATGTACTTGTCGATCTGGGCGGCCGTCAGGTGCAGCGGGCCTTCCGACAGCCAGGTCTGTACCTGCTGCACGCCCGTGAGCGCCTGGGACCACAGCTCGCCGAAGCCCTGCATGAGCTGGCGCCCGACCAGGGTCAGGGCACCGACGATGAGGCCGATGAAGCCGAGCACAGTGATGGCGACGGCGAGCCCCTTGGGCACGCGCCGGTTGGCCATCCAGCGCACTGCAGGGCTGAGGAGCCCCGAGAGGAGGGCGGCCACCATGACGGGGATGATGAGGAAGCTGACGTGGCTGAGCAGCCAGACCAGCAGCCCGATCACGAGCAGGATCAGCCCGCCGCGCCACGCCCAGGCGGCGGCGATCCGCACGCCGTAGGGAATGTCCTGGTCGATCTCCCGGTCGGTCCATACCCGGGCCCCGGCACGTGCGCCGGTCCCGGCCGCGGAATAGGAGGGGCTTGTGGCAGGTGCGGCGTCCTCAGCTGGCGTCATAGCCCCATGATTCCGTAGGCGACGTTCAATAGGAAACCAGCAACCAACAACCGGCCCGGGGGCCGTTCCTGGGGTCAGGCCGCCGGATCAGCCCACAGCGTCAGCCTGCAGCGTCAGACTGCAGCGGCCGTCAGCGAGGCGGAGATGCCCCAGGTCATGGAGAACTGCTCCCCCGGCGCAAGCCAGCGCAGTCCCTCGCCGCTGTTGAACGCGTTGGCGGGACCGGTCATCGGCTCGATCGCGACCGCCTTCGACCGGCCCGGAAATTCCGTCGTCACGAAGACATGGACGTACCCGCAGCTTGCGTCCTGCCACAGGCTCACCGTCCGCCCGTCGGGTGAGCGCAGCGTGTGCCGGGCGACGCCGCCGTCGAACTCCAGGTCCGTGTAGGCCGAATCGAGGTCAAGTGTCCCTACCGGCCGGCCGCCGCGCAGATCGAAGTCGCCGCTGACCGGTTCACTGCTGCGCGGGATGAGGCGGTCGTCGGCGACCAGCCTGGTCCGGGCGTCGACGCTCACGGTGAGGTCCTCGCTGGGCACGTCGCCCAGCCGCAGGTAAGGGTGCGCGCCAAGCACGAACGGCGCGCGGTCCTGGGAGTCGTTGATCAGGGTTTGGCGCACCACCAGGCCCAGGTCCTCGGCCAGTTCATAGCGGACCCGGTGCCGCAGAAGAAACGGGTAGCCGTGCTGCGGAAAGACTGCCGCCTCCAGGGTTACGGAGAACTCGTCCTCGTCCACGAGATCGTAGGAGGAGTTCCGCAGCAGACCGTGGCTGGCGTTATTGCGGGAGACCTCGGTGATGTCCAGCTGCAGCTTCTTGCCGTTGAGGTGCCAGACGCCGTCCTCCACCCGGTTGGCCCACGGTGCCAGCGTGATTCCGGTGGCGCCGGGCGCAATGTCGGCATCCCCGTAGGTTTCCGTCAGGGCGGTGTCGCCGCGGCTGTAGAGCCGCAGGCCTGCGGCGAGTTCGGTGACGACTGCCAGGGCGTCGCCGCGCCGGAGCTCATACTGCCGGCCGGACGCATACCGTCGCATCGTGTCATTGGCGGCGGATACTGTGCCGGATGCCGGGGGTGTCGCTGAGAGATCCATGGTGACCACCGTACAGCCCGCACCACACAAACAACCCGGCAACCCGTATACCTTGGACCCATGACTTCCAGCAGCGCAGGAGCCAGGCCATGAATCCACCCCTGGACGGCCGCGGGCTCGCCGCCCGGTTTGAGACGGTCTTCGGCGCCCGGCCCGACGGCGTGTGGCAGGCGCCGGGACGGGTCAACCTCATCGGCGAGCACACGGATTACAACGAGGGCTTCGTCCTGCCGTTCGCCATCGACCGGGCGGCCCGGGTTGCCGTCCGGGTCCGGCCGGATTCTACCGTGCGGATGCTCTCCACGTTCGGCAACCAGGGGCTGACCACCGCGGAGACCGGCTCGCTGGCCCGCGCCAGCGCCAGGGGCTGGACAAAGTACCCGCTCGGGGTCATCTGGGCCCTGCAGCAGCGGGGCCTTCAGGTTCCCGGCGTGGACCTGCTCCTGGATTCCGAGGTTCCGCGAGGGGCGGGCCTGTCGTCCTCCCATGCCATCGAATGCGCCGTGATTTCGGCGCTGAACGGGCTCATGGACGCCGGCCTCTCCGTGCAGGACATGGTCCTGGCCACCCAGCGGGCGGAGAACGACTTCGTCGGCGCGCCCACCGGCATCATGGACCAGTCCGCCTCGCTCCGGGCCACGGCCGGCCACGCCGTCTTCCTCGACTGCCGGGACCAGAGTGTCCGGCTGGTGCCGTTCGACGCCGACGCCGCGGGACTGGTGCTGCTGGTTATCGACACCCGGGTTTCCCATTCCCACGCCGACGGCGGGTATGCGGCCCGGCGGGAATCGTGCGAACTCGCCGCCGAGGTCCTTGGCGTGCGGGCGCTGCGCGACGTCGGGTTCGAGGATCTCGGGGAGGCCAGCGGGCTTCTGGACCAGGAGACCTTCCGCCGGCTACGGCATGTGGTCACCGAGAACCAGCGCGTGCTGCAGACGGTGGAGCTGCTGGACACCCGGGGCCCGGCCGCCATCGGCCCCCTGCTCGACGCGTCCCATGCCTCGATGCGCGATGACTTCGAGATCTCCTGCGCGGAGCTGGACCTTGCCGTGGACACGGCGAGGTCGGCCGGCGCGGTCGGCGCCCGCATGACTGGCGGCGGCTTCGGCGGCTCCGCGATCGCTCTGACCCCGGCGGGATCGGCGCAGCAGGTTCGCTCCGCCGTCGAACGTGCCTTTGCCCGGGCCGGGTATGCCGCGCCGGAGATCTTCAGCGTCAGCCCCGCGGCCGGAGCCATGCGCCTGGCCTAGGCGGGGCGTAGTCTGGGCGCATGCCAGAAGCTGTCATCGTTTCTACCGCCCGGAGCCCGATCGGCCGCGCCTTCAAAGGGTCCCTGAAAGACGAACGTCCCGACGATCTCGCCGCGGCCATGATCACAGCGGCCCTCGCCGGGATTCCTGCGTTCGACGCCGCCGCCGGGCCAGGCCGCGGCCTGGACGACATCTATCTGGGGTGCGCCGAGCCAAGCGGTGAGGCCGGCTCCAACATGGCCCGGGTGGTCAGCATCCTGGCCGGGCTGGACAACGTTCCGGCCGCCACCATCAACCGTTTTTGTGCCTCCAGCCTGCAGACGCTCCGGATGGCCTTCCACGCCATTAAGGCCGGCGAAGGCCAGGCGTTCGTGGCCGCCGGGGTGGAGGCGGTGTCGCGCTACCGGGAGTGGTCCGGTGCCGGTGAGACCGACGCCAGCACGCACAATCCGCGCTTCGAGGCGGCCCGGAAACGCACCGAGGCCCGTGCGGCCGCCAACACGCCGTGGACCGACCCGCGGCTGGGTGGCCGGATGCCGGACGTGTATATCGCCATGGGCCAGACGGCGGAGAACGTCGCCACAAGCTACGGCATCACCCGCGCGGAGCAGGACGCCTGGGCGGTGCTCAGCCAGAACCGGGCCGAGGCGGCCATCGCTTCCGGGTTCTACGCCCGCGAAATCACGCCGTATACCCGCACCGACGGCTCGGTGGTGGACCGCGACGATTCGCCGCGTCCCGGTGTGAGCGCGGAGGCCGTCGGCGCCCTGCAGCCCGTCTTCCGCAGTAGCGGCACTGTGACGGCCGGGAACGCGTGCCCGCTCAATGACGGGGCCGCCGCCGTCGTGGTCATGAGTGACTCGCGCGCCCGCGAACTGGGTCTCGAACCGCTAGCCCGGATCGTCTCCACCGGTGTCAGCGCCCTGTCCCCGGAGTTGATGGGCATGGGACCGGTGGAAGCGACCCGCCGGGCGCTCACGATCGCCGGGCTGGGCATCGGGGACATCGACCTCGTGGAGCTCAACGAGGCCTTCGCGGTCC
Organism: Arthrobacter sp. 05T410; assembly: GCF_056396505.1. Lineage (NCBI taxonomy): Bacteria > Bacillati > Actinomycetota > Actinomycetes > Micrococcales > Micrococcaceae > Arthrobacter > Arthrobacter sp. 05T410. The sequence goes on along the minus strand of NZ_JBFTLP010000002.1, from coordinate 112,757 downwards.
AGGTGGTGGCCAGCGCCCGGGAGCTCGGCATCGATCCGGAGAAGCTCAATATCCACGGCGGCGCCATCGCGCTCGGCCACCCCTTCGGGATGACCGGCGCACGCATGACCACCACGCTGCTCAACGGGCTCCGCGCCCGCGATGCCTCCCTCGGCCTGGCCACGCTGTGCGTCGGCGGCGGCCAGGGCATGGCGGTTGTGTTCGAGCGGCTCAGCTGAGGCGTTGCAGCTGATGGGCTGCAGCAGGTTCCCGTCGCCGCAAACACGAGGAGCCCCGCCGTTGGGCGGGGCTCCTCGCGGGAAATCAGGGTCGTTCAGGAACGACGCCGGCTACTCGTCGCCGCGGAGGATGGCCAGGAGTCGGATGATCTCGACGTAGAGCCAGACCAGCGTGACCGTGAGGCCGAAGGCAGCGGTCCAGGAGAAGCGCTGCGGGGCGCCGGCGTTGATGGCCGCCTCGATGGACGTGAAGTCCATGATCAGGGAGAAGGCGGCCAGGCCGATCGCCAGGAAGCCGATGAAGACGCCGAGCGGGATGCCCATGATCTCCACGCTGGTGCTCAGTCCGAACGGCGTGGTCACGGCCCCGGTCATCATCATGAAGAGGTTGATGAGCGCGAACACCGCATAGCCGATCAGGGCGATCATGAAGAACCGCATGAGCTTGGGCGTCGCCCGGACCTTGCCGCTCTTGAATAGCACCAGCGTCACGGCGAAGACGGACAGCGTCCCGACGACGGCCTGGATGCCGACTCCCGGGAACAGGTTGTCGAGGATGCGGGTCAGGCCGCCGAGGAAGAATCCTTCGAGCAGGGCGTAGGCCAGGATCAGTCCGGGCGACGGCTGCTTCTTGAAGGTGTTGACCATTGCGAGGGCGAAGCCGCCGAGGGCTCCGAGGATCATCAGCATGGATCCAGTGCCCTGCGGGACGGCGAGCGCCACTGCGGCGCCGACTACCAGGATGCCGAGGCACCCGGCGGTCTTGACGATGACGTCGTCGTACGTCATCCGTCCAATGTCAGCCGGCCCGGCCGCCGGGCGGTTGTACAGGTCCTGGAGCTGTTCCTGGGTCATGCCCTGCTGGGCCGAATTCCACCCGCCCTGGCCCGGGGCCTGGCCGTAAGCGGTCTGGCCATACGGGTTCTGACCGTACGGGTTCTGACCGTATGGGGCCTGCGGGGCAGGCGGTGCCTGGGTGGCTTCGCGGAAATTCTTTCCGCTGAAGATCAGGTTTCCGCCATGTGCCATTGCGGGTGTCCTCCAAAATAAGGGGGTGGGTGATGTTCCGGTGCGATGCGGACTAGACGAATTGCGATTTTATATAGTCACGCTACCAATTCCCACGGCTGACAGGGAGGGATAGTTCCCCACGGGGACCGCCGCAACCGAACCGTGATCTAGGTCAGCGGGTTTTTCAGGCCGAGCATGTCCGCGGACGCCGGCCTCCCGGCGCGGCTCGTGAGAGTGCGGCTCATGACGGTGCGGCTCGTGACGGTGCCGGCCGCCAGCAGGCCGGACTGTCCGTCACCGTGGAACTCGTCGAACCGCTGCGACGGGTCCCCCTTCGGCTCCGGGAGCGGGCCGGGAACCGGCGCCGGCGTTCCCGTACCGCTGTTGACAATGACGTCGTCGATATAGATGTCGGCCATTTGCTGATCGTGTTCGGAGCCAAGCTGGAGCGTGTCGAGCGTCGTGGCGGAAATACTGACAGTGCCGGCGTAGACCGAACGCCCGTCCCACCAGATTTGGACGTTGGTCCCGGGGCCGTTGGGGACCACGTGCATGACGAGCCGGTGCCAGGAGTCAGTCGGGACGTCCCGCCGCAAGGTGGTGTAGGCGAACCCTGCGGGTGACGAGGTACGGAGCACGAGCTCATGGGAGATGTTCTGCCGGAAAACATCCAGGACGCGGACTCCGCCGGCAAAGAACCGGAAGTAGGGAACATTGTTTCCCGCCATTCCTTCGGCGGCGATGTTGAACCAGCCGTCCGCATATGCCTCCGTGGTCCCGGGGGTCAGGCCCACCGTCAGCCTGGCGATGGAGCCCGGCGCCGCGGTGGTGTGCAGGAGGGCGGCACAGTTCCCGGAGCGCGAGAGCCCGGTGGACACCGAGGCGTTCCCCGTCCCGGCCGCGGAAATGCCGAACCCGTCCAGGGTGCCTGCCTCGAAGCTGGACGCCGCCGCCTGGATCCCCGGATAGGGGTCCCTGAGTGCCTCCGTGGAGGGAACGCAGGCCTGCGCCCCAGCGGTTTCGGGGCCCAGGCTGAGCGCCGGGAGGCCCAGGATCGCCAGTACAAGCGAACCCGCGAGGCACAGCTTGACCACCCGGTTCATCAGTCGGCCCTCCACGATCGGCCCCTGCCTTCGGCGCCGGCCGGATTCCGGAACGAACGGACTCGGGTTCTGGCGCTCTTCGCACCATAACGCCGGCGGGCTTGGAAAAAGCTTGGGGGTGGCGGTGACGCGGGCCGGAGCGGACGTGCCCGGCCGCCCGCGCCAGCCCCGGGCGGCCCGGCGAATTGGGGACCGGGCAGGCCACTGTTTAGGCATACTCGGAATCAACAAAAGTTTTCTTTAGCTGGGCTACAGCAAGGTGTCGGCGGCGCTACACGGTTGTTACCCGATCGCGACGTTCTCCCTGCTCGCGGCGGCATTCTTTGGGCCCCCCGGGCTGTAGCATAGGCCACACAGGGTGACGGACATCACAACATATGATCGTATTGCCAGACGCTCGTCCCCTGACCGTTCGCAACGGTTGCAAAGGCGCAACCCACAGCACCCCCATGTGGAGGTTTTCAATTTGAGAAGCACAACGAGCGGCCTGTCGCAGAGACGGCGCGGCAGACTATTGAGGGCTGTGGGGTCAGTATTTGCAGCCACGGCTGCGCTACTGCTCATCGTGGCCCCGGCGTCCAGCGCCACGACCCCCTCGCCGACACCATCCCCGTCGGCCACCCAGTTCACGAACAGCATCAGCGGCTTCCTGCGCGGCGACGACCGCGCACCGATCCCCGGGGTGACCATCACCGCCACGAGCGGCGATTTCACGGGAACCACCAAATCGGGAGCCAACGGCGCCTGGACCATCGGCGTCCCCACCCAGGGAACCTACGAGGTCAAACTCGATGAGTCCACGCTTCCGCAGGGCATCAAACTGGCCGAGGGCCAGGAGAACCCCCGCAACGTCACCTTCAGCCAGACCTCAAACCTCTCGGTGATCTTCACGTTTGGCAAGGGCATTGTCGTGGAGCAGCAGAACTTCATGCAAAACCTGCTCAACCGGCTGGTGGCAGGCCTGAGCTTCGGCCTGTTGCTCGCCCTCGCGTCCGTGGGCCTGTCCCTGATCTTCGGCACCACCGGCCTGACCAACTTCGCCCACGGTGAAATGGTCACCCTCGGCGCGGTGCTGGTGTTCGCCTTCAACCAGATGCACCTGCCGTTCTGGCTGGCCGTCATCCTGGCCGTCATCGGCGGCGGATTGTTCGGCTACGTCCAGGACGCGGGCCTGTGGAAACCCCTGCGGCGCCGCGGAACCGGACTTGTTCCGATGATGATCGTCAGCATCGGCCTCGCCCTGTCCGTGCGCTACATCATCCAGTTCTACTTCGGCGGCGCCACCCAGCAACTGCCGTTCGCCCAGAGCGTGGAAATCCTGATCGGCCCGATCTCCATCTCCCCCAACAACCTCTTGTCCCTCCTCGTCAGCGCCGTCGTGATCGCCGCCCTCGGGATCGTCCTGCTCAAGACCCGCCTCGGCAAGGCCACCCGTGCTGTGGCCGACAACCCGGCGCTGGCCGCGGCCTCCGGCATCGACGTCGACTCCGTCATCCGGATCGTCTGGGTGGTCGGCGGCATGCTCGCCGCCCTCGGCGGCATCCTCTGGGCCTACTACCGTCCCGGCGTCACCTTCGACATGGGCTCGCAAATCCTGCTGCTCATCTTCGCCAGCGTCACCCTCGGCGGCCTCGGCACAGTCTGGGGCGCCCTGGTCGGTTCCATCATCGTCGGCATCTTCGTTGAGCTGACCACCGTGTTCGGCCTCGCAGCCGACCTCAAATACGTGGGAGCGTTGTTCATCATGATTGTTGTCCTCTTGTTCCGCCCTCAGGGCATTCTGGGCCGCAAAGAGCGCGTGGGTTAGGAGACAGCCATGGACTTCGGATTCATATTTTCCAGCGCCGCCGGCGAACTTTTCAGCCCGACGACAGCTGCCTACGCCCTGGCCACCCTCGGCCTCGCGGTTCACTTCGGCTACACCGGCCTGCTCAACTTCGGCCAGGCAGGCTTCATGGCAGTGGGAGCCTACGGCTTCGCCATCTCCACCCTGACGTTCCATGTGCCGTTCTTCGTCGGACTGCTCATCGCCGTCGTCGCCTCCGCCATCTTCGCCCTGCTGCTGGGCATCCCGACGCTGCGGCTGCGGGCGGACTACCTGGCCATCGTGACCATCGCGGCGGCCGAAATCGTACGCTACATCGTCACGACCAACCAGCTGACCGCCGTCACCGGCTCGGCCAACGGCCTGGCCGCCTTTGAGGGCGATTTCTACGCCATGAACCCTTTCCCGCCGGGGACCTACGTTGGCATGAACAACCGCGACTTCTTCATCCGGGTGGTCGCCTGGGCAGTCGTGGCCTTCTTCTGCACCCTGGTCTGGCTGCTGATGCGCAGCCCCTGGGGCCGGGTACTCAAGGGCATCCGCGAGGACGAGAACGCCGTCCGCTCGCTCGGCAAGAACGTGTACGCCTACAAGATGCAGTCCCTGATCATCGGCGGCGCGCTCGGTGCCCTGGCAGGCATGATCTTCACGATTCCCCGCGGCGCGGTGCAGCCGGCCAACTACGGCACGGAATTGACGTTCTTCCTCTACACCTGCCTGCTGCTCGGCGGGCTCGGCACTGTGCTCGGCCCGGTGGTCGGCGCGATGATCTTCTGGGTGGTGCTCTCGCTCACCCAGGGCATCCTCTACGGCCTGATCGAGTCCGGCACCATCACGTGGCTGAACACGGTCCAGGCCGGGCAGCTGCGTTACATCCTGGTCGGCGTGGCGCTCATGCTGCTGATGATCTTCAGGCCCCAGGGCGTTCTCGGCAATAAGAAGGAGCTGGCATTCGCATGAGCATTCCAAGCGAAGAGTCACGGGACGAACCCCGCACGTCGGAAGAGATCGACTACATGACGGACAACCGTCCGATCGCCGCCGGCGAGATCGCGCCCGGTTGCAAGAAGCGTGATCCGATCGTGGTGGCAGAAAACGTCACCCGCACCTTCGGCGGCATCAACGCCGTCGACGTCCAGTACCTCGAGATCCCGCGGCACAAGATCACCGCGCTGATCGGCCCCAACGGCGCCGGCAAGACCACCTTGTTCAACCTGCTGACGGGATTCGATACCCCGAACTCGGGTACCTGGCAGTTCGAGGGCAACAACATCGCCGGCGTCTCCTCGTACAAGGTTGCCCGGATGGGGATGGTGCGCACGTTCCAGCTCACCAAGGTCATGGGCAAGCTCACCGTCATGGAGAACATGCGCCTCGGCGCCTCCAGCCAGTCCGGGGAACGGCTGTCCAAGGCTTTGTTCAAGGGCATCTGGGGCGGCCAGGAAAAGAAGATCACCCAGGAAGCCAACGTGCTGCTGGAGAAGTTCAAACTGGACGCCAAGAGGGACGACTACGCGGCGTCGCTGTCCGGCGGGCAGCGGAAGCTGCTGGAAATGGCCCGCTCCCTCATGGTGCGGCCCAAGCTGGTCATGCTCGACGAGCCGATGGCCGGCGTCAACCCGGCGCTGACGCAGTCGCTGCTGGACCACATCAAGAACCTCAAGGCCGAAGGCATGACGGTTTTGTTCGTCGAGCACGACATGAACATGGTCCGCCACATCGCCGACTGGGTGGTCGTGATGGCAGAGGGCAAGATCGTGGCCGAAGGGCCTCCCGCCGAAGTCATGAAGAACCCCGCTGTGATCGACGCCTATCTCGGCGCCCACCACGACGTGGATCTCGGCGACGCCGAGGGCATCAAGGAACTGGCCGCGGAGCTGGTCGCCGACGAGGAATCGATTGTCGGCACTGAAAACGCCGGCATCATCTCCGCCGACGTCCTCGCCACCGAGGCGGAGGAGGCGGCGAACGGGACGACGCGCGGCCGCCGCAGCGCCGGAGAGCCGAACCGCGCCGAAGAGCCAAACCGCACAGAGAAGGACAAAGAATGAGCGCCACCAGCGCGGCACCGGCCGCCCAGCCCGCCTTCGATGGCGACTCGGTCGTGAAGGTCACCGATCTGGTGGCTGGTTACATCCCAGGCGTCAATATCCTCAACGGCTGCAGCATCGAAGCCCGCAAGGGTGAGCTGATCGGCATCATCGGCCCCAACGGCGCCGGCAAGTCCACGCTGCTGAAGGCCATGTTTGGCCTGGTCAAGGTCCACTCCGGCTCGGTGGTGGTCCGCGGGCAGGACATCACCGGGCTCAAGGCCAACAAGCTGGTCAGCAAGGGCGTCGGCTTCGTTCCGCAGAACAACAACGTGTTCGCCGCCCTGACCATCGAGGAAAACATGCAGATGGGCATGTTCCAGCGGCCCAAGGACTTCGCCAAACGGTTCGACTTTGTCTCCGAACTGTTCCCGGAGCTCGCCAAACGGCGCGCCCAGCGTGCCGGCTCGCTCTCCGGCGGCGAACGCCAGATGGTCGCCATGGGACGGGCCCTCATGATGGACCCGGCCGTTCTGCTGCTCGATGAGCCCTCCGCGGGCCTCTCCCCTGTCAAGCAGGATGAGACCTTCCTCCGGGTCCACGAGATCAACCGGGCCGGCGTCTCCGTCATCATGGTGGAACAAAACGCGCGCCGCTGCCTGCAGATCTGCGACCGCGCCTACGTGCTGGACCAGGGCAAGGACGCGTACACCGGTACTGGCCGGGAGCTCATGAAGGATCCCAAGGTCATCCAGCTCTACCTGGGGACGCTCGCAGACACTGTCGAATAGCGCTCCGGGCAGTATCTCCCCCGCAAGGGCCGTCACCAGCCGGTGGCGGCCCTTCTGCGTGCCCGGTGCCTGCTACAACAGTCCGTGGCCCCACGGCATCTCCAGTCGCCTCCGGTCGCCTCCGGTCGCCCCCGCAGCCACTTGCTCGGCCTCCGTCGCCCTTCGGTTGAGCCACGTTTTCGCGGCGGTTTCGGACCGGCGCACCTCGGATCCGCGCCGCCCCTGTCCGAATCCGCAGCGCAAATCCGGTTCCGCAACCGCGTCCGGTTCCGCGGTCCTGACGCTCCGCCCCCGCTCCCCCGCACGCAAAAGACCCCCGTCCGGACTGGACGGGGGTCTTTTGTTAGTCGAGGGGAAGCGGCTTACAGCTTGCCGAATTCTTCCTTGACCGGCTTGTAGGTGTTGTCATCCTGGTACTCGTAGATGCCAATGTAGGCTTCCGTCGGGTCGCCGGCGTCGGAGAACGTTACGGGGCCGGACTGGCCGTCGTAGTCGATGTCCTTACCGTTGCGAAGCAGGGTGACGCAGCTCGGGAATGTGTTGCACTTCTCCCCGCCTTCAGAGACTGCCTTGAGCTGGGCTGCGATGTCGGTGCCCTTGGTGCTCTTGGCGGCCTCGGCAGCCAGTGCGATCAGGTTCACTGCGTCGTAGGACTCGCCGGAGTAGCTGTAGTCCTTCAGCGCCGGGTCAATCGCCAGGAGCTTCTTTTTGAAGTCCTCCTTGGCGAAGGTGCCCGGGATGGTGCCCTGGGCGCCCTTCAGGGTTCCTGCCTGGAAGTCCTTGCTGTAATCGGACATGTTGCCGTCCACCATGAAGATCTGGGTCGGCTTGACGCCCTTGCCCGTCATCAGCGGAACGATGCTCTTGGCCTGGTCGAAGGTGATCAGGGCAATGGCATCCGGCTTGGCGGCCAGAACCTTGTCCACCTGGCTGCTGAACTGGGAATCGCCTTCATTGAACAGCTCCTGGGCAACAACCTTGCCGCCGGCCGCCTCGAAAGCTGCCTGGACGTTCTTAGCAAGGCCGGTTCCGTAGGCGTCGTTCAGGACGATCATGCCGACCGTCTGGGCGCCACAGGTGGCCATGTAGTTGCCGAGGACCTTGCCCTGGAGCACGTCCGAGGGCGCGGTGCGCCAGTAGAGGCCCTTGTCATCCCACGCCGTGAAGTCCGGGGAGGTGTTGGCCGGGGAGAACTGGACGACGCCGGCACCGGTGATCTGGTTGATTACGGTCTTGGAGACACCCGAGGAGGCGGCGCCGACGATTGCGCTGACGCCCTGTCCGAGCAGTGCCGTGGTGGACTGGGTGGCGATGTCGGTCTTGGTGTCGCCGGAGTCACGGTGGATGACCTCTACCGGCTTGCCCAGGACGCCGCCGGCATCGTTGACCTCCTTGATGCCGAGGTTGACACCTGCAATTTCGGGCGGGCCGAGGAAGGCCAGCGAACCCGTCGTCGGCAGGAGCGAGCCGATCTTCAGGGGCGTGGGGGTGGTGGTGGCCGAGGCGGGCACAGTGCCCGTTTCGCCGGCGGCGCTGGTACCGCCACCGGTGGCGCTAGGTGCCGGGCACGCGATTCCCGCGGCCGCGGCTGAGCTGGATCCCGACGAACTCGGGGCGGGTGAACCGCCACAAGCCGTAGCCAAAAGGGCGACGCCGAGGCTAAGCACGGTGAGCTTAGCGACGCGGGGCGCAACCCGGGGGAGTGAAGTCATGTACAAGCTCCTCGATCTAAAGGTGCGAACGGCCTTTGACGCGAAAGATCAGGTGTTCCTGATTCCACTTCAAGCTAGTGCAATTTCGACGTGAAAATAAGTGACTACGGTCACATCCTTATAACACTCGTTGCATAGAGGAAATCTGGACGGTTTGCGGCGGCTGTTTTGTCGGGGGCGACGGCCCGGAACGGCTGCCCGGGTCAGGCGACCCCGAGGGCAAGCACGTGCGTGGGACAAGCCCGTGCGAGGGTCCTGGGAACGCCGGGGGTCAGGGCCACCCGGCTGCCGCCGCGCCGCAGGGCGGCGCACAGCTCAGTGCCCCAGGTGGGACTCGAACCCACAACACGCGGATTTTAAGTCCGCTGCCTCTGCCAATTGGGCTACTGGGGCGCCCGGTCAATGGTATCCCGTCGCCGGGCGGATCAGCCCGCGAAAGGATCCGCATAGCGGAAGGTGCCGCTCACGCCGCCGGGCCAGACGGCGAGCGGCAGCAACTGGAAGTGCGCGGCCCAGCCTGCCTCCGGCGGCGCCACCCCGAGCGAGGTGGACGGAACAAAGCCGAACCGGGAGTAATACTCGGGGCTGCCCAGCAGGGCTATACCCCGCTCCCCCGCGGTGTTAGCCCGCGCCACGGTCTCGTTCATGAGCGCGGTGCCGATGCCGTGGCGCTGCAGCCGCGGCACCACCCCGATCGGCCCGAGGCCGAGCAGCTCCAGACCGTCCACCCATCCGCGGGTGCTGATCACATGCCCCACGATTTCGCCGGCGAGTTCGGCCACGATGCTGAACGCCGGCAGGTATTCCTGGCACTCGAACAACCGCGCCAGCAGCTTCACTTCCTCGGGTTCGCCGTCGATGTGCTCTCCGGTGGCGGGCGAGATGGCAAACGCGGCGGCGGTGAGGGCGAGGATGGCGGGACGGTCCGCCGGTTCCTCGCTGCGCAGCACGAGTTCCGGTGCCGGTTTGTGCACCCCGTTGGCCGCGACGAGCTCGTGCAGTACCTCCAGCGCCCGTTCGGTGTCCGCCACCGGCACCAGCAGGTGGTCATGGTGGAAGCCGGCCAGGACGTTGCAGCTGATCTTCGCCTCGGTCAGGGCCGCGCTGACGGCAGCCGTGAGGCCGATCGCCTCAAGCGAAGAGTGCACCTGGAGCGTGATCCAGGCCGCGACGAAGTCGTAGGAGAGCCCCAGGCTGTCCGCTTCGTTCCGCGGCAGCACGACGGTCAGCCCTTCCGCCTCACGGACGGCGGCCGCAATGGCCCCGGCCAGGGGCTTGCCGTGCGGCCACAGGGCGTAGACGTATTCGCCCTCGCGCAGTTCGGGGTGCATGGTGGCCAGGAGGGCGTGCAGGTCCTTTTCAGCTGTCATGGAGCCAGTCTAGGCGGGGGTCCCGCGCTCCTGCCCGCTCCCGGCGTCCTGGGGCGGCTGCCCGCCACGAAAACGGCGGCCGCTCCCCCTGGGGGAACAGCCGCCGTCGAAGGCTCGGATCAGGCTACTTGGAGTCGGCCGGAACAGCTTCCTTGGTGTCGTTCTTGGCAGTGTCGTTCTTGGCAGTGCCACTCTTCGCGGCGTCGTTCTTGGCAGCATCCGCAGGCGTGCCGGCAACGGGAGCAGCGGCAGGCTTCGGGGCCGGCGTCGCTGCGGCCACGAAGGCGCCGCGCGGGTTGTCCAGATCCATCAGCTGCGTGGTGTCGCGGCCCAGGAAGAAGGCCCAGATCCAGCCGGAGATCACGCGGATCTTGCGCTCCACAGTGGGGATGGCCATGCCGTGGTAGCCACGGTGTGCCAGCCAGGCCAGCGGGCCCTTGAGGCCGATGCGGCCAAGCAGGTTGATGTTCGCCACGCCCTTCCATTCGCCGAAGCCAGCGACGGCGCCCAGGTTCTTGTGCTTGTAATCCTTGAGCGGCTTGTCCCAGCGGGAGGCCCACAGGTTCTTGGCGAGGCGCTTGGCCTGGCGCAGCGCGTGCTGCGCGTTCGGCACGCACGTGCCGTCCGGCAGGCCGCTGCCCGTGAGGTCGGGGACGGCAGCGACGTCGCCGGCGGCCCAGGCGTTCTCGATGATGCCCTCGTCGCCTGCGATGCGCAGATCGGCCAGGACGCGGACGCGGCCGCGCGGCTCGAGCGGGAAGTCGGTGGAGCGGACCATCGGGTTGGCCTGCACACCGGCAGTCCAGACCAGGGTGTCGGTCTCGAATTCCTGGGCCGGGCTCTTGTCCGGGAGGTTGATGAGCTTCAGGGAACCCTCGGCGTTGTCGAGGGAAGTGTTCAGCAGGACCTCGATGCCGCGGCTGCGGAGGTGCTCGACGACCCATTCGGCCTGCGATGCCGTGACCTCGGGCATGATGCGGCCCATCGCCTCGACCAGGACGAAGCGGACTTCCTCCTGCTTGATGCGCGGGTTGTTCTTGACCGCGGCGCGGGCCAGGTCTTCCATTTCGGTGATGCATTCGATGCCGGCGAAGCCGCCGCCGACGACGACGAACGTCAGGGCGCGGGCGCGCTCAACGGGGTCCGTCATGAGGGAACCGGTCTCGATCCGCTCGAGAACCTTGTTGCGCAGGGCGACGGCCTCTTCGATGGTCTTCAGGCCGATGCCCTTGTCCGCGAGGCCCTTGATCGGGAACGTGCGGGTGATGGCGCCGGCGGCAAGCACGACGTCGAAGTACGGAATCTCGAAGGTGTGTCCACCGTCGGAGGGTGCGACCACTGCCGTGCGGTTGGCGTGGTCGATCGAGGTGACGCGGCCCTGGATGAGTTCCGTCTGCTTCAGGTGCTGGCGGTGCGAGACGACTGCGTGGCGCGCCTCGATGTTGCCGCCGGCAACTTCCGGCAGGAAGGGCTGGTAGGTCATATAGGGCAGCGGATCCACGAGGGTGACGATGCCACCAGCATTCGCGATCTTTTTCTGAAGTTTGAGGGCTACATACAGGCCGACGTACCCGCCGCCGACGACGAGTACCCGGGGACGGTCCTGGAGCTGAAGGGAGGATGCCATATCTCAAGAATACAGTAGTTTGTGAAAACCTTCACTAACTATGACGGCTTGCTGGAGTCCACCGGATTGACGGCCTCGGGTTCGGCCTTGCCGGTCCCGCCCGGCCCGTCCGGGCCGTCCTTCGGCGGCGTGCGCATGGCGGCCCGCAGCTGGAACGCGGCGGCCACAACGATTCCCACGAGCAGGGCTCCGAAGCCCAGGACCACCGCGGCCGGCACGGCACTGTCCAGCTGGGACGGCTTCTCCGCGACGGGCACGGTCGCTTCGGGCAGGGTGGGGGCAGCGCTGGAGGGCGCGGGCTCCGCGGCAGAGGCAGTCGTGGCGAGGTTTCCGCGCCGGTGGACCCGGATCCAGTCCGAAATGGACCCCAGCGGATTGACTTTGGTTTCCGGGACATCGGCCTTGAGTGCGGCCTCGGCGTTCAGCACGCCGAAGCCGTAGAGCGGATCCTTCCCTGGCGCCCCGGCGTCCTTGGCCGTGGTGACGATCCGGTTGATGACCTGGCTGGCGGACATTTCGGGCCATTTGGAGCGAATCAGGGCCGCGACGCCGGACACGATGGGCGTGGCTCCGGAGGTGCCGGCCCAGTCGGCGTAGCCGCCGCCGGGCAGGCCGCCAACCAGGTCCTCGGCGGGAGCTGCGACGCCGATGCTGATGCCTTGGGAGGAGGAGTCGATGCTGGCCGCGCCCGTGCGGTCCAGGCCTGCAACCGTCAGGACGCCGGGGATGGTGGCCGGGGCGCCGACCTGGACGTTGCCGCCCACCCGGTTGCCCGCGGCGGCGACGATCACGACGTCCTTCTGTTCGGCGTAGAGGAATGCCGCGTCCCAGCTCTGCGGCCATTCCGGCGACGTGCTGCCGAGGGAGATGTTGATGACGCGGGCGCCGTTGTCCACGGCCCAGCGCACTGCCTCCGGGATCTGGTCCTGGTCGCTCTTGCCGCCCGGGTTGGCGGAACCGAGCCAGGTGGAGACGGACAGCAGCTGCGCTTCCGGGGCGACGCCGACAACCCCGTCAGGTCCAGCGGCCGGGCCGGCGGCAGGGCCAGTTGCGCTGGCGCTCGGTTTGGCGGTCGCTTCGGGCGCTTGGTGCCCCCGTCCGGCCAGCATGGTGGCCACGAGCGTGCCGTGTTCGGGTTTGGCGCCGATACTCTCCTGGCCGTTGGCCTTGCCGGCGCCGGAAATGTCTGCGCCGCCAGCGAGCACGCCGCCCAAATCCGGATGCCGGCCGTCCACGCCGCTGTCAATCACGGCGACCTTGACCCCGGCTCCCTTGGAAACGTCCCAGGCTTTGGTGATGCCGGACTCGGCGAGCCAGTATTCCTTGTCCCGCCAGGAGTCGGCGTGGGCGGGTGCGGCCAGGGTCAGCGCCGCCGTGGACGCTCCGCCGGCGAGGGCCAAGGCCATCAACGCGGAGGCGGTCCGGCGGCGCCGGGCTGTTGCTCTGGTCATTCAGGTCCTATCGGCGGATGCACCAGCGGCACGGGCGCGCGCTGGGGCACGGCTGCTGGGGCGGGATCATCGGATGCTGAGGGCAATTCCGTCAAGAATATCGTGTTCGCTGCTCACGGCCGTGGTGATGCGCCCGCCGGTGACCTCGGCCAGGCGCTGCAGGACCCGCCGCCAGACCAGTCCACCGGCGCCGATCACGTCCACCCGCCCGGGGTGCATGTAAGGCAGCGCGGCCCGCTCCTCCCGGGTCATTTCGAGCAGCTCGGTGCAGGCTTTCCGGACCGCGTCCAGGTCCAGTTCGGTGCCGTGGATCGCGGCCGGTGAGTACTCCGGCAGGCGCAGCGCGTGCGCCGTGATGGTGGTGACGGAGCCGGCCACGCCGACGACGGCGGTGGTGCGTTCCAGCGGAACGGTTTGTGCCGCCTCGCTGATGGCGGCGTCGACGTCGGCCTCTGCCGCTGCGATCTGATCCGCTGTGGGCGGATCGCTGCGCAGGTGCCGTTCGGTCATTCGGACGCAGCCGACGTCGACCGAGCGGGCCGCGATGACGCCGTCGGCGTTGCCCAGCACGAACTCCGTGCTGCCGCCGCCGAGGTCCACCACCAGCACGGGGTCCTGCCCGCGGGAGGGCAGGACACTGCTGGCGCCGGCGAAGGACAGCGCGGCTTCCTCGTCGCCGGTGATCACCTCGGGTTCGACGCCGAGGATGTCGCGGATGCCGTCGACGAAAACCTGGCGGTTGCGGGCATCGCGGGTGGCGGAGGTGGCCACGAAGCGCACTTTTTCGGCGCCGTGCTCGCGGATGAGGGCAGCGTAGTCCCGGGTCGCGGCGAAGGTGCGCTCAAGCGCTTCCTGGGCCAGTTCACCTGTGGAGTCCACGCCCTGGCCCAGCCGGACCACGCGCATTTCCCGCACGATGTCGGTCAGCCGCGGCGTGGCCGGCCCTGTTGCGCCGCCTGCGCTCACATCTGCGATCAGCAGGCGGATGGAGTTGGTGCCGCAGTCTACGGCCGCGACCCGGGTCACTTGGACTCCCCCCGTGCCGATGGTACCGGCCGTCTCAGCAGCACCGGCGGCGGCGGCCGTGTCAGCGGCGCCGGCGCCGGCGGCGTCGACGCGGGACTTGCGGACCGGTGCGGGCCGGCCCACGATCTCCGGCAGGCCTTGGGGGCCATGGCGGCTGAGGTCCCGGGACGGGGCCTCCCCGCCGGTGTCCCAGGCGCCTTCGCAGTAACAGCGCTCCACGGTCCACCATTCGGCGATGGCCGCGATCGATTCATCGCCCAGCGGGTTCACGCCCGGGCCGGCCGCCAGCGAATGCCCCACGAGGACGTGCAGGCATTTGACGCGGGTCGGCATTCCGCCGGCGGAGACGCCGTCAATTTCGGGAACGGCCCCGATGCCGGAGCGCGCGCCGATCTCGGCACGGGAGGCCAGATATGCCTCGTGGGCGGACCGGTACCGGGCCGCGAGGCCGGCGTCGGCAGCGAGCCGGTCGTTCATTTCGTTCATCAGCCCGGCGGCCTCCAGCCGCGATACCGCCGACGTGATCACCGGGTGGGTGAGGTAAAACGTGGTGGGGAACGGCGTACCGTTGCTGAGCCGCGGCGAAGTGGCGGCAACGAGCGGGTTTCCGCAGACGCAGCGTGCCGGGATTTCGACGACGTCGCGCACGGGCCGGCCCAACTGGCGGCTGAGGACCTCGAGATCGTGCGGCGACGGCTGGCGGGAGCCCTCCGGGGCGTCTGCCCTGTGCCGTGGTGCCGGGGTCTTGGGCCCGTCGTTGTTCTCGGCTGCTCGGTTCTGGTCCACTCGGTTCTCGTCCACGGGAGTGGCACCTTCCTGCCCTGTTCCGGATTGTCCGCGGGACAATCCCGGCGGCGGGCGCCGCTTCTAGTCTGTTGCCGATCGCCTGATGGACTCCCAGAGGGCGTCCACCCAGGGCAGGTTGGCCGGGTCTTGTGCTGATGCTGCACCCGCCGCGCCACCGGACTGCGCGGCAGGAAGATCGCTGCCGAATACCCAGTAGCCCGTCTCTCCGGGCATAACCATGTTAATGCGGTCGCGGGCCTGCTGTTTCACATAGTTGGGATCCTGCCACCGCGACACCTGGCGTTTGAGGTCCTCCTGCTTCGTCTGCTTGGCCGCAATATCGGCCTGCAGCGCCGCGATTTCGGCGCGTTTGTCCAGGAAGATCTTGACCGTGGGGGCCAGCAGGATGGTGATGGCAATCATGACGACGCCCAGGGCCAGCAGCCGGCCCGAGAACGCCTTGGCGGGCACGGGGTCCAGGGATTCGTCCGGACCCCCTGCGGCGGTCCGGTTCTGAGTCTTGCCGCCGGCCTTGCCGCCGGACTTGGCGCCGGCCTTCCCGGCCGCCGGGCGGGTCTCGGGCTTTGCCGGTGCTCCTGCCGGGGCTGTTGCGGGACGGGCTCTGGCCGCAGATCCGGCGCCGGTGCTGCCCGGGGCCGGCTTGCCTGTGTGAGCTGACACCCGTGGCGGGGCAGGCGCAGCGCCGGCCGGCGCCGCCGCGCCGCTGCGGGCGCCGCCAAAGTCCGCCTGGATCACCTCGCCGCCGTCGGCTGCTGCCCCCAGACCCGTGGCCGCAGGCTTGGCAGCAGCAGCCTTGGCGGCAGGCGTAGCCCGGGGAACATTGGGGCGTCGGGTTGCCATGTCACTCCTTCAAAAACGGACCAAAAAAAGAACCGGTGGCCATGGTCTTTCAACCATAGCCACCGGTTACCGGTTTTCGCGGCTAACTAGCCCTTGAAACGCGGGAACGCGCTGCGGCCGGCGTACCGTGCGGCGTCGTCGAGTTCCTCTTCGATGCGCAGCAGCTGGTTGTACTTGGCCACGCGCTCGGAGCGTGCCGGGGCACCGGTCTTGATCTGTCCCGCGTTGGTGGCAACGGAGATGTCAGCAATGGTGGTGTCCTCGGTTTCGCCGGAGCGGTGTGAGGTGATGGTGGTGTAGCCGGCACGCTGGGCCAGGGAAACGGCGTCCAGGGTCTCGGTCAGGGAACCGATCTGGTTGACCTTGACGAGCAGCGAGTTCGCGGTCTTGGTGTCAATGCCGCGCTGCAGGATGGCCGGGTTCGTGACGAAGAGGTCATCGCCCACGAGCTGGACCTTGTCGCCGATGGTGTCGGTGAGGGTCTTCCAGCCTTCCCAGTCGTTCTCATCCAGCGGGTCCTCGATGGACACGAGCGGGTAGTCGGCCACGAGCTCGGCGTAGTAGGCGCTCATCTCGGTGGCGGAAAGTGCCTTGCCCTCGAACTGGTACGCGCCGTCCTTGAAGAACTCGGAGGAGGCGACGTCCAGGGCCAGGGCGATGTCCTTGCCCGGGGTGTAGCCGGCGTTCTTGATGGCTTCCTGGATCAGGTCCAGGGCGGCACGGTTGGACGGCAGGTTCGGCGCGAAGCCGCCCTCGTCACCCAGGCCGGTGGACAGGCCCTTGGCCTGCAGGACGGACTTGAGGTTGTGGTAGACCTCGACGCCCCAGCGCAGGCCTTCGGAGAAGGTCTCGGCGCCGATCGGGACGATCATGAATTCCTGGATGTCCACGTCGGAGTCGGCGTGCGAGCCGCCGTTGAGGATGTTCATCAGGGGCACGGGCAGGACGTGCGCGTTGGGCCCGCCCAGGTACTTGTACAGCGGCAGGTCAGCGGAGGCGGCGGCGGCGTTGGCCACGGCCAGGGACACGCCCAGGATGGCGTTGGCGCCGAGCTTGCCCTTGTTGGGGGTGCCGTCCAGGTCGATCATGGCCTGGTCGATGCTGCGCTGGTCGGTCGCGTCGAAGCCGGTCAGGGCCGGGGCGATCTGGTCGATGACCGCGTCGACGGCCTTCTGGACGCCCTTGCCGAGGTAGCGGCCCTTGTCGCCGTCGCGAAGTTCAACGGCCTCGTGCTCGCCGGTGGAAGCGCCGGAGGGAACTGCTGCGCGGCCGATCTGGCCGTCCGAGAGCAGGACTTCAACTTCTACGGTCGGGTTGCCACGGGAATCGAGGATTTCGCGGGCGTGGATGGCATCGATAAGCGCCATGGATATGCTCCTTTGGGTGAAGCGATCTGCAGGGAATCTGACTGCTTGGACTCTGGCTGAACATCAAGCGGAAAAGCCGACGTCGTCGTCGCTACTAGCGTAGTCGAGAGCGGGATAAGTTACGGAAACCTATCCAATCCCCGGACGTCATGATGGTGCCGCTACCGTGCCGACTCTAAGTCTGCCAGCACTATTGTGCCGAGGGCCTGGGGCCGGTGCTGTCCTGGAACCGGCGCAGGGCGCCGCGGAGGGCGCGTTCGGCGTCGAGCCCGCCGTCCCGGGCAGCGGCCACGATCCCGAACAGCAGGTCGCCGAGTTCCTCCTCGGCGGCCGGGAGGTCGACGGCGGTTCCGACGGCGGTTCGGGCGGCGGTTTGGCCGGCGGCCGCTGCCATACCCGCGCGTTCGGCGCGGTCCAGGAGCTTTTGGGCCCGCGCGAGGGCCGGCAGCGCGGCGGGAACCCCGTCGAAGACGTGGCCACGTTCGGGCCTCTCGGCCTTCTTGACGGCGTCCCATTTCAGGACGATCTCCTCCACCGTTGCCGGGAAGGAATCCTGCAGCGAGCCGTCGGGCCGGAACACGTGCGGGTTGCGCCGGATCATCTTGGCCTTCAGGCCCCGGGCGACATCGCCCAGGTCAAAGGCGCCGCGTTCCTCGGCGAGCCGGGCGTGGAGCACCACCTGCAACAGGACGTCCCCCAGTTCAGACTGCAGTTCCGCGTCGCCGGCGCCGGTCTCGATGGTCTCGGCCACTTCATAGGCCTCCTCCAGGAGGTACTCCACGAGGGACTCGTGGGTGAGGGCACCCATCCAGGGGCAATGCTCGCGCAGGGCCGCTATCAGCCCCAGCAGCTCCCCGACCTCGCAAGCTCGGCCAGGGACCCCTGCCGCTGTGGGCCCAGCGAGCCCCTGGACGGGTGATGTGTCCTCGTTAGCCAAGATCGGAGTAGGCCTCGTTGATGTATTCGACCAGGGCTTCCTTCTCTTCGAGCGGCAGGAAGGCGGCCTCGGCCGCGTTCAGCGTCAGCTCCAGCAGGTCATCGAGGTCGTAGTCGAACGTTTCAACCAGGAGTTCGAACTCGTCGGTCAGCGTCACGCCGCTCATGAGCCGGTTGTCGGTGTTGATGGTGACGTTGAAGCCGAGCTGGTAGAGCATGTCCAGCGGGTGGCTTTCGATGCCCTCACCGAAGCCGGCAATGGCGCCGGTCTGCAGGTTGGAGGAGGGGCAGATCTCCAGGGCGATGCCACGGTCCCGCACCCAGCTGGCGAGCTCGCCCAGGGTCACCATGCCGATGGTGTCGTTGACGGAGTCGTCGAAGCCTTCGGCGTCGGCGGCCTCTTCGTCCTCTTCGAATTCGATCGTGACGTCCTCGGCGATCCGGACGCCGTGGCCCAGGCGCAGGGCCCGGCCGTCGACGAGGGCCGACTGGATGCTTTCCAGGCCGGCGGCTTCGCCGGCGTGGACGGTGGCCGGGAAGTTGTGCTGGGCCAGGTAGGTGAAGGCGTCCTTGAAGCGGGACGGCAGGAAGCCGTCCTCGGCGCCGGCGATGTCGAAGCCGACGGCGCCGTTGTTGCGGTGGCGGACGGCCAGTTCGGCGATCTCCTGGCCGCGGTCGGCGTGGCGCATGGCGGTGATGAGCTGGCCCACCTGGATATCGCGGCCGGTCTCTGCCACGGTGTCCACTCCAGCTTCGAGGCCGGCCTGCACGGCTTCGACCACGTCGTCCAGGCTCAGGCCCTTCTGCAGGTGCTGTTCGGGCGCCCAGCGCACCTCGCCGTACACGACGCCGTCGTCGGCCAGGTCTTCAACGAATTCCTTCGCGACGCGGAACAGGCCCTCCTTGGTCTGCATCACGGCGATGGTGTGGTCGAAGGTCTCCAGGTAGCGGACCAGGGAGCCGGAGTCGGCGGATTCGCGGAACCACTCCCCCAGTGCAACGGGGTCCGTGGACGGCAGCGTGTGGCCGACGGCCTCAGCAAGTTCAATGATGGTGGCCGGGCGGAGTCCGCCGTCCAGGTGGTCGTGAAGGGAAACCTTGGGAAGGCCCTTCAGGTCGAAGTCGAGGTCAGGGGCAGCGTCAGGAATAGTCTCAGTCACGTTCCAACCATAGGGTCGCCGGGCGCTGGAAGCTACTTTCCGGATGCTCCGGACTCAGCGGACGGACCGGCCAGCATCGTGCCGTGCAGCTCGGAAGCACGCTCACCGGATGCGGGTTCGTTGACGTATTCGGTCTCGGACGGGACCGGACTGGTGTCGTGGCGGCCCAGGCGCTTGTGCCACCAGCGCAGGAGATGGTCGATGAGGACACCGAGCACAATGGCGAATACCACCGCGATGCCCGCGCTGAGCAACGGGTTGTGGTGCAGCCACGGGAAGGAACTGGCCAGGACGCCGATGCCGATTGAGTAGGCGACCCACGTCAGGCAGGCAAAGCCGTCCAGGAAGAAGAACCGGCGGTGCGGAAACGCCGTCGTGCCTGCCACGTAGTTGACGGCGACACGGCCCCACGGAATGTACCGGGCGGTGAAGATCAGGACGGCGCCGCGCTTCTCGAGTTCGTAGTGGGCCCAGCCGAACACCTTTTGGACCTTCGGTTTGCGCATCCAGCGGAACCGCTCGAGGCCAATCTTGCGGCCCAGCATGTAGGCCATGTTGTCGCCGGCCATGGCTCCCACGAGGGCAGTGAGGCCCAGGATCCACAGGTTGGGCTGGCCGCTGTGCACGGAGTACGCCGCCAGGGCAACGATCAGGGTCTCGCTGGGGACCACCATCGCGAAGCCGTCCACGAAGAAGAAAACCAGCAGGAGGGGGTAGATCCACCACTGGCCAGCGGCATGGAGCACGGCCTCGTTAATGAACTCCATGCAGGTGGTGCTCCTTGATGACTGGGAACGGACAACTAAGCCGTAACGTACTCGCGATGACAGTGGGTAGAACTATGGACGAAACTTTGCACGACGTGCGGCCAACAAACGTGACCCAAATCGCTCCTAAGTGTCCCATGGGCGGGCCCAATCCGCCTAGGACTCGGCGGGCGGCACGGAATGCGTCGGTTCCTCCGGTGCGCGGCCGCGCACCCTGCTGATCACGCGGTCCAGGACGACGCCCAGAACGATCGCGCAGACGATGGCAATGGCCGCGCCCAGCACGTGGTTTTCCTCAAACCACGGACCAACAGTCAGGCCGATCCCCACCGAGTAGCTGGCCCACAGCAGCGCCGAGAGCACCGTCAGACTGACGAATCTGCGCCACGGGTAGTGCGTGGCGCCGGCGGTCAGGTTAACGGCCACCCGCCCGATCGGGACGAAGCGCGCCACAAGGATCAGTGAGGCGGGCCGTTTCCGCAGTTCCCGGCCGGCCCAGCGGAAGGCCGCCTGCATGCGCGGGCCGCGCTGCCACGCCCAGCGCCGGGTTCCGGTCCCGCGGCCGATCAGGTAAGCCATGTTGTCGCCCACCAGGGCCCCTGCGGCAGCCGTTGCGATCAGGAGCAGAGGGTTGGGGACGCCCGCAGTGGCGGCGACTGCAGCCAGGCCCACCACCACCGATTCGCTCGGAATCGGGGGGAAGAAGCCGTCGATCACGCAGCAGGCGAAAACCAGGACGAGGACCCAGGGTTGCCCTGCGGCGGCGAGGATGAAGTCGTTGATTGCCTGCACAGCTTCCTAACGCGCGGCGGGGCCAGATCGATCCAAGCGCAGGCTCGGCCGGAGCCGGGCCTGCGCCTGACGGGTACTGCTGTGGAGTCAGTGTACCGCCGGCTCCGGCCGCCGCTGCCCTCTCCCGTACGGCTGTTATCCCCAGGGTTTGGGCACCGTAAGGGATAGGGCAACGGGCTTAGGCGATGCGGTCGATGATGAGCTTCTGGGCGGGCCGGGAGCCCTCGGGGGCGATCACTGCGGCGTGTTCGAGCGCTTCCTTGGCACGCTCGAACTTCTCCGGTGTGTCCGTGAGCAGGGTCATGAGCGGTTCGCCTGCCTTGACTGTGGCGCCGGGCTTGGCGTGCATCCGCACCCCGGCACCGGCCTGGACCTGGTCCTCCTTGCGGGCGCGCCCGGCACCGAGCCGCCAGGCAGCGACGCCGACGGCCATCGCGTCGAGCTCCACCAGGACACCGTCGGCCGGGGCGTAGATGACCTCGGATTCCTTGGCGACGGGGAGCTTGGCGCGCGGGTCTCCGCCCTGGGCCTCGATCATCCGGTTCCAGACGTCCATGGCCCGGCCGTCCCGGAGTGCTGCCCGGGGATCGGCGTCGCGGATGCCGGCGCACGCCAGCATTTCCTCCGCGAGCCGGACGGTGAGTTCGACGACGTCGTCCGGGCCTCCGCCGGCGAGGACCTCCACGGATTCCTCGACCTCGATCGCGTTGCCCGCGGTCAGGCCCAGCGGCGTGTTCATGTTGGTGAGCAGGGCCACCGTGTTGACGCCGGCGTCCTTGCCCAGGGCCACCATGGTTTCGGCCAGTTCGCGGGCGCGGGCCTCGTCCTTCATGAACGCGCCGCTGCCCACCTTGACGTCGAGCACCAGCGAGCCGGTGCCTTCGGCGATCTTCTTGCTCATGATCGAGGAGGCGATCAGCGGGATGGCCTCCACTGTCCCGGTGACATCGCGGAGCGCGTAGAGCTTCTTGTCCGCCGGGGCCAGCCCGGCGCCGGCCGCGCAAATGACCGCGCCGACGTCCTGGAGCTGGGCCATCATTTCCTCATTGCTCAGGGCCGCACGCCAGCCCGGGATGGCCTCGAGCTTGTCCAGGGTGCCGCCGGTGTGGCCGAGGCCGCGGCCCGAGAGCTGCGGCACTGCCACGCCAAACACCGCTACAAGCGGAGCCAGCGGCAGGGTGATCTTGTCCCCGACGCCGCCGGTGGAGTGCTTGTCCGACGTCGCCTTCACGCCGCCGTCGGGCCGCCGCAGGCTGGAGAAGTCCATCCGCTCGCCGGAGGCGATCATGGCCGCCGTCCAGCGGGAGATCTCGGCCCGGTCCATGCCGTTGAGCAGGATGGCCATGTTCAGGGCGGCCATCTGTTCGTCGGCGATGGCGCCGCGGGTGTACGCGTCGATTGTCCAGTCGATCTGGGCCGGGCTGAGCACACCCTTGTCCCGCTTGATGCGGATGATGTCGACGGCGTCGAACGCTTCACTGTTGGGGGGGTTCTGAGTCGTTTGTGTCACCGGGGTTCCTCCAGGTGTTGGGGGCCAAAGGCATCGGGAAGGACCTGGTCCATGGTCTTGATTCCCTGCGTGGTCATGAGCTCCATGTCCGGAGCCCGGAATTCGTAGAGCAGCTGGCGGCAGCGCCCGCACGGCATGAGGACATTCCCGCCGGCGTCGACGCAGTAGAAGGCGCGCAGCCGTCCCCCGCCGGTCATCTGCAGGTTGCCCACCAGGGCGCACTCGGCGCACAGGGTCAGCCCGTAGCTGGCGTTTTCGACATTGCAGCCGCTGACGATCCGCCCGTCTCCGGTGAGGGCCGCGGCCCCCACCGGAAACTTCGAATACGGCGCATAGGCGTTCTTCATGGCGGACACTGCCGCAGCTTCGAGTGCAGCCCAGTCGACGTCGATGCTGTCCATTCTCAGCCCTTGATGTACGGTATGCCGTCAGCGGCCGGCGGCCGGGAGCGGCCGACGAGCCCGGCCACGGCAAACACGGTCACCACGTACGGCAGCATGGCCATGAACTGGCTCGGCACCGGGGTGCCGATGATCGTCACGATGCTCTGCAGGTTGTCGGCGAAGCCGAACAGCAGCGCGGCGAAGAACGCCCCGATCGGGTTCCAGCGGCCCAGGATCATGGCGGCGAGGGCAATGAAGCCGCGCCCGCCGGAGATTTCCTTGGTGAAGCTGTCGATCGCCACGAGGGTGAAGAACGATCCGCCGATCCCGGCGACGGCGCCGCCGAGTGTGACGTTCCAGAAGCGGGTCGCGTTGACCTTGATGCCCAGGGTGTCGGCCGCCTGCGGGTGCTCGCCCACGGCACGGACGCGCAGGCCCCACTTCGTCTTGAACAGTGCGACCCAGATCACGATGACTGCCACGTACATCAGGTAGCCCACCACGGACTGTTTGAAGAGGATGGGCCCGATCACGGGGATGCTGGACAGGACCGGGATATCGATGATGGGCAGCTCGGCGGGCGAGTTGTACTTCTCCGGATCGGACTGCATCACGGTGGTGAACAGGAAGCCGGTGAGCCCGGAGACCAGGACGTTGAGCACGACGCCGACGATGATCTGGTTGACCACGTACTTGATGCTGAACACTGCCAGCACCACCGACACAAGGGCGCCCGCCACGGCCGCCGCAAGCAGGCCCAGGTAGGGGTTGTGCGTCAGGCTGGCGACGAGCGCGGCCGTGAAGGCACCGCCCAGGAGCTGGCCTTCGATGGCGATGTTAACGACGCCGGCGCGTTCGCACAGCACACCGGACAGGGAGCCGAAGACGATCGGCACGGCGAGGGTCACGGATCCGGCGATGAGGCCGGCCAGCGAAATACTGGGGGTCCGGGCGCCGCCCACCACCCAGATCAGGAAGGCGACCACGAACACGACGGTGAACACGGCCGGCACCCAGCGCGGGGGCCGCCGGTTCGCTCTCGCCTTCAGGACCAGGGCGTAGCCCGCGAGGCCCAGCAGGATCAGGGAGAGCACCATGCCGGACAGGAATGCGGGTACTTCGATCGCCGGGAGCTGGAAGAAGTCTCCGCTGGATGAAACGCCGAACTTGGCGTTCGCCTGCGGGCCCAGCAGTCCGAAGAAGATGAACGCTACGGTGGCCAGCACCGCAAGCGTGACAGGCAACTTCCAAGTCACGGGCTTGGCGGACACCGTCGGCCTGTGGTTCTTCTCCGGCTGGGGTTTTCCTTCAACGGGCGAGGTTGCTGTTGTGCTCATGCGGCACCTCCGGTGGTTGCGGCCTGCTTGGTTTTGCCGGCGGTCGCGGCCTTCTTCTTGCGCGGGTTGAGTCCGAAGATCGCCCGGACCAGCGGCGGCGCCGCGATGAACAGGACGATGAGTGACTGGACCACGAGCACGATGTCGATCGGAGTTCCGGTCTGGATCTGCATCTGGACAGCGCCTGCGCGGAAGGCCCCGAACAGCAGGCCGGCGGCGAAGGTGCCCCATGGCGAGGACCGACCCAGCAGCGCGACCGTAATCGCGTCAAAGCCGTAGGTTGCCGCGACACCGTCGGTCAGGACCTTTTCGGTGCCCGCCACCTGTGCCACGCCGGCCAGGCCGGCCAGGCCACCGGCAATGGTCATCACCAGGATGGTGGCCCGGGAGACGTTGATGCCGGCGGTCAGGGCTGCCTTGGGGTTGGCCCCGACGGCACGGAATTCGAAACCGAGCGTGGAGCGGTTCAGCAGCCACGAAACAAACACGGTGGCCGCGATGGCCAGCAGGAATCCCAGGTGCAGCCGGTACTGGCTGCCGAAGATCAGCGGGTACGCGGCGCTGGGGTCCACGATGGGCGATATCGGTGTGTCCGCCCCCGGACGCTGGAACAAGTCCGTGTCGAGCAGGTAGCGCAGGAAATAGAGTGCGATGTAGTTGAACATGATGGTCACGATGACCTCGTGGGCGCCGGTCCGGGCTTTGAGCACGCCGACGATGCCGCCCCAGACGGCGCCGCCGATGACGCCGGCCACCAGGACCAGCAGCAGGTGTATCCCCAGCGGCAGGTGCAGCGCGAAGCCGACCCATGAAGCGAGGATGCCGGCCATGATGATCTGGCCCTGCGCACCGATGTTGAACAGGCCCGCGCGGAAGGCCAGGGCGACGCCGAGGCCGGCGGTGATCAGCGGGGTGGCGATGGTCAGCGTCTCCATGAGGGGGGCGAACTGTCCGGGCACGCCGTTACCGCGGGGGTTGAAGACCGCGCCCTGGAAGAGCGCGACGTACGAATCGGTGGCGGCGGACCAGACGGCGATGAGGAAGTCACTGGGCCGGGCAAAGAGATAGCCCGCCGTGGTGCCGACCACCTTGTCCGTCATGGCGATGAGCAGGCCGCCAAGGATCAGTGCGAGCAGCACCGCCAGGATGGTCACGATGCCGTTGCCGGTGAAGATCTTGCGCAGCAGCGACTCCTCTTCCGGGGCACCCGGAAGAGCTCCGCTCTGGGTCGAGACCGGAACGGCCGATGGCTGGTGGGCGCCGCCCGCGGTGTCCAGCGAGGTGACGAAGTCTGCATCGTCCTCGAGCGGTTCAGGCTCCACGTCGGTGGCCTGCGATGCCGGAAGCCGGTCCGGGTCCGGTGCGGCCGCGGACCGCGGCTCGGTGTTCTCACTCATGGGGGTCTCCTACGGCGCCGGAGCCGGGCTCCTGCACGGACGGGGCGGCGGGGGCCGGGTTCATGGCCGGCTTCGTTGCGGGGTTTTCGGCCGGGGTTTCTGCTGCGTTCGCGGCCGGGTTTTCAGAAAGGGATCGGGCCGAGTGCCTGCCTGCGGCGTCGGTCTGGGCCTCGTCCGGGGAAACGCCGGCCATCATCAGACCCAGGACGTCACGACCGGTGCCGGCCGGGACGATCCCGACCAGCCGGCCCTTGTACAGCACGGCGATCCGGTCGGCGAGTTCAATCACCTCGTCCAGTTCGGTGGAGACGATCATGACGGGCGTGCCGTGGTCCCGCTCCGCGACGATCCGCTTGTGCAGGAACTCGATGGAGCCCACGTCCACGCCGCGGGTGGGCTGGGAGGCGATGAAGAGCCGCAGCGGCCGGGAGAGCTCCCGGGCCATGACGACCTTCTGCTGGTTGCCGCCGGACAGGGTGCCGGCCGCCAGCGAGCCGGACGGGGTGCGGACGTCGAATTCCGCGATCCGGGTCTTGGCGTTCTCCAGGACCTTGGCCGGGCTCATGCTGATGCCCTTGGCGAACGGCGCCTGGTCGTAGCGGTCCAGGATCAGGTTCTCGGCGATGGAGAACGTGCCGATCAGCCCGTCGAGGGAACGGTCCTCCGGGACGAACCCGACGCCGGCGTTGAGGACCTCCTTGACGCTGCGGCCCACGAGTTCTTCGCCGTCGAGGGTGATCGAGCCGTGGACCCGCTCGTGAAGGCCCAAAATGGCTTCGGTCAGTTCCGTCTGGCCGTTGCCCTGGACGCCGGCGACGGCGAGGATCTCGCCGCGGGCGATTCCGAAGCTGATCCCGTCCACCACGTGCTGGCCGTTGGGGGCGATGACGGTGAGGTCCTTGACCTCGAAGGTGGTCTCCTGCGGATTCGCGGGAGCCTTGTCCAGGGTCAGGCTCACGGCCCGGCCCACCATCATGGAGGCCAGCTCGGTGGTCGAGGCGCCGGGATCGGCCGAGCCCACTACCTTGCCGCGCCGGATGACGGTGATGGTGTCCGAAACGGCCTTCACCTCACGCAGCTTGTGGGAAATGAAGACTATCGAGGTGCCGTGGCTCTTGAGCTGGCGCATGATGTCCAGCAGTTCATCGGTGTCCTGCGGGGTCAGCACGGCCGTAGGCTCATCGAGGATGAGCACCTTGGCGTCGCGAACCAGTGCCTTGATGATCTCCACGCGCTGCTGCACGCCCACGGGGAGGTCTTCGATCAGCGCGTCGGGGTCGACGTCGAAACCGTACCGGTCCGAGATCTCCCGGATCTTCCGGCGGGTGTCATCCAGGTCCAGGAATCCGCCGGTCTTGGTGGTCTCCGCTCCCAGGGCAACGTTCTCCGCGACCGTGAAGACGGGGACCAGCATGAAGTGCTGGTGCACCATGCCGATGCCGGCCGCCATGGCGTCGCCGGGGCCGCGGAACGTGACCGGTTTGTCGTCGATTAGGATTTCGCCCTCTGTGGGCTCGTACAGTCCGTAGAGGACGTTCATCAGCGTGGACTTGCCAGCGCCGTTCTCACCGAGCAGACAGTGGATCTGCCCGGGTTCAACAACCACATCGATGTGATCGTTCGCTACCAGGGAGCCGAAGCGTTTGGTAATGCCCTTGAGTTCAAGTTTCAAAACTCTGACCAATCTCGAGGTGTCCGGACGGCTTGGTCCGGACGCGTAGGGGCGCTGCAGCACCAGCTTAGTGCCTGGGATCTGAGGCACTAAGGGCCGCAACGAAAAGCGCCACAGCCCGTGCGGTGGTGACCGGACGGGCCGTGGCGCTTAGCGGAGGAAGTTAGGCTTTCGGGCTGGCTGCGGATTCAACCTTCAGCTTGCCGTCGGCGATGTCCTTCTTGATCTGGTCCAGGTCGGACTTCAGTTCGGCCGGAACCTGGGAATCCATGTCGTGGAACGGGGCAAGCTGGACGCCGTCGTTCGCGAGGGTGCCAACGTACGGCTTGTTGGTGAACTGGCCGTCCTTGTCCTGCTTGACGACCGTCTCGACGGCCTCGCCCATCTGCTTCATGACGGAGGAGAGCATGATGTCCTTGTAATCCGGTGCCGTGAGGTAGCCGTCGGAGTCAACCCAGATGAGCTTGACGTCCTTGCCTGCTGCCTTGGCTTCCTGCAGGGCCGCGCCGGCACCCTTGCCGACCGGACCGGCGACGGGCATGACGATGTCTGCGCCCTGGTCCAGGAAGTTCTGGGTGAACTGCTTGCCCTTGTCCTGCTTTTCGAAGTCACCGGTGAAGGAGCCGTCCTGCTTGGCCTTGTCCCAGCCGAGAAGCTTGACGTCCTTGCCCTTCTTCTCGTTGTAGTACTTCACACCGTCGGCGAAACCGTCCATGAAGATGGTGACCGTGGGGATCTTGATGCCGCCGAACGTGGCGACCGTCCCGGTCTTGGTGGTGCCGGCTGCGAGGTAGCCGGCCAGGAATGCTGCCTGGGCGGTGTCGTAGATGATCGGCTTGACGTTGGCGACCGGGGTGTCATAGCCGAAGTCGATGATGGCGAAGTGCTTGTCCGGGTTCGCGGTGGCCTGGGACTTGGTGGCGTCGCCGAGCAGGAAGCCGACCGTGATGGTCAGGTTGCAGCCGGCGGAGACCATGGCGCGCAGGTTCGGTTCGAAGTCGTTGTTGGTCTTGGACTCGGCCTGGTTCATCTCGATGCCGAGATCCTTCTTGGCCTTCTGCAGTCCCTCGTAGGACGACTGGTTGAACGACTGGTCATCGAATCCACCCGAGTCGGACACGATGCAGCCCGTGTAGTTGCTGGCGGTGTTGGTGGCGGTGCTGGCCTCCGGGGCAGCTCCGCAGCCGGTCAGCAGGAGTGCAGCCGCGCCCGCGGTGGCAACGCCGGCCATTGATCCGCGCTTAAAGGTGGCACGCAGAGAGTTCTTCAATTTTCCTCCAGGAAGAAAGAGTAGGCGCTACGACGGAAGTTCAATGAGTGTCTGTCTGCGGTGTTCCGCTGATCTCTGTTGTCACTGATGGATTTCGCAGCACTGCGCCGAGGCGCACTTATGCAAGCTACTGTAGTGGCCTGCGCCACGTCCCGATAACACACGTCCCGGCGAATGCCCAGATTGTTGAGAACTTGTTACCTAGAGGTAGCCGGTGCCCGCCGCGACCACAGACGCCTCCGGCGCCGGTCCCCGCAGGAACCGGCGCCGGAGGCGTATGTGGCGGCACGGCGATTGCCGGGTGTCCGGCTACAGCCGCACGAGCATCTTGCCGGTATTGGCGCCGTCGAGCAGGTCCATGAAGGCCTGCGGGGCGTTCTCCAGCCCGTCCACCACCGTCTCGTCGTAACGGACCGTTCCGTCGGCCAGCCAGCCGGACATGGTCTCGACGAACTCGGCCATGTGCTGCCAGTAGCCGCCCACCAGGAAGCCCTTGAGCGTCAGTTGTTTGCCGATCGCCAGCATGAGGTTCCGCGGTGCCGGCGTCGGTTCGGTCGCGTTGTACTGGGCGATGGCCCCGCACATGGCCACCCGGCCACCGACCGTGAGGGCGGACAGCGCGGCTTCGAGGTGCTCGCCGCCGACGTTGTCGAAGTAGACGTCGATCCCGCGCTCACCCGCGGCCGCGGCGAGCTGTTCCGCCACGGGGCCGTCGTGGTAGTTGAACGCGGCATCGAAGCCGAGTTCGAGCAGGCGTGCCACCTTTTCCGGCGAGCCGGCGCTGCCGATCACCCGGGACGCGCCCATGGCCTTGGCGATCTGCCCGACGAGCGAGCCGACCGCGCCGGCGGCGCCGGAGACGAACACGGCGTCGCCGGGCTTGAATTCCGCGACCTTCAGCAGTCCCGCGTAGGCGGTCAACCCTGTCATGCCGAGGGCGCCGAGGAATGCTGACGCGGGGGCCAGATCGGTACGCGCCACCGTGGTGGCCGCGGCATCGACGACGGCGTATTCGCGCCAGCCGAGGCCGTGCACCACCGTGTCGCCCACAGCGCGCCCTTCGGCCCGGGACGCGATCACTTCGCCGACGGCGCCGCCGTCGAGGGCGGTATCCAGCGCAAACGGCGCGGAGTAGGACTTGACGTCGTTCATGCGCCCGCGCATGTACGGGTCCACCGAGATGAACAGGTTGCGGACCAGGACCTGGCCGTCCTGCAGTTCGGGCAGCGCCGACTCGGCGAGGCGGAAGTTCGCCGGGACGGGGCGGCCGTGGGGGCGGGACGCCAGCTGGATCTCGCGGGTGGTGGCGGGAAGGGTGAGAGTTTCGGTGTTGTTGCTCATGCGGCTACCTCCAGGATGGTGATGTCGACAGTGATGTTGCCGCGGGTGGCGTTGGAGTACGGGCAGATCTGGTGCGCCTTGGCCACGAGGGCCTCGGCCGTGTCCCGGTCCACGGCGGGCAGGGCGATCTCAAGTTCGGCGGCCAGACCGTAGCCGGCACCGTCCTCGAGGGCGCCGAAGTGGATCTTGGCGGCGACGGCGGAGTCCGTCAGGTCGGCGCGCTCCTTGCGTCCCACCAGGCGCAGGGCGGAGTGGAAGCACGCGGCGTAACCGGCGGCAAAGAGCTGTTCGGGGTTGGTGCCCGCGCCGTCACCGCCGAGTTCGACCGGGCTGGCAAGGGTGACGTTCAGCTTGCCGTCCTTGCTGATGGCGGTGCCGTCGCGGCCTTCGCCTGAGGCCAGGGCCTCTGCTGTGTAAAGGGTCTTCATGGTGATTCCGTTCTGTCGGCGGGAAGAAGGGGTTCAGCGGGGAACTCGCCGGAAGCCTGCGGAGTCGCCGTAAACTTCCGGCGAGCTGGCACGCCTCCCGCGATTTCGACGTCGGCCGTGGGGGCCTGGGAAGGGTGGTGGAGGGGGAAGGGCTTAAGGGAAGGGCTTAGTGGGAGGTGTGGAGCGCGTTCGTCAGCCGGCCCAGGGTGTCGCGGAGCTGGTCCAGTTCCGCGGCGGTGAGCCCGGCGGCGTCCGCCAGGCGCTGCGGGATGCCGCTGGCCTTGGCGCTCAGGGCGGCGCCGGCGCCGGTCAGGAAGATCTCCACGCGGCGCTCGTCCTCGGCGGAGCGGCGGCGCTGGACGAGTCCGAGCGCTTCGAGCCGCTTGAGCAGCGGCGAGAGCGTGCCGGAGTCCAGGCCCAGCTCCTCCCCCAGTTCACGCACGCTGCGCGGCTCCGCTTCCCAGAGCACCAGCATGGCGAGGTACTGCGGGTAGGTCAGGCCGAGCTCCTCGAGCATGGGCCGGTAGGCGGCCGTGGCGGCACGTGAGGCAGAGTACATCGCAAAACACACCTGCCGGTTCAGGCGGAGCGCTTCCGGGCCGTCCGTGCGGGCCTCTTCTGACGTGGTCATGACTCCACCGTACCGCACAATTTAGTTGCGTGCAATTCAGTTGTGCACAACTGAATTGCGGAGCGGGAACCGGCATCGACGTAGAAGGGGCCGCCGCGGCACGATTCCCCGTCGCTGCCGCCGAGTTCCCCACGTTTGACGGGTGCCGACGGCGTGTCGGCCCGCACCGCCGGCGTGTCCCGGCGTCGTGCCGGAATAGGTGGGGAAACTCCGTGCGGCGGTCCTGGCCGGGTGCAGCAGGGCGGGCCCGGTGTAGGGGCCCGGGCGGAACGGCTTACAGGTCGCGGATGGTGCGCAGGGCCGCCGCCGTGAGCACCTGGATGCCCAGGCCCAGCGCCCGCTCATCGACGATGTAGTCGCCGCGGTGAAGGTCGTATTCTTCCCCGCCTGGCGTCTTCGTGCCGAGGCGCATCATGGCGCCGGGGGTGTCGGCCAGGAACCAGGCAAAGTCTTCCCCGCCCATGGACTGCGGGGTCAGGACCACGGCGCCCTCGCCGATTTCGGCGCGGGCCGCGGCCTCGATCAGCGCGGTCTCGTGCTCGGAGTTGACCACCGGCGGCACGCCGCGGGTGTGTTCCAGGTGGACATCGACGCCGTACGGCTCGGCGACCTGCCGGATGATGTCGTCGAGCAGCTCGCCGGCGTCGTGCCAGGCGTCGCGGTCCAGGCAGCGCATGGTGCCGGCCATGTAGCCGCTGCCCGGGATGGCGTTCGGGGCCGAGCCCGCGGAAATCTGCCCCCAGACCACGGACACGCCGCTGCGGACATCGACGCGGCGCGAGAGCACTGCGGGAACGTTGACCGCGATCTGCGCCAAGGCGAAAACCAGCTCCTCGGTCAGGTGCGGGCGCGAGGTGTGGCCGCCGCGGCCGGAGAGTTCAATCTTGATGGTGTCCGAGGCGGAGGTGATCGCCCCGATCCGGGTGCCGATCTTGCCGATCTCGATCCGGGGGTCGCAGTGCAGCGCCAGGATGCGCGGCACGCCTTCCAGGACACCCTGTTCGATGCACGAGGTGGCGCCGCCGGGCATGGTTTCCTCGGCCGGCTGGAAGATGATCCGGACGGTCCCGCTCAGCGGGGACGCCTCGTGCATGCGCTGCAGGACCAGCGCGATCCCAAGCATGGTGGCAGTGTGGACGTCGTGGCCGCAGGCATGGGTCACGCCGTGGTTCTTCGAGGCGAACTCAAGGCCAGTTTCCTCGATGATCGGCAGGGCATCGATATCCCCGCGCAGTGCGGTGGCGATGGGACCCTGCCCGACGTCGACCGTCAGGCCAGTGCCCTCGAGGCGGCGCGGCTTGAGCCCGGCTTCCTCGAGCCGTTTCGCCAGCTTATCGGTGGTGCGGAACTCCTTGAACGAAAGTTCCGGATGCGCATGGAGGTCGCGGCGGAAAGCGATCAGCTCCGGCAGGAGGGGCTCCAGCCACGGCCCCACGAGAGTCGTGGGCTCAGCTTCAGTCGAATAGTTGCGCACGGAATAACTCTATCGAGCGGCCAAAGAATAGCGGCATCGGGTACGGCGCGTTACGGATTGCTGAACATTGCACAGGCCGTGATCCGCTCCCCTCCGCCTACAGGACGTCGGTGTCGCCCTTGGCCTTGATGGCATCCACGGCCTGCTTGACCCGCTGCGAGTGTTCCTTGGTGGTGACCAGCAGGGCGTCCGGGGTGTCAACGATCACGACGTCCTTGATGCCGATCAGGGCGATCACCCGCTTGGTATCGGAGACCACCACGCCGCTCGCGTTCTCGGTGAAGACGCGTGCGCCCTCGCCCAGGACCGTGACCTCGTCGACTTCCTTGGCGCTGTTGAGCCGGCCCACGGAGGCGAAGTCCCCGACGTCGTCCCAGAGGAACGTTCCGGGCACCACGGCGACGTCGCCGGCGGCGGCGGCGGGCTCGGCGACGGCGTAGTCAATAGCGATCTTGGGCAGCGTGGGCCACACCCGGGCAGTGACGGCGTCGCGCTCCGGAGTGTCCCAGGCCTTGGCGATCTCCTGGAGTCCGGCGAAGAGCTCGGGCTGGTTGGCTTCGAGGTGCTTGAGCATCAGCGAGACCGGGGCCACGAACATGCCCGCGTTCCAGACATATTCGCCGCTGTCGACGTACTCCTGGGCCACTTCCTCGCTGGGCTTCTCCACGAACTCCACCACGGACTGCGCACTGGGCGCGTCCGGGATGTGGAGGTTCGCGCCGGAACGGATATAGCCGAATCCGGTGGAGGGATGGGTCGGCTTGATGCCGATGGTGACGATCTTCCCCGCGGCCGCGGTGTAGACGGCTTCACGGACGGCGTCCTGGAAGAGGTCGTCCGGGCTGATGACCTGGTCCGCGGCGAACGAGCCCATGATGATGTCCGGGTCCCGCTCGTGCAGGATGGCCGCGGCGAGGCCGATCGCAGCACCGGAGTCCTTGGGTTCGCTCTCCAGGACCAAGTCGGCTTCCAGGACCTCAGGCAGCTGGCGGCAGACGGCTGCCCTGTGGGCGGAGCCGGTCACCACCAGCACGTGCTTGCCGGCGACGGGCTGGAGGCGGTCATAGGTCGCGCGCAGCAGAGTACTGCCCGAACCAGTGAGGTCGTGAAGGAATTTCGGGGCCGCTGCCCGTGACAGGGGCCAGAGGCGGGTCCCCACCCCGCCCGCCGGAATAACCGCAATAAAACGGTCCAGCGGTGAATCCTGGCTTGTCACTTTGTCTGTAGTCATCACGGCTACTTTAGCCGACGGCGGCCAATTCGGTCCGAATTGGGCCGGGATCAGGCCCTGCCGGCGCCTGCGACCACGGCCAAATGTGGCGTTCGTCTCAAAACAAACGCAAAACCGCGCCGGGGCCTGTCAACAAGGAGTTCCCAAATTGAATAAGCTGTGAGCGAAGCCTAGATTTAGGCTTGAGCTTACGAGTGCTCTCGCAGCAGGCGTTCCCCCCGCGTGGATCCCATGCCAGCGCCGCTGTGTTGCAGGGAGGTTTATTCAGTGCCGACAAAACCAGCTGGCACCTTGTACCGCGGCCGTGAAGGCATGTGGTCCTGGGTTGGACACCGCATTACCGGTGTAGTGATTTTCTTCTTCTTGTTGGTCCACGTGCTGGACACCTCATTGGTGCGTGTGTCCCCCGAGGCCTACACCGCAGTGATTGGTGCCTACAAGAACCCCCTCATGGCCCTGGGTGAAACGGGCCTTGTCGCGGCGATCGTGTTCCACGCCTTCAACGGCCTGCGGATCATCGCCGTCGACTTCTGGAAGAAGGGTGCCAAGTACCAGCGTCAGATGCTCTGGACTGTCCTGGGCCTCTGGGTCGTCGTCATGGTCGGCTTCTCCATCCGCCACCTGTCCCTCGCCCTTGGAGGTCACTAAGCCATGACTGCAACCATTCAGAGTCCACGCAGTGGAAAGATCCAGCCCAAGTACCGCCGCACTGGCGGTTCCAAGGGCAACTTCGAGATGCTCGCCTGGCTCTTCATGCGCCTCTCCGGCGTCGTGCTGGTGGTGCTGATCTTCGGCCACCTGACGGTGAACCTGCTGGTCGGCGAGGGCATCCACGCGATCGACTTCGGCTTTGTGGCCGGCAAGTGGGCCGACCCGTTCTGGCAGTTCTGGGACCTGGCCATGCTGTGGCTCGCCATGCTGCACGGCACCAACGGCGTCCGCACGATCATCAATGACTACGCCGAGAAGGACGCAACGCGCCTTTGGCTGAAGATTGTGCTCTACGCGGCCACCACGGTCATCATCATCCTGGGCACCCTGGTCATCTTCACGTTCAATCCGTGCCCCGTGGCCAACGGCGTCCAGCTTCCCGGCGGTTTCTGCCCCGCGCCTTAGGGCGCAGCCGATACGACTCAGCCGTAGCGGCGGAACCGCCGCGGACAGCAGCCCGTCCGGGCAGGAATCCGCGGTCCGTCACGGCACCTGATCTTGCCTGCCGAACGCAGGCGCAGATTGCACGAGACTTCACCGGGCAGGCGCTGCCTGCCGGTGGTTTATAGCGAATTTTGAGAGAAAGAGCGTCTGGTATGCAGGTCCATAAGTACGACGTCGTGATCGTCGGTGCCGGTGGCGCCGGGATGCGCGCGGCGATCGAATCAGGTCAGCGCGCCCGAACAGCAGTACTGACCAAGCTCTACCCCACGCGGTCCCACACCGGCGCGGCGCAGGGCGGCATGTGTGCAGCCCTGGCCAACGTCGAGGAAGACAACTGGGAGTGGCACACCTTCGACACCATCAAGGGCGGCGACTACCTGGTTGACCAGGACGCCGCCGAGGTCATGGCGAAGGAAGCGATCGACGCCGTCCTGGACCTGGAAAAGATGGGCCTGCCGTTCAACCGCACGCCCGAGGGCCGCATTGACCAGCGCCGCTTCGGTGGCCACACCCGCGATCACGGCAAGGCACCGGTCCGCCGCGCCTGCTACGCCGCCGACCGCACCGGCCACATGATCCTGCAGACCCTGTACCAGAACTGCGTCAAGCACAACGTCGAGTTCTACAACGAGTACTACGTCCTGGACCTGCTGACCGTCGAAGAGGACGCTGTCCGCGAGGACGGCACGCCGTACAAGCAGAAGCGCGTGGCCGGCGTCGTGTCCTACGACCTCGCCTCCGGCGAGCTGCACGTCTTCCAGGCCAAGTCCGTGGTGTTCGCCTCCGGCGGCGCCGGCAAGGTCTTCAAGACCACCTCCAACGCCCACACCCTGACCGGTGACGGCATGGGCATCGCGTTCCGCCGGGGCATCCCCCTGGAGGACATGGAATTCTTCCAGTTCCACCCGACCGGCCTGGCCGGCCTGGGCATCCTGCTCTCCGAGGCCGCCCGCGGCGAAGGCGCGATCCTGCGCAACTCCGAGGGTGAACGCTTCATGGAGCGCTACGCGCCCACCATCAAGGACCTCGCCCCGCGCGACATCGTGGCCCGCTCCATGGCCAACGAAGTCCGTGAGGGACGAGGCTGCGGCCCGAACAAGGACTACGTCCTCCTGGACCTGACGCACCTTGAGCCTGCGCACATCGATGCCAAGCTGCCGGACATCACCGAGTTCGCCCGCACCTATCTGGGCGTGGAGCCGTACACGGAGCCGGTTCCGGTGTTCCCGACGGCCCACTACGCCATGGGCGGCATCCCCACGAACATCAGCGCCGAGGTCCTCCAGGACAACGACACGGTGGTCCCGGGCCTCTACGCCGCCGGCGAGGTCGCCTGCGTCTCCGTCCACGGCTCCAACCGTCTGGGCACCAACTCGCTGCTGGACATCAACGTGTTCGGCAAGCGCGCCGGTATCGCCGCCGCCGAGTATGCCAAGACCGCCGACTTCGTGGAACTCCCCGTTGACCCGGAGGCCTACACGCTGAACCTGCTGGACCACGTCCGCACCTCTGACGGCACCGAGAAGGTCGCTGCGATCCGCAAGGAACTGCAGGACACCATGGACGCCAACATGCAGGTGTTCCGCACTGCCGACACGCTGAACCAGGTCCTGAAGGACATTGCCTCCTTCGAGGAGCGGTACCAGCGCATCAGCGTCCAGGACAAGGGCAAGCGCTTCAACCTGGACCTGCTTGAGGCCGTGGAGCTGGGCTTCCTGCTCGAGCTCGCCAAGGTCATGACCGTGGCGGCCCTGCACCGCGAGGAATCCCGCGGCGGACACTTCCGCGAGGACTTCCCCGAGCGCGACGACGAAAAATTCATGAAGCACTCCATGGCGTACAAGGATGACCACGCCCCGGCGGACGGTTCCGCCGAGGCGATTGCCGGCATCCGGCTTGCCACCAAACCGGTGGTCTTTACGCGCTACGAGCCGATGGTGAGGAAGTACTAAGATGAGCGCTGAACTCGCTGAGCCAGCATCCAAGATCGAACTGCCCGCCGGCGTCGGCGGGGGCGGGGAAATCCCGTCCTTCGACGTCACCCTGCGGGTGCGCCGCTACAACCCCGAGGTCTCCGAGGACGCCACGTGGGATGACTTCAAGGTCACCATGTACGGCACCGACCGTGTCCTGGACGCCCTGCACAAGATCAAGTGGGAGATGGACGGCAGCGTCTCCTTCCGCCGCTCCTGCGCCCACGGCGTCTGCGGCTCCGATGCCATGCGCATCAACGGCCGCAACCGCCTGGCCTGCAAGACCCTGCTGAAGGACCTGGACACGTCCAAGCCCATCACGGTCGAGCCCATCAAGGGCCTGCCGGTGGAGAAGGACCTGATCGTGGACATGGAGCCGTTCTTCCAGTCCTTCCGCGAAGTCATGCCCTTCCTGATCAACCGTGGCCACGAGCCCACCAAGGAACGCCTGCAGTCGGCCGAGGACCGCGAACGGTTCGATGACACCACCAAGTGCATCCTGTGCGCCGCGTGCACCTCGTCCTGCCCGGTGTTCTGGACCGACGGGCAGTACTTCGGCCCGGCGGCGATCGTCAACGCGCACCGCTTCATCTTCGATTCCCGTGATGACGCCGGCGACATGCGCCTGGAGATCCTCAACGACAAGGAAGGCGTGTGGCGCTGCCGCACCACCTTCAACTGCACCGAAGCATGCCCCCGCGGCATCCAGGTCACGCAGGCAATCGCTGAGGTCAAGCAGGCCATCCTGTCCCGCAAGGTCTAAGGACCGGTTCCACCGGCCCGCATTACCGGCTTCACCTTCAGTAGTTACCGACGACGGCGCCTCTCACCTTTCGGGTGGGGGCGCCGCCGTCGTTTCCGCCCTCAATGATTCGCCCTCACACGAAAGGGGACACTTTGTCCCACTCAGAAAAAGTCTCGTTCCTGGGTTCCACCGGCGAGCGGCTCTCCGGCGTGCTGGACCTGCCGGAGGGCCCGGTCAAGGGCTGGGGTGTGTTCTCGCACGGCTTCACCCTGGGCAAGGACAGCCCCTCGGCGTCGCGGATGTGCAAGGCCCTGGCGGACAACGGCGTGGGCATGCTCCGGTTCGACAACGTGGGGCTCGGAGAGTCGGCGGGAATGTGGTCGGAGGGGTCCTTCAGCCACAAGGTGGCCGACACCGTCAAGGCCGCCGAATTCATGCGGGACTCAGACCGCCGGGTTTCCCTGCTGGTGGGCCACTCGTTTGGCGGCGCGGCCGTCCTGTCCGCCGCGCGGCAGATCCCGGAGCTGAGGGCCGTGGCCACCGTGGGTGCCCCCTTCTCCCCCAAGCACGTGGCACACGTCTTTGACGCGGCCCTGGACCGGATCCTGAGCGAGGGAAGCGCCGAGGTGGACCTCGGCGGCAAGCGGGTGGAGATCCGCCGGCACTTCGTCGAGGACCTCGAGAACGCGGACCTGACGGACTGCATCCGGCAGCTGCACAAGCCGCTCATGGTGCTGCACTCCCCCACCGACAATACGGTCGGGATCGAAAACGCCAGCACCATCTTCCAGACGGCACGCCACCCGCGCAGCTTCGTCTCGCTGGAGGGCAGCGACCATCTCCTGACCGGCAAAGGCCAGGCGGCCCGTGCGGCGAAGATTATTTCGGCGTGGGCCGACCAGTACCTCGACGCCTGAACGCGGCGGCCAGCGGCCTGCGGCGGACCCGCGGCTCTACCGGGGTTTTACCCGGCTGGACGCGCCGGGCACCCCAGCCGGTGGTCGCGGCGGCGGGCCCGGCCTTGAGGTCCTCTTCCCGGATCGCCACCCACGCGGCGCAGATCACGTAGACCTGGCTGACCAGGTTGAACCAGATCAGCAGGCCGATGATGATGGCGAAGGGCGCCAGAATGGGGTTCTTGCCCGCGCTGGCCAGCAGCTGGGTGCTGAAGATCTGCAGGATGGTGGTGCCCACCGCGGCGAGAGTGGTCCCTTCCAGCAGGGAGCGCCGGGCTGGCTTCAGCCCGGCGGCCACCCGGTACATGATCACGGCGGTGCCCCAGCCGAGCAGCAGCGGGACGAGGATCGTGACGGAGGTCGTCAGCGGCCCGGCAACTATCGGTTCGAGGCCCAGCTGCCCGGTAACCCATCCGGCGGCCGTGCCGAAGATCAGCGAGGCGGCGGAACTGACTACCAGGGCCAGCCCCATCAGCAGCAGCGTGCCGACGTCCTTGAGTATCTGCAGGATCGGATTCATCACCAAAGGGCCGAGCTGCATCATGCTCCGCATACCGTCGCGGATGCCGCTGATCCAGCCCAGGGACGTGAACACCGTCACCACGGCGGCGATCCCGGCGGCCCAACCCAGGCTGGTGGGGTTCAGCAGCGCATAGGGGTCAACCAGCCCCTCGCTGCCGTCGACCTGCAACAGGCCGGGCGCGGCGGCGGCCACACTCCTGATGACCTGGTCCAGCAGGGCCGGGTGGTCGCTGAGCACGAGGCCCGCCAAGGACAAGCCAGTGGCCAACAGGCCCGTGATGGAGAAAAACATCCGGAAGCCGATGCCGGCACTCAACAGCGGGCCACGCTGACGCAGGTAGTGCGAGTATGCGCGCAGGGGCAGCAGCATGTTCAGCCGGGCCAGGAGCCAGTTCATCATCGCGATCAGGGACGCGACCATGCCGCCGCCGGAGCGCCGGGTCCGGCCCCATTCGACCCTCTTGCGGATGACTTCCAGTTTCAGCCCGGCCAGATCGGTGGGGAGCGGCGGCTTATCGGGCGCCTGCGGTGCCGTCCGGGCCTCTGTCGTGGTCAGGTTTGGTCCCAAAATCAAGCTCTTCCCGTAGCTGCCAGATGCCGTTGTCATCGTGCTCGTAAAGTCCCATGCTAGCCACAGGAAACGTGGCCCTGTAATCCTTCAGGACCGTTTCGGCCTCGTCGAGGCTTTCCGGGGCAACATCGTGGGCCACGGTGACGTGCGGGTGGTAACCGAACGGCAGTTCCCGCTCCAGGGGGCCGGACTGCAGCTGGCGGTGCAGGTTCACGCAGTCCCCGAAGCCGTCCTCTACGTTCAGGAAGACCACCGGGGACACCGGCCGGAAAGACCCGGTCCCTGCGATGGTCACAGTGAAGGGCTCCTGCCGCCGTGCCACGTCCCGGACATGGCGCTGGGTCGCGGCCCAGTCCTTCGTCATGGTGGTGGTGACCAGCGTGATGTGGGCCGGGACGACGGCGGCCATGGGATCCCCGAAGGATGCCCGCCAGCGCTGGAGCTCCTCAGCGATGTCCGCCGGGAACCTCAGGATCACACCGATGCTGATGCCTTCGCTGCGCTGTCCGTTCGACGTGGCGGCTTTCGCGGTGACTTTGCTGACGGAGGACATTGACCTAGCGGACTCCCTGGGCGCCGGCATAGGGCAGGAAACCCACCTTGGCGTAGACGTCGCGCAGGGTCACCGAGGCAATCTCCCGGGCCTTGTCCGCGCCGAGGCCCAGCAGCCGGTCCAGCTCCGCGGGATCGTCCAGCAGCTCCTTGGCCCGGTTCCGGATCGGGGTCAGGTGCTCCGTGACCACCTCGGCGAGGTCCGCCTTCAGGTGGCCGTACATCTTTCCCTCATAGGCGGTGACGAGGGCGTCGACGCTTTGCCCGGTGATCGAGGAGTAGATGGTCAGCAGGTTGGACACGCCCGGCTTCGCCTCCCGGTCGAACCGGATCTCGGTCTCCGTGTCGGTCACGGCGGACTTGATCCGCTTGGCCGTGACCTTGGGCTCGTCCAGCAGGTTGATCAGCCCTGCCGGCGACTCCGCAGACTTGGACATCTTGGCGGTGGGGTGCTGCAGATCGTAGATCTTCGCGGATTCCTTCTGGATGAAGGGCTGCGGCACTGTGAACGTGTCGCCGAAGCGGGAGTTGAACCGCTGGGCCAGGTCACGGCTGAGTTCCACGTGCTGGCGCTGGTCCTCGCCGACGGGGACACCGTGCGGCTGGTACAGCAGGATGTCGGCTGCCTGCAGGATGGGGTAGGTGAACAGCCCGACGCTGGCGTGGTCGGAACCCTGTTTGTGCGCCTTGTCCTTGAACTGGGTCATCCGGGACGCCTCGCCGAAGCCGGTGATGCAGTTCAGGACCCACGCCAGCTGGGCGTGCTCGGGCACCTGGGACTGGACGAAGAGCGTGCACTTGTCGACGTCGACGCCGCCGGCAATGTACTGCGCGGCCGTGACCCGGGTGCGGTGCGCCAGCTCGGCAGGATCCTGCGGAACGGTGATCGCGTGCAGGTCCGGGATGAAGAAGATGGCGTCGTACTCGTCCTGCATCCGGACCCAGTTCACGAGGGCGCCGAGGTAGTTGCCAAGGTGCAGGGAGTCGGCGGAGGGCTGCATGCCGGAGAGGATGCGGTGCCGGGCCGCGGTGGCCGCAGAGGCGTCCTTCGCGGTGGCAGTCTGAGCGTCGGGGGCGACGCCGTCCTGGGTCACAGTGGTCGCAGTTGAAGTGGTGGTCATTCGTGGAAGCCTTAAGACTAGAGCCGGTAGTCCACTACCAGCGGGGCGTGGTCGGAGAAGCGTGTGTCCCAGGACGCTGCCCGGTCAACAACGGCTGACACTGCGGCAGCAGCGAGAGCGGGCGTGGCCATGTGGTAATCGATGCGCCAGCCGGTGTCGTTGTCGAAGGCCTGGCCCCGTTGCGACCACCAAGTGTAGGGGCCGTCGACGTTACCCGCCAGGCCCCTGTGAACATCCTTCCAGCCGATTTCCTCGCCGAAGAAACGGTCAAAATAGGCCCGCTCTTCCGGCAGGAAGCCGGCACGTTTGACGTTGCCCTTCCAGTTCCTGATGTCCAGCTCCGTGTGGCCGACGTTGAGGTCGCCCACCACCAGCGCGTGGTCACTGTGCTTGGCGAGTTCGGGCAGCCGCTGGACCATGACGTCGAGGAAACGGAATTTGTCGTCCTGCTTGGGAGTGCCGGCCTCGCCCGAGTGCACGTAGGCGCTCACGACGGTCAGCTGTGAGGCCTGCCCGTCCGCGTCCCGCACGATGTAGTCCGCCTCGACCCAGCGTCCGGCCGTGGCGAAGAAGTCATCGCCGATCCCCACCCGGGTGGCCAGGGGCTCTTCCCGGGAGGCAATGGCAACGCCGGCCCGGCCCTTGGCCTCGGCCTCGGCGTGGAGAATGTACCAGCCCTCGCCGAGCAGTTCCTCGACGATCGCGTCCGGCGCGCGGACCTCCTGGAGGCACAGGATGTCCACCTCGCGCGGCTCAAGCCACTCCGCCATGCCCTTCTTGTAGGCGGCACGGAGGCCGTTGACGTTGACTGACGCGATGCGAAGGTGGTCCTTCTTCAATGCCGAGCTCACCCGATCCACTCTAGTCGATGATGGTTCCGCTGACGGGAGCGTCATCGCCGCCCGGGGATTTGATCATGTCCCGCGCGTTGGTGGCGGTGATCTCGATGGTCTCCAGGGCGCGGCTGATCGTGTCGCGGTCCGCCGCCTCGCCCTTCGCCCGCTCCTGCTCGACCACCCGGACCTGGACCTGGACGATCTTGAAGGAGTGGTCCAGCTTCATGTCGCGGACGCTGTCCGCTGCGCGGCTTTCGCTCACCACGCGGGTTCCGCCGTGGTCCGCGCTGCCCGCAGCCGGCGGCCGGCCCGCTGCGGCGTTGAACGCGTTCTGGGCCTCGGTCAGCCTGGCCCCGGCCTTCTTGGCGGCCTTCTGGATGCTGAACACGACGAAGGAGGCCAGCGCCAGCCAGAAGCCGGCGATGATCGCCACGATCCAGCCCACGACGTCGTTCTGGTTGGCCGCGAAGATCACGGCCACCACGAACGCGATGATAAAGACCAGCAGCCCCGGCCCGCTGATGCGGAACATGGAAAACCGGCCGCGGGCCGTTGTGTCGTTGGACGTGGACGAGGAGCTACCCAGAGATTGCATGAGCCCATTATCGCAAACGGGGCCGGCCGCCCGTTCCGCTTCCACCCCGGGCGAACGCCGCCCCCGCGCCGGGCCTGGGTCAGGACCAGCGTTTAGGTCAGGACCAGCGTTTAGGTCAGGACCGGCGTTTAGGTCAGGATCGGCGTTTAGGTCAGGACCGGCGTTTAGGTCAGGACAAGGCAGAACGGGTGGCCGCTGGGGTCCGTGTAGACCCGGAAGGTTTCCGTACCGGCGTCGAGGCTGGTGGCGCCGAGCCGGAGCACCTCGGCTTCGGCGGCGTCGAGGTCCCCGACGAGCACGTCCACGTGCATCTGCTGCGGGTGCTCGGCGTCGGGCCACTGCGGGCGGACCAGCCGTTCCACCCGCTGGAAGGCGACGGCGGGACGGTCGGCGGCGTCGCCGATCGAAATCCATTCCTCGTCCTCCTGCACCCGGATCATCCCCAGCAGCTCCTGGTAAAAGCCGGCGAGCTTGTCCGGGTCCTCGCAGTCGATGACGAGGGCCTGCCATTTTCCGATCATGGGGTCTCCTTTTTGGAAGGACGGCTACTTGAGGAACAGTTTGCGCAGCCGGCTCGTGGTGAGCAGGACGCCGAGGGCAATCATGACGAGGTAGTAGCCGATGTGCACGGCGGTGGCCGGGGTGAACACCCCCACGCTGATCTGGCGCAGCAGTTCCACGCCGTGCCACAGCGGCATGGCCTGGATCAGCCACTGGATGGACTGCGGGTAGACGCTGAGCGGGTAGAACGTGGCACTGAAGAGGAACATGGGCAGCATGACGAAGTTGATCCAGTCCATTTGCTGGAACGTCTTCATGTAGCTCGTGATCCCCATGCCGAAGCTCGCGAAGCCGAAGGCGATCAGTACCGAGGCCGGGATCATCAGGATGGCCCACGGCGTGGTGATGAGGCCCATCAGGCCCATGACGGCCGTGAAGCCGGTCGCGTACATGGCCCCGCGCAGCAGGGCGAGGAAGATTTCGCCCATGGCGACATCCAGCGGCCCCAGCGAGGTGTAGAGCATGCCCTGGTACAGCTTGGCGAAGTTCATCTTGAAAAAGACGTTCCACGTGGAGTCGTAGACGGCGCCGTTCATGGCGGACACGGCCAGCAG
Organism: Arthrobacter sp. 05T410; assembly: GCF_056396505.1. Taxonomy (NCBI): domain Bacteria; kingdom Bacillati; phylum Actinomycetota; class Actinomycetes; order Micrococcales; family Micrococcaceae; genus Arthrobacter; species Arthrobacter sp. 05T410. The sequence continues at coordinate 69,109 of NZ_JBFTLP010000002.1, read as the reverse complement.
CGCCGGCGCGATGTACGCGGCGTAGCTGATTTCCTGCCCGCCCGGGCCCTGGACCGACCCGACAATGGCGCCCAGGCCCACGCCCATGGAGATCAGGTACAGCACGGGTTCGAAGAACCCGGAGACCATGACCATCCAGTTGCTGCTCTTGGTGGCCATGAGCCCGCGGGCGACGACGGCGCGGACGTTGCGGGAGTAGATGGGCCCGAAGCGGCGGCGGCGCGCGGCTTCGGTGACGCTGTGGTCCCCTGTGTTGAAACTTCCGGTCAGGACGCTCATGAGGCCATCCTTTTGGCGAACTGGCGTTTGGTCAGGATCCAGCCGGCAGCCGCCAGGCCCAGCAGGAAGAGGACGTGGACGACGGTGAGCCAGGGCTCTTCCTCGTACCCGTAGCTGACCACGCGGCCAAGCTCGGTTCCGTGCCAGATCGGTGAGATCCAGCCGATCCAGCGGACTGCGAGCGGGAGCGTGTCCAGCGGGAAGAACGTGCCGGAGAACAGGAACAACGGCATGACGATGAACCGCATGACCATGGCGAACTGGCCCTTGTCGTGCTGGATGGTGGCCGCGTAGGCCATGAGCGGCAGGCCGAAGGACAGGCCGGCGAGGGTGGCGATGAGGATCGACACCCAGCCCCAGGCGCCGGGCGAGGCGCCGAAGAGCGCGACGACGGCGAAGTAGATGGCCGACTGCAGCAGGAAGCGCACCGTCACGGCGATGATCTGGCCGCCGGCGATCTGCTCGGGAGTCAGCGGTGAGGCGTGCGGGCCGTAGTAGACGCGCCGCCACTTGAAGCCGTCCATCACGGGGAAGGTGAACTCGTTGGCAGCCGTCATGACGGCGGCCGAGATCAGCAGGGCCGGCGCGATGAACGTCAGGTAGCTGACCCCGCCGAAGACGCCGGCGCCGTTGGCCTCGACCAGGGTGGCCAGGCCAACGCCCATCGCGAACAGGTAGGCTACCGGCTGTCCCACCCCGTACATCACGATGGTCCAGCCGTAGCCCTTCATGACCCGCAGGACCTGTTCGGCGTAGTAGAACGCGCCCCAGCGGCGGGCACGGGCGGCCGAGACTTCCGGCGAGTGCGCGCGCAGGGCCGTCCCCGCCGCCGCGGCGCCCGCCGTCGTTCCCGCTGCCTGAATTGGCTTAGTCAGCTGCTCTTTCTTAGTCAACGAGGCTCCTGCCGGTCAGGCGCAGGAAGACGTCTTCGAGTGAGGAGCGGCGGACCAGTGAGGTGACCGGACGCAGGCCGCGGGCGGTGACCTGCTCCAGGGCGGCCTCGCCGTCGTGGGCGTAGATGAGCACCCGGTCCGGCAGGGTTTCCACGCGTTCGCCGATGCCGCCGAGCTCCGCGCCGACGCTCGCGTTGCGTTCCGAGCCGAAACGCAGTTCCAGGACCTCGCGGGTGGAGTATTCGCGGATCAGGCTGGCCGGCGATCCCTCGGCCATGATCCTGCCCTTGTCCACCACAATCAGCCGGTCGCACAGCTGCTCGGCCTCGTCCATGTAGTGCGTGGTGAGGATCAGGGTGACGCCCTGTTCCTTGAGCCGGAACAGCCGGTCCCAGAGGATGTGCCGGGCCTGCGGGTCAAGGCCGGTCGTCGGCTCGTCCAGCAGCAGGATCCGGGGCTCGTTGATGAGCGAGCGGGCGATTGTCAGGCGCCGCTTCATGCCGCCGGAGAGGGCATCGACCTTGGAGTTGGCCTTGTCGGTGAGCTGGGCGAATTCCAGCAGCTCGTCGGCCTTGGGCTTGAGGTAGCTCATGGGCAGGCCGAAATAGCGGCCGTAGACCAGCAGGTTGTCCCGGACTTTTAGTTCCTCGTCCAGGTTGTCCTGCTGCGGCACGACGCCCAGGTGGGCGCGGACCTCCGGCCCGTGCTGTTCGGGGTCCAGGCCCATGATATTCAGGCTGCCGGAGGTGCGTTGCGAGACCCCGCCGATCATCTTCATCGTGGTGGACTTGCCGGCGCCGTTGGGGCCCAGCAGGCCGAACGCTTCCCCGGCGGGAACGCGGAAGGAGATGCCGTCGACGGCGGTGACGTCGCCGTAACGCTTGGTCAGGTTCTCGGCGGTGATGACGTATGGGAGAGCGGCGTCGGAGGGGCTGCTCGCGCGTGATTCTTTAGAGGCAAGTTCGGACACCCGCACTACGGTAGTGGATCCCCGCAAACTATGAAAGAGTCTTTTCGTAAAAACTCCTGACGTATCCGTTCCGTTATGCCGGCAGGCGGTAGAACGTGCGGAATCCTGCGGTGGTTGGGCCCGCCGAAAGCCGGCCCAACCACCGCGGGAGCCTTAGGCGGGCCCCGGGCGGCGTTCCTCTGCTCAGCGGTTTTTCTCTGCCCATTGGCGTTCCGCGGTTTCCACCACGTTGGCGAGCAGCATGGCGCGGGTCATGGGCCCCACTCCCCCGGGGTTCGGCGAGAGCCAGGCGGCGACGTCGGCCGCAGCGGGGTCCACGTCGCCGGTGACCACTGCCTTGCCGCTGCCGTCATCGACCCGGCTGACACCGACGTCGAGCACGATCGCCCCGGGCTTGAGGTCCCCGGCCTTGATCATGTGCGGCTGCCCGGCGGCGGCAATCACGACGTCGGCCTGCCGCAGTTCTGCCGGCAGGTCCACCGTTCCGGTGTGGGCCAGGATGACCGTGGCATTGACGTCCTTGCGGGTCAGCAGCAGACCCACGGGACGGCCGATGGTGACGCCGCGGCCCACCACGAGGACGCGTTTGCCGTTCAGGTCGATCCCGTGCCGGGTCAGCAGCTCCACGCAGCCCTTGGGCGTGCACGGCAGCGGGGATTTCATGGGTCCGCTGACGTTGGCCACGAGCCGGCCCAGGTTCATCGGGTGCAGGCCGTCGGCGTCCTTCTCGGGATCCATGGCCTCCAGGATGACGTCCTGGTCGATGTGTTTGGGCAGGGGCAGCTGGACGATGTAGCCGGTGCATTCCGGGTTCTCGTTGAGCTCGCGGACCACGGCCAGGAGTTCGTCCTGGCTGGTCTCTTCCGGCAGGTCGCGGCGGATGGAGGTAATGCCCACCTCGGCGCAGTCCTTGTGCTTGCCGCCGACGTACCAGGTGCTGCCGGGATCGGAGCCCACCAGGATGGTGCCCAGCCCGGGCGTGATGCCCTGGGCCTTGAGCACGGCCACGCGCTCGGTCAGCTCGGCTTTGATGGCGGCGGCGGTGGCCTTGCCGTCAAGGATCCGTGCAGTTTCAGCCGTTTTTGCGGTGTGCGAAGAAGTCATGGCCTACCACTGCTCGTGCTGCGGGTACAGCGGGAAATCGGCGGCGAGCTTGTCCACGCGGGCCTGCAGGGGTTCGATCTCCGTGGCAGCTCCGGACTTCAGCGCAGTGGCGATGATGTCCGCCACCTCGGTGAATTCCTCGGCGCCGAAGCCGCGGGTGGCCAGGGCCGGTGTGCCGATGCGCAGGCCGGAGGTGACCATCGGCGGGCGGGGGTCGAACGGCACGGCGTTGCGGTTGACGGTGATGCCGATCGAGTGCAGGAGGTCCTCGGCCTGCTGGCCGTCCAGCTGGGAGTTGCGCAGGTCCACCAGGACCAGGTGCACGTCGGTGCCGCCGGTCAGGACCGAGACGCCCGCGCCGGCGACGTCGGCCTGGCCGAGGCGCTCGGCGATGATCTTGGCGCCTTCGAGCACGCGTTCCTGGCGCTCCTTGAATTCCTCGGTGCCGGCGATCTTGAAGGCCACGGCCTTCGCCGCGATCACGTGCATGAGCGGGCCGCCCTGCTGGCCGGGGAACACGGCGGAGTTAAGCTTCTTGGCCCACTCCTGCTTCGCCAGGATCACGCCGGAGCGCGGACCGGACAGCGTCTTGTGCACGGTGGAGGTTACGACGTCGGAGTACGGCACCGGGCTCGGGTGCAGTCCGGCGGCGACGAGGCCGGCAAAGTGCGCCATGTCGGTCCAGAGCAGGGCGCCGACCTCGTCGGCGATCGAACGGAAGGCCGCGAAATCGAGGTGCCGCGGGTAGGCGGACCAGCCGGCGATGATCACCTGGGGCTTTTCGGCGATTGCCTGCTCGCGCAGCTTGTCCATGTCGATCCGGAAGTCATCTTCCTCGACCTGGTAGGCGGCGACGTTGTAGAGCTTTCCGGAGAAGTTCAGCTTCATGCCGTGGGTGAGGTGCCCGCCGTGGGCCAGGGACAGGCCCAGGATCTTGTCGCCCGGGGTGATCATGGCGGCGAGCGCGGCGGCGTTGGCCTGCGCGCCGGAGTGCGGCTGCACGTTGGCATATTCGGCGCCGAACAGTTCCTTGACGCGGTCGATCGCGAGCTGCTCGGCGACGTCGACGTATTCACATCCGCCGTAGTAGCGGCGTCCCGGGTAGCCCTCGGCGTACTTGTTGGTCAGGACGGAGCCCTGGGCTTCCATCACGGCGCGCGGGGCGAAGTTCTCGGAAGCGATCATTTCCAGGGTGCCGCGCTGGCGGCCAAGCTCCTGGGCAAGGACGGCGGCGATTTCAGGGTCGAGTTCGGCCAGCGGCTGGTTGCTCACGGCGGCTGAGGTGGCGGTGGTAGTAGTCACGAGGAACTCCTGGTTGGCAACGGGTACGGCTATTGGTCAGGCTACCGGCTGGCCCGTTGCACCGCCCCTTGATTACGGGCCCCTTAACAGCGGGCCGCGACAGCGGCGGCCGGCACCCCGCGCGGGCACCAGCAACGGTGCGGCAGCGGTGATGCTGCCGACCGGTAAGACATGACCCTCGGCCCAGGCGTACGATCCGTGGTCTTCGTGAGTGCCGCTCCCTGATGGTTAGCCATCCAACGCCAGTTGCGACGGGTTAACACTACCAAAACCCTTTCAAAACTGCCCTTGAACCGCAGGTAGGCTATTCCTCGTGACTGACGAGAACCTGACTGCCTCCTACATCCTGACTCTCTCCTGCCCTGACCGGCCGGGCATCGTGCACGCCGTCGCCGGGGCCCTCCTGGTGGCGGGCTGCAATATTACAGATTCCCAGCAGTACGGCAGCCAGGGCACGGGCACCTTTTTCATGCGGGTCGAGGCGACGACGGCGGCGTCCCAGGCGGAGCTGCAGGCGGCGCTGGAACCCGTGGCGCAGGCCTTCGGGATGCAGTGGAGCCTCAACCCCGCCGGCCGGAAGGTCCGCACCCTGCTGATGGCCAGCACGTCCGCCCACTGCCTGAACGACCTGCTGTTCCTGCAGCGCTCCGGAACCCTGCCGATCGACATTCCGGCCATCGTGTCCAACCACCGCGACCTCGAGGGTTTGGCGGAGTTCTACGGCATCCCGTTCCACCACATCCCGGTCACCCCGGACACCAAGGTCCAGGCGGAGGACGCCCTCCGGGTCCTGATGAAGGAACACGACATCGAGCTCACCGTCCTGGCCCGGTACATGCAGATCATCTCGGACGAGCTCTGCACCGAGCTGACGGGCAAGGCCATCAACATCCACCACTCGTTCCTGCCCTCCTTCAAGGGTGCCAAGCCCTACCACCAGGCGCATGCCCGCGGCGTGAAGCTCATCGGCGCCACGGCGCACTACGTCACGGCGGCCCTGGATGAGGGGCCCATCATCGAGCAGGAAGTCATCCGCGTGGACCACCGGCGCACCGCGGAGCAGTTCGTCCAGATGGGCCGCGACGTGGAGGGCCGGACCCTCGCCCAGGCCGTGCAGTGGCATGCCGAGCACCGCGTCCTGCTCGACGGCAACCGGACGGTTGTCTTTAACTAGAAGCGGTCATTAACTGGAGCTATGGAATCCTCCCGCAGGGACCGGCTCGAATCGTTTGTGGCGCTGTTGAAGAACGAGGGCCGGCACGGCGTGCTGGGCCTGGATTGCGGCCCGGGCGCCGACGGGCTGCACTTTGTGCAGTCCGGCATCCATTTCACCGGTGTCGACCAGTCCGAGGAGAACATCCACATCGCCCGATCCCACGGGCTGGAAGCCTCCGTGGCCGGACCGGTCTCCCTGCCGTTCGCCGATGCCGCGTTTGCCTCAGTGTGGGCGGTGGACGCCCTGGCGGGCCTGCCTGCGGAACAGTGGGACGACGTCGTCCGCGAACTCGGGCGGGTGGCGGAACCGGGCGCGCCGATCGCCGTCGTACTCCCCGCACCCGAACCGCGCAGCTCAGGCGACCCGCACACCTCGGCCGACCCGCGCGGCGAGAGCGAGTGGCGTGGCGAGAGCGAGTGGGGCGGCGAGGGCTTCACGGTGCTCCGCTCCCCCGCCTGACACTCCTTTTCCCGTTGAGCTATCACTTGTGGTGGTTAAACCGCGCCCATGGCAACCAGAACTGATAGCTCAACGGGGATTGGGCGTGTCCTAGGCTGGAGGCATGGCTCCCCTCTACGCATTCGCCGGTACCACTCCGGCCGTCCATGACTCCGCCTTCGTCGCGCCCACGGCGTCCGTGATCGGCAACGCCACCCTGGCCGAGAACTCGAGCGCCTTCTACGGTGTCAGCGTCCGCGCCGATACCGCCGCCATCACCGTCGGCGCCGGCAGCAACCTGCAGGACAACGTGGTGCTGCACGCCGACCCCGGCTTCCCCTGCACCGTCGGTGCGCGGGTCAGCGTCGGCCACAGCGCCGTGGTCCACGGCTGCACCGTTGAGGACGACTGCCTGATCGGCATGAGCGCCACCATCCTCAACGGGGCCGTGATCGGCGCCGGGTCCCTCATCGCCGCCGGTGCCGTGGTGCTCGAGGGCACCGTCATCCCGCCCCGCTCGCTGGTGGCCGGCGTTCCGGCCAAGGTCCGGCGCGAGCTCAGCGACGAGGAGTTCGCCGGTGTACAGCACAACGCGGAGCACTACCAGGAGCTGGCGCGGGCGCACCGGGAACTGCACAGTGCCTGACCCAGCGCGGGCCTGACCCACAGGGCCTAGTCCAGTGCGATCGGCCCGAGCTCGGAGAGCAGCTCGCCCGGTCCGGGATTCCCGGCGGGGGTGGAGCCACCGAGGTGGTTGACCACGCCCCAGACGGCGTTGAGCCCTGTGGTGACGGCTCCCTCGGCCCAGCCGGCGGTGAAGGAGACGTCGTCGCCGGCGAGGAAGATCCCGCGCTGTTCGGCCGGCAGCCCGTCCTGTTTGAAGTGCGTGAAGAGCCGTTGCTGGTAGCGGTAGTGTCCCGGCAGGTTGGCTTTGAAGGCGCCCATGAAGTTGGGGTCGGCCTCCCAGGAGACCGTGATCGGCTGGCCCACGATGTGGCTGGCGATGTCCACCCCGGGGTAGATCTGCTGCAGCGAGTGCAGCATGAGCTCCGCCCGTTCCTCCGCGGTGAGCGAGAGCCACTTCAGCGCGTCGTCGTTCCAGGTGTAGGACAGCAGGATCACGGCCGGCTGGTCCGGGCCGTTGTCCAGCAGGTAGGTGGCACGGTTCAGCCGGTCGGTCAGCGTCATGGACAGGACTTCGCGGCCGGTGGCCGGGTCGATGTCCTTCCAGAACGGCCGGTCCACCATGACGAAGGTCTTGGAGGACTGCATGTAGTGGGAGCGCTCGATCGCCGTCCACAGTTCGGCGGGGAACAGGGCCTCGTCCGTGTGGATCCTGGTCGAGAGCAGCCATGACTGGCAGGTGGTCACCACCGCCGGGTAGGCGGATTCGCGACCCCAGCGTTCCCGGATCCGGAAGTCGCCGCCGCCGTCGCGGGCGATGCGGTCCACGGCGCCGCGCGGCGCGCCTGCGTGCAGCGAGGCCAGCGAGGTGCCGTCCGGCCAGTGGGCCATACCCGACGGCGCGTGCTCCCACAGTGCCTCGGGGAGCCGCTGCGCGCCGCCGTCGATGAGCCGGTGCCGGTCATCGGCGTCGGTGTAGACCACGCGAAGGATTTCGAGGATCGAGTTGGGGAAGTCGGTGTCCCAGCCGCCGGTGCCGAATCCCACCTGCCCGAAGGCCTCGCGGTGGGCGAATCCGGCTTCCTTGAAGGAGTCGCTGCCGGCGATGAAGCCGTAGAACGTCTGCTCGTCGAGCTGCGGGAGCAGCGCGTTCCAGAGGTCCTTGATCCGGGCTGTGTCCCGGGCGCGGATGGCGTCCTGCATCTCGGCGAACGCGGCGCCGTCGTTCACGGCGGCCTTCCACGCGTCCGCGACCTCACGGAAGAACGGCGGCAGGTCCGCGGCGGTCTCGGCATAGTATTTCTGGCCCGCGAGCTCGATCACCGTGCTGGAGGTCGCCGGCGCCAGCGGATTAGGGAAGGCCCGGGTCTGCAGCCCGAGCAGGTCCACGTAGTGGTAGAAGGCCTTGCCGGATTCCGGGAAACGCATTCCGCCGAGGTCTGCCACGATCCCCGGCGCGGACGGGAAACTGGCGGTCCGCAGCCGGCCGCCGATCCTGTCGGCCTCGTAGACAACCGGCCGGAGGCCCAGCTTCATGAGCTCATACGCGGTCACCAGTCCGGACAGTCCGGCACCGACGACGGCGACCTCGGTCCCGTACAGCTCGGGCGGCACCGATCCCAGGCCCTCCGGGTGGGCGAGGTAGTGGTCGTAGCTGAACGGGAAGTCCGGATTCAGCATGGTGATGGGCGCCGCGCCCGCTTCAGCAGCGGCCCCAGCAGCGGGTTCGGGAGCCGGAAGTTCGGTGGCGATGGTCATGAGATCTCTGCCTTCAGTTCCTGGTGTGTGGTGGTGTTGTCAGGGTGGCGGCTTGATAGGTCAAGGTAGTCCTCGTGGCTCAGCGCAGCCACCCTGGAGTTCTTCCGGCCGTAGCCGAAGTAGGCGGCACAGCCAACGAGCATCCAGGCCCCGAACACCGCCCAGGTCTCGGCGCCGAGGTTGGCCATGAGGTAAGCGCACATGAGGGCGCCTAGAACCGGTGTCAGCGGAAAGAGCGGGACGCGGAAGCTGCGAGTGAGTTCGGGCCGGGTCCGCCGCAGGTAGATGACTGCCACGTTGACCAGGGCGAAGGCGAACAGGGTACCGATGCTGGTCGCGTCCGCGAGGGCACCGAGCGGCACCAGGCCGGCGGTCAGTGCGACGGCGGTGCCCACGATCAGGGTTCCGGCAGCCGGCGTGCCGGTCCGGGCCGAGATCCGGCCGAAGACCTTGGGCACCAGGCCGTCGCGCGACATCGAAAGCAGGATCCGGGTCTGCCCGTACAGCACGGTCAGCACGATGCTGGCGATGGCGAGCACGGCGCCGACGGCGAACACCACGCCAACCCACGGCTGGCCGGTGATTTCCTCAAGGATCTTCACGAGGGCCGCCTCGGTGCCGTCGAACCAGCCCCAGGGGCGCGCGCCGATGGCGGCGACGGCCACAAGCACATAGATGCTGGTGACGATCAGCATGGAGAGCAGGATGGCCCGCGGGAGGTCGCGCTTGGGATTCCGGGCCTCCTCGCCGGCCGTGGAGGCGGCATCGAAGCCGATGTAGGAGAAGAAGACCCGGGAGGCTGCGGCGGAGACGCCGGCGGCGCCCATCGGCATGAGGGGTTCGAAGTGTCCGCCGTTGAAGGCGGTGAAGGCCACGGCGCAGAAGAACAGCAGGATGCCGACCTTGACCAGGACGATCGCCGTGTTGATCCAGGCGCTCTCCTTGGCGCCGCGGACCAACAGCACGGTGGCCAGGGCGACAATCACGATTGCGGGCACGTTCAGCACGCCGCCGGCTCCCTGCGGTTGCGAGATGGCGTCCGGGAGTTCCAGGCCGAAGACCGCCAGGGCCTCGTTGACATACTGGCCCGCACCGACCGCGACGGCGGCCACGGAGACGGCGTATTCGAGCACCAGGCACCAGCCGCAGATCCAGGCCATGCCCTCGCCCATGGTGGCATAGGTGTAGGAGTAGCTGGAACCGGCGGCAGGGACCAGGCCGGCCATCTCCGCGTAGGACACGGCGGAGAGCAGGGCGGCGAAGCCGGCGATGGCGAAGGAGATCCAGATGGCCGGGCCGGCGAGCGGCACCGACTGGCCCAGGATGACCAGGATGCCGGTGCCCAGGGTGGCGCCGACGCTGATCATGGTCAGCTGCAGGACACCGAAGCTGCGGACCAGCCGCGTGCCGCCGTGTCCGGTCTCGGCCTCGCGGACCAGCTGTCCGATCGGCTTGCGGCGCAGGAGCTGGGCGGTGAGCCCGGGACGGCCGGCTTCCGCCGGCGGGCGGTCGCCGATCAGAGTTGGCACAGTCATCATTGACGTCCTTATCTTCAGTAGTGGTCGGTTTCCCGAACCAACCCTAGGCGTGTGAGCCACCTCTCAAGGTTGTGCAAAACGACCTGTAGTCTTCACTCATGAGACTTAATGCACTTGGACTCCGCAGGCCGGGCGGCCGGCACGGGGGCCGCGGCCGTGGCTGCTGAGGACCCGGAGCGGCTCGGCTTCGTCACTCTGGCGCAGTTCCTGGGCCAGTTGCCGGCACTGGCCGTCGTGCACGACGGCGGCAACGGCCAGGAGCGCCTGCGCTGGGTGGAGCCCAGCGAACTGGAAGATCCCACCCCCTACCTGCTCGACGGCGAGTTCCTGCTCACGGCCGGCCTGCCGTTCGTGGGCGGGGGCGGCAGCGAGGAGGCGGTGGACGCTTACGTGCGGCGCCTGGTCCAGGCCCGCGTCGGCGCCCTGGGCTTTGGCCTGGAACCGTACTTCAACGCCGTGCCCGATGCCGTGGTGCGGGCCTGCCGGCAGCACAACCTGACGCTGGTCGCCATCCCGGAGAGCCTCCCGTTCGCCGCGCTGGGACTGGAATTCTCCCGGCTCCTGGAGTCGGACAACGCCAAGACCTTCCGCCAGTTGGCCGACACCAGCCGGCAGCTCATGCGCGCGGTCTTGTCCGCGCGCCCCGAGCACGAACTCCTCGCGGCCCTGGTCCAGCGCGTCCCGGTTTGGGCCGTGCTGGTCGGCGCCGACGGGCGAGTGCGCGCCCGCGGTTCGGGCCCCTCCCCCGGTCCGCGGGCCGCCGGCGCCGCTGCCGGCACCGTGCCGGGAGTTGACTCAGCCGACCTGCAGCCGCTGCTGGCCAGGCTGCTCGCCGGCAGTGGTCCGCGGGTCGAGATGGATTCGTTCGACGCCGCGGGCTCGTCCCTCGTCTTCGGGTATCCGCTGCGCAGCACCCGGGACGCCAACCTCGGCGCGCTCATCCTCGGCACGGACGCCCCGCTGACCCCGGCCCAGAACAGCGTTGTCTCCACCGCGGTCGGGCTGCTGGAACTGCTGGTCCGCCAGCGCATCAGCGGCTCCCTGGCCCCGAGCCAGCTGGCCACGGCGCTGCTGCTGCACCCGGAGAGCGTGGCCTCAGGATCCGCACGGCATGTCAACGGGTTCAAGGACCTGCTGGCCCAAAGCATCTCCTCCACCCGGTCCGGCCAGCTGCGGGTCGTGCAGGGTCTCCGGATTGACGCCGCCCCGGACAGCTCCCGGACCCCGGGCGGACCGGGCGAGGCTCCGGTGCGGGCGCTGCTGGAGTGGCGGCGGCTGTTCGACACCAAACTCGTGGAGCTCACCGAGTACGGCTTTGCCGCCATTACCCGGTTAAAGGTCGACGACGCCCTGCTCGCCGAAGTGGAGCGGCTCGGCTGGCGCCTGGTGATCGGCAGCGGCACCGATTTCGCGAACCTGCCGGAGGCTTACCGGCAGGCCGCTTCGCTGCGCAACCGCGTTCTCACGAGCCGCCGGAGCGTCCGGGCGGATGACGTGACGTGGTCGGTGGCCGGCCTGTTGGGACCCGCTGCCGGCACCCTGCTGGCGGGCCATCTGCTGGCGCCCCTGCTCGCCCTCGAGCCGGAGCGCCGCGACAGCCTGCTCGGCATCCTGCGGGCCTGGCTGGGCGAAAACGGAAGCTGGGACGCCACGGCAAAGGCCACGGGACTGCATAGAAACAGCGTCCGCCGGCAGATCGGCATCATCGCTGAGTTGCTGGGCCTTGACCTCAACCAGGCCCAGGCGCGCGCGGAACTCTGGATCGCCCTGCAGTACCAGGCCGAGCCTGAGCCGCCCGCCCCGGCCACCGCAGGTCAGGCGTCCGGCGCACCGGCCAGCGCAGGTCAGGCGTCGGCTGCCGGTCAGAATCCCCAGGAGCGGTAGACCTCCGGGCGGCGGTCGCGCAGGTAGTCCACGGCGTCCTCGATGCCGTCTGCCGCGGCGTGGCCGGTCTCACCCAGCTCGGCAAACAACAGTTCCGGCCCGGCCCCGGCCGCGGCCAGGACCGAGCCGTCCGGGCCCGCGACCATGCTGCCGCCGCGGAAGTCGCCGTCATCCTCCGAACCGGTGTGATTGGCGTAGGCGACCGTCAGCTGGTTCTCCAGGGCGCGGGCCCGGATCAGCACCTGCGGCACGGCGTCGAATCCGCCGGCGAGTGCCGTCGGCACCAGCAGCAGGTCCGCGCCGCGCAGGGCGGCCGCCCGCGCCGACTCGGGAAACTCGATGTCGTAGCAGATGACCAGCGCCGTTTTGTGCCCGTGGAAATCCACGACGCCGGGGGCAGCCGCGGCGGGCGTGAACGCCGCCCGCTCGTCCGGGCCGAACAGGTGCACCTTGTCGTAACTGAGCAGCTCCTCGCCCGCCTCGTCGACCAGGGTGGCGGAAATGTGCCACCCGCCGGCCGGCGTCACCGTGGGCAGGCTGTAGACCAGAGCGATGTCGTTGCGCCGCGCGATGCCGGCCAGGGCTTCCCGGAGCGCGGGCAACCTGCCGGGATCGAACGCCTCCCGCAGCCGCCGCGGCGCGTAGCCCACGGGGAAGAGTTCCGGGGTCACCAGCAGCTGCGCGCCCGCGGCGGACGCATTGCGCGCCGCGGCCTCCACCGCGGCGCAGTTCGCCTCGATGTCCAGCACGGCGGAGTTCGCCTGCATCAGGGCCAGCAGCACCATTACCACCTCACGTTTCCGGACGCCTCCGCGGGTCGCGGCGGGTTCTCCCGACCAGAGTATCCGTGGCCCGGAACGCTGGGTGTGGTGCAATTCCACCCGGCCAGCGTGCCGGCGGGGCAGAACGTCCTTGCCGCGGAGACGGCGGGTGCTGAACGCCCTCTCCCCGGCATTCGACCGGCGCGGCCGTTATCGTTGCGTTAACTTCTTGACTACAAGGCGCGAATGCGTCACGCTTCATAGCATGCCCTCACCAACGCGCTCAACGAGGAGCCGAACCAAGAACCCCGGATCGCAGTCCGCCCTCCGGCATTTGAACCAGCAGCGGATCATCGAATGCCTCCTCGCGGGCCCATCCACGCAGGCGGAACTGGCCCGCCAGACCGGGCTTTCGACAGCCACGGTCTCGAACATCGTCAAAATCATGCAGGACGCCGGGCTGGCCTCGACTGAACCGATCACCAGTTCCGGGCGGCGCGCCCTGAACGTCCGGCTCAACAGCAACGGAGCCGTCGCCGTCGGAATCGACTTCGGCCGGCGCCACCTGCGCGTCGTGCTGGCCTCGCTGAGTTACCACGTGATCGCCGAAGAGTCGGTCCTGCTGCCCCTGGGCCATCACGCCGAGGAAGGCATCCAGGCCGCCGTCGGCGTGCTGGACCGGCTGCTCACGGACAGCGGTGTGGAACGCAGCGCCCTGGTGGGTGCCGGCGTCGGAATTCCCGGCCCGATCGACCGCCGCACCGGCACCGTGGCGCAAGGCGCGATCCTGCCCGAATGGGTGGGCATCAACATCCTCAAACGCCTAGAAGAAGCGCTGGAACTCCCCGTCTTCGTGGACAACGACGCCAACCTGGGCGCCCTCTCCGAGGTCACCTGGGGGCCGCACAGCGGCATCAGCAACCTGATGTTCCTCAAGATCGGCTCGGGCATCGGCGCGGGGCTGATCCTCAACGGCGCCCCGTACTACGGCAACGTGGGCATCACCGGCGAAATCGGCCATGCCACCATCCACGAGCACGGACTGATCTGCCGCTGCGGGAACCGCGGCTGCCTGGAAACCATCGCCTCCACCACCACCATGATCGAGCTCCTGAGCCGCGGCGAGGACCGGCCGCTCTCGCCCGGGGACATCGTTCGCAAGGCCCTGGAGAAGGACTCCGCCACGCTCCGTGTCGTGGACGACGCCGGGCTCGCCGTCGGGCGCGCGCTGGGCAACGTGGCGAACCTGATCAACCCCGAGGTCATTGTGGTCGGCGGCCCGCTGGCGGGCCTTGGCCAGCTGCTGCTGGACCCGATCCGGCGCGGCCTGATCCGCCACGCGGTGCCGGTCATAGGCGAAACAACCACCCTCACGATGTCGTCCCTGGGCGACCGGGCCGAGGCCCTCGGGGCCACGGCTTTGGTCTTCCAGCACGCCGGAATCCGGCGAAACTAACCATTTCGTTATGTGGCTGTTGCGTTAAAGACTTGACGACAAGGGCTGTGATCCAGTTTACTTTTCCATCAGACGGCCCTGCGGTTTGCAGGGGCGGACAACGAAGTCATGCATTGGAGGCGTAAGGGCAGATGACGTCCCTCAACACGCACAGTGATCCGCTAATCCTCGAGATGCGATCCATCACCAAGGAGTTCCCCGGCGTTAAAGCTTTGGCCGATGTGAGCCTGCGGGTGAAGGCCGGCGAGATCCACGCCATCTGCGGTGAGAACGGCGCCGGGAAATCGACCCTGATGAAGGTACTCTCAGGCGTGTACCCCTACGGCACGTACACCGGGGACATCGTTTACCAGAACGAAGTCCAGGAGTTCAAGGACATCAGGGCCAGCGAGCACGCCGGCATCGTGATCATCCACCAGGAACTCGCGCTTATCCCCGAACTGTCGATCATGGAGAACATCTTCCTCGGCAACGAGCCCACCAAGCGCGGCGTGATCGACTGGGCCGAGGCCCGGACCCGGTCCACCGAACTGCTGGCCCGCGTGGGGCTGCGCGAGGACCCGGACACCCCCATCAAGGAGATCGGCGTCGGCAAGCAGCAGCTGGTCGAGATCGCCAAAGCCCTGAACAAGTCGGTCAAGCTCCTGATCCTGGACGAGCCCACGGCGGCGCTGAACGAGTCCGACTCCCAGCACCTGCTGGACCTCATGCTGGGCCTCAAGGGCCGCGGAATCACCTCGATCATCATTTCGCACAAGCTCAACGAGATCGAACAGATCGCCGATGAGATCACGATCATCCGCGACGGCAAGTCGATCGAGACCCTGAACGTCAAGGCCGACGGCGTCGACGAGGACCGCATCATCAAGGGCATGGTGGGCCGGACCCTGGAATCCCGGTTCCCGGACCACGAGCCGAAGATCGGCGATGTCCTCTTCGAGGTGAAGAACTGGAACGTCGGGCACCCGCAGATCCAGGACCGCCTGGTCTGCAAGAACTCCAGCTTTTTCGTCCGACGCGGCGAGATCGTCGGGTTCGCGGGCCTGATGGGCGCCGGACGCACCGAACTGGCCCGGTCCGTGTTCGGGCGCTCGTACGGCCGCTTCATCTCGGGCCATGTCTACAAAGAAGGCAAGGAACTGCAGCTCAAGAGCGTCCGCCAGGCGATCGACGCCGGACTCGGCTACGTCACCGAGGACCGCAAGTCCCTGGGCCTGAACCTGCTGGACGACATCAAGGCCACCACGGTCTCGGCAAACCTACGCAAGATCAGCAAGAACTTCGTGGTGGACGCCAACAAGGAATACGCCGTCGCGGAGGAATACCGGAAGTCGCTGCGGACCAAGACGCCCTCCGTGGAGGAAGGCGTCGCAAAGCTCTCCGGCGGCAACCAGCAGAAGGTCGTGCTGGCGAAATGGATGTTCACCGACCCGGACGTGCTGATCCTGGACGAACCCACCCGCGGGATCGATGTCGGGGCCAAGTACGAGATCTACGGCATCATCCAGAAGCTGGCCAACGAGGGCAAGGCCGTGATCGTCATTTCCTCGGAGCTGCCCGAGCTGCTGGGCCTCTCGGACCGGATCTACACGATTTTCGAAGGCGCCATCACCGGCGTCCTGAACAAGGACGAAGCCAGCCAGGAAAGCCTCATGAAACTCATGACGTCCGCCCGCAAGACCGCTTGACCCTTTGGGACAAACCAGAACAATCCGAACACCCCGGACACAAGGACTGAAACAATGAACGCGCTCAAGAAGCTCTTTGGCGGCAACACCCGCCAATTCGGCATGATCTTCGCCCTGGTTGCGCTGATCGTGTTCTTCGAGATTTTCACGGAGGGCCGCACGCTCACATCGGGCAACGTCATCAACCTCTTCAACGGCAACTCCTACATCCTGATCCTCGCCATCGGCATGGTGCTGGTCATCATCGCCGGGCACATCGACCTCTCGGTCGGTTCCGTCGCGGCCTTCGTGGGTGTCTGCGTGTCACTCTTCATCCGCGACTGGGGGCTGCCCTGGTACATCGGCGTCCTGATGGGGCTCGGGCTCGGCGCCCTGATCGGAATGTGGCAGGGATTCTGGGTGGCCTATGTCGGCATCCCCGCGTTCATCGTGACGCTGTCCGGCATGCTGATCTTCCGCGGCGCCAACCAGTTGGTCGGCAAGTCGAACACCATCCCGGTTCCCACGGATTTCCAGTACATCGGCTCCGGCTACCTGCCCGAGTTTGGACCGAATACCGGCTACAACAACCCCACCATGCTCATTGGCCTGCTCGGCGTCGCGTTCGTGATCTTCAGCGAGATCCGCTCCCGCCGCAACGCCAAGGCCCTCGGTGCCGAGGTTCCCGAAGCGTGGGTCATGGTTATCAAACTGGTGCTGGTCTCCGGCGCCATCCTCTACGCGACCTACCTCTTTGCCACCGGCCGGCCGGGCACCTCCTTCCCCGTGCCGGGCCTGATCCTGGCCGTCCTGGTCCTCGTGTACGGCTTCATCTCCTCCAAGACCGTTATCGGCCGCCACATCTACGCCGTCGGTGGCAACCGGCACGCCGCCGAGCTCTCCGGTGTCCAGTCCAAGAAGGTCAACTTCCTGGTCATGATGAACATGTCCTTCCTGGCCGGCCTCGCCGGCATGATTTTCGTCGGCCGCTCCACCGCCTCAGGCCCGTTCGACGGCGTCGGCTGGGAACTGGACGCCATCGCCGCCGTGTTCATTGGCGGCGCCGCGGTCACCGGTGGCGTGGGCACCGTGATCGGCTCGATCATCGGCGGCCTGGTCATGGCAGTCCTGAACAACGGCCTGCAGCTGCTCGGCGTCGGCGCCGACCTCACCCAGATCATCAAGGGCCTGGTGCTCCTGATCGCCGTCGCCTTCGACGTCTACAACAAGACCCAGGGCAAGAGGTCCGTCGTCGGGATGCTGATGAAGAACTTCAGCCGCAGTAACGAGATCAAGGCCGACGAGACAACCCAAACCACAGACGTCATCTCCAGGGGAGCCTGAGCGGCTCCCCCGGTTCCCCAAACCCCACAATTCTCCGCACACCACCAAAAGAAAGTGAACCAAGCAATGCGAATGATTGGTAAAGCAGGAAAGGCAGCAGCAATCGCTGCTATTGCGGCACTGGCGCTGACGGCCTGCGGCCGCTCCGACACCGGGACTACCGGCGGTTCGAGCTCCGGAGGCGAAGCATTCCCGAAGGGCTCGTCGATCGGCGTCGCGCTGCCCCAGAAGACCTCGGAAAACTGGGTCCTGGCGGAGCAGCTGTTCAACGACGGCCTCACCAAGGCCGGCTACAAGCCGGATGTGCAGTTCGCCAATGGCGGCGTTTCGGATCAGCAGAACCAGATCAGCGCCATGATCACCAAGGGCGACAAGCTCATCATCGTCGGTGCCATCGACGGTGCGCAGCTGGGCACCCAGCTCAAGCAGGCCAAGGATGCCGGCGCCACGATCATCGCGTATGACCGTCTGCTCCTGAACACCCCGGACGTGGACTACTACGTGGCCTACGACAACTTCAAGGTCGGTGAACTCCAGGGCCAGGCGCTGCTGGACGGCATGAAGGGCAAGAAGCCGGCAGGCCCGTACAACATCGAGCTCTTCGCAGGTTCCCCTGATGACGCCAACGCGAAGGTCTTCTTCGACGGCGCCATGAGCGTCCTGAAGCCGAAGATCGACGACGGCACCCTCAAGGTCCTTTCGGGCCAGACGAGCTTCGAACAGGCCGTTACCCAGGGCTGGAAGGCAGAGAACGCCCAGAAGCGCATGGACACCCTGCTCGCCGGAACGTACGGCAGCGCCCCGCTTGACGGCGTGCTGTCCCCGAACGACACCCTGGCCCGCGCGATCATCACCTCTGTCAAGGCCGCCGGCAAGCCGATCCCGGTTGTCACGGGCCAGGACTCCGAGGTTGAGTCGGTCAAGTCCATCATGGCGGGCGAGCAGTACTCCACCATCAACAAGGACACCAATGCGCTCGTTGACCACTCGATCACCATGGTCAACGACGTCCAGGCAGGCAAGAAGCCGGAGATTAACGACGACAAGTCCTACAACAACGGAAACAAGGTTGTTCCCGCCTACCTGCTGGAACCGGTCATCGTCACCAAGGACAACGTCCACACGGCGTACGAGAACGATCCGGTCCTCGGCCCGATCACCAAGCAGTAGTTCCTTATCTGGGCGACCGCTTCACCGGCCGCGCCAGAGTACAGAGCCCCGGCTCTCCCGCAAGGGAGGGCCGGGGCTCTTGCGTTGGCAGTGATGCGTCGGCCGTGGTGTCCCGGCTGGGACCTTGGCAGTGACCTTGGCGGTGACCTCGCCTGCGGCAATCGGCTTCACAGCGGAGACATAGCTTCGCCGGGAGGTTCGCACAGCGGCCCGTACCACTGTGGGACCAGCGCCGGGCATCGGGCCCGGCAGGAGATACCCCCCAGAGACACCCAAGAAAAACTAGGAGCACCGTGAGCGTTCTTGCCCGGAGTGTAGGCAACGCCTTTCGAAACAAGGTCAGGACCGCCGCCGTGGTGGCGGTCCTGGCCGTAGCCATTGGACTGGCCCTGGCCATGCTCGTGGCCAACCAGGCCGTCACCGGCAAGGTTGCCGAGCTGAACGCCTCGGTGGGCACGGTCCTGACCGTGAACCCCGCCGGCGGCCAGGGGTTCGAGGGCGGCGGCGAGCCGCTGACGTCCGCCCAGGCAGCCACGGCGGCGGCCGTCCCCAACGTCAGCAGCGTGGTCGGCACCAAGGCGATGCGCCTGCGCAACGCCGCTGACATTGCCGCCGAGGCCGCGTCAGGACGGACAGGCCAAGGCGGCCCCGGCGGCCAGTCGGCCACCTCCGTCACCACGAGCCTCACGGCCGCCGTCGACGCCGGCACCCGCGGCAACCGTAACCAAGCCAGTACCGGCGCCACCGGAAGCAGCACCTCGGGCAGTACCGGCGGCACCGCGCAGGCCGCGCCGGCGTTCTCGCTGCCCATCACGGCAACGGGCATCGGCGCCGAGGTGGACTCCACCGGCAAGGCCCTGCAGCTGACGCAGGGCACCGGCCTGGGCAACTACACCGCCGCGTCCACCGGCGCCCTGCTGGGCACCACCCTGGCCACCAAGAACGGCCTCAGCGTGGGCTCGACGTTCACCATCGGTGATAAAACCTTCACCGTCCGGGGGCTGTTCGACGCCGGGACCGCGTTCGGCAACAATGCGCTCTACGTGACGCTGCCGACCGCCCAGACCCTCGCCGCGCTCCCGGACGAACTCTCCACCATGATCGTCACGGTCAACAGCATGGAAAACGTCGACGCCGCCAAGACCGCCCTGCAGGCGGCATTGGGCTCCGACAAGGCCGACGTCACCCAGGGCCAGCGGAACCTTGAGACCGCCGTCAGCTCGCTGGACAGCGTCAAGAACATTTCCTTCATCGCCTTCGTCGCGGCCCTTGGCACCGCCGGCCTGATCATCCTCCTGATCATGGTCATGCTGGTCCGCGAACGACGCCGCGAGATCGGTGTCCTGAAGGCCATCGGCGCCCCGAACCGCACCATCGGCCTGCAGTTTGTGCTGGAGGCCCTCGTGCTGGTGGCCATGGGCAGCGTGGTGGGCGCCGCCGTCGCCTCCCTCGCAAGCGGCGGCATCGCCAGCGCCCTCATCAGTTCAAGCAGCAGCACGAGCGCGGCGGCCACCGGCCAGCGCGGCGGCGCTGGCGGCTTTCCCGGGGGCGGGTTCCCGGGCGGGGCGGGCGGACCGCTGGGCGGGGCCAGCCAGCTGCTGACCTCCGTGACGGCGAGCGCCTCCCCCGGCGTCATCGCCGCGGGCATCGCCGCAGTTTTCGGCGTCGCCATCATCGGCGCGCTCGTCCCGGCCCTGCTCACCGCCCGCATCCGTCCCATCGAAGTCCTCCGAGGAGAATAGCCATGATCGAAGTCAAGAACCTGGTCCGCACGTTCAAGTCCGGCGACCGGACCATCAAGCCGGTCAACGATGTCAGCTTCGAGCTGGAGCAGGGCACGCTGGCCTCGATCGTGGGCAAGAGCGGCAGCGGCAAGAGCACCCTGCTCTCCTTGCTCGGGGCGCTGGACAAGCCCACCAGCGGCGACGTGGTGGTCAACGGCGTGAGCCTGGCCAGCATGCCCGACGGGAAACTGACCAACTACCGGCGCCGGGACATCGGCTTCGTGTTCCAGCAGTTCAACCTGATCCCGAACCTCTCGGCCGTGGACAACGTGATGCTGCCGATGGAATTCGCCGGCGTGCGCAAGGCGGCGCGGGCCGAGCGGGCCCGGCAGCTGCTCGAACAGGTCCAGCTCGATCCGGACAAGCACGGGCGGCGCATCAACCGGCTCTCCGGCGGCGAGCAGCAGCGGGTGGCGATCGCCCGGGCGCTGGCGAACGAACCCAAACTGATCCTGGCCGATGAACCCACCGGCAACCTGGACGAACAGACCGGCGAGCACATCATCGAGCTGCTCAGCACTCTCAGCCGGGACCACAACACCACCATCCTGGTGGTCACCCACGACCGTGCCCTGGCCAACAAGACGGACCGGCGCTTCCGGCTCCAGCAGGGCCGGCTCACGGAGGAAACGGCCCGGACCCGTGCGACGGCGGCCCTGACCGGCTGAGGACCGGCCGGCGGCGGGGACTTCGGCGGCGGAGCTGCGGGCAGGCCTTGGGGGCCCGCCCGCAGCTCCGGCGTCGAGCCGCCGGGACTGAACTTCGTGAGACTGGATCTCCGCGTCGAACCTCCGCCATGCCAAGGCCGTCAACACCGCGGCCCGCCCGCCCCTGGGTGAGAAGATGGCATCATGTCTGCCCTCATCGCAAAGCCGTGGCTGTTCAGCCAGCCGGACCAGGACCCCCGCACAGCCACCGGTGCCAGGCTGCGCTGGGGTGTCATCGCCACCGGCGGGATCGCCGCTTCGGTCACACGCGACCTTGGGCTGCTGGCGGATGCGGAACTGTACGCCGTCAGCTCCCGCACACAGGCGGCCGCGGACGCGTTCGCGGCCGACTACGGCTTTGTCCACGCCTACGGTGACCAGGACGGCGCCAGTGGCTACGCCCGCTTGCTCGCCAATGACGCCGTCGACGTCGTCTACGTCGCCACCCCGCACGCCCACCATCACAAGATAGCCCTCGCCGCCCTCAACGCCGGCAAGCACGTGCTGTGCGAGAAGGCCCTCACGATCAATGCCCGGGAAGCAGCCGAGCTGATCGCGGCGGCCCGGACCAACGGAGTCTTCCTGATGGAGGCGGTGTGGAGCCGGTTCCTGCCCAGCATGCAGCGGGCGTTCGAGATCGCTGCCTCGGGCGAGATCGGCGAGGTGAAATGGGTCAGCGCCGACCTCGGCTTTCCGGCGCCGTACTCGCCCGGTTCCCGGCTTTGGGCACCCAAGGACGGTGGCGGCGCCCTGCTGGACATGACGGTCTATCCCCTGCTCTGGGCGCTCGGCACCCTGGGGTTCCCGCAAACGGTCAGCGCCACCGGCTGGCTGAACGACGACGGCGTCGACGCCCAGAATGCGTTGACGCTCGGTTACCACCACGGCGCCCAGGCCCAACTGACCTCGTCATTGATGGCCTACGGCCCCCGCACGGCCACCGTCGCCGGCACCAAGGGCTACCTCCAGAGCCCCGGCTCCATCAACAACCCGAAGGAACTGCTGGTCCGGATCGGCTTCGAGGGGCCCCGGACGGAGCAGTTCACCGTGGTGGGACGTGGCTACACCTACGAGCTCCGGGAGGTCACGCGGTGCATCCAGCAGGGCCTCACCGAGAGCCCGGTCATGCCGCTGGAGGACTCCCTGAACACCATGCGGCTTTTCGACGGCGTACGCGCGCAGCTCGGCGTGAGCTACCCCAACGACGCCCACTAACCGCCTCGCATTTTCCACGCCCCAGGCAACGGACCCGGCGCATTCCAAGTGTCTCGGTATGCCTACAGTTTCGGCCCCGCTCTGGACTCTCCTGTTGGGGCCGACTTACCCTGTAGGCAATTGTCCAGTCTTCCGGGAGCGGGGGTGCGCGCATGGATCCTGCAGCAGCGTCCTCCCGCGCGGGCCGCACCTTGCGCCCCCTGCGCCCCTTGCGCCGCGTGCTTTTGGCCGCCGTCGCCGGCGCCGCGTGGCTGACACTGACCTGCACGGCCGCGCAGGCGGACGACGCCTGCGCGTTCTATGGGACGGCCGTCGACGCCGGGGAGAGCACGGCCGCCGCCTCCTGTACGGACGCCGACGACCTCCCTGTTCCCTCCCTCGACGGCGTGGTCTCCGTGGACATCCCTGCGGTCCCGGCGGGCACCTGGGCGGCAGGCGCTGTTCCGGGGCCGGGAGCAGCTTCCGCGGACGTCGTTGCTGCCGACCTGAACGGGCCCGCGGACACCGCCCCTGACCCGGCGGTTCCCGACGCGCCACCGCCCGCCCCTGGGCCGGCGGCACCGGACCCGGCGCTCCCCTCTCCGGCGCTCCCTGACCCTTCGCTCCCTGCGCCGGCACTCACCCCGCCGGCAACCGGGCCTGTGGTGGACCCTGCGGTTCCGGTCCCCGGTGTTGTTCCGCCGGTGGTGGACCCTGCGGTTCCGGTCCCCGGTGTTATTCCGCCGGTGGTGGACCCTGCGGTACCGGCTCCAGCACCTTCGTCGCCCGGCGACCCGGCGGCCCCGGCTCCGGATCCAGCAACTCCGCTCCCCGGCGACCCGGCGGCCGGGCCACCAGACGGCGTCGTTCCAGGCGGCGACGTCGCGGCGGGATCGCCTGCGGGGACGCCGGCGGGGACGCCGGCGGGGACGCCGGCCGCCGTCGATGGCGCATCGGCGCCGGCGGGCGGCGCAAAAGCAACCGCCGCCAACGCAGCACCGGCTGAACTGCCGGCGCCTGCCCCCACCGGCACCGTGGCGGCCCGTCCGTTCCCGGCGTCTCCTTCCCCGGGTGCCACGGTTGCCTATCCCGCCTTGCTGATCCCTGAACCCCGGGGCGCGGCAGCTGTCCAGTCCGGCGCTGCCCCGCCGGCCAAGGCCCCTGCCGGGACCGGTGAACCGCCGGCTCCCTCCGGCAACCCGGGTCCGAGCCCATGGCATGGCGGAACGGGACTGCCTGCGCCTGACGCACTCCCGCCGGCTCCGGGCTCGGGGTCCGGCAGCGGGCACTCCGGCGGCGGGCCTGCCGGAACGGCTGCGTGGATGCCCAGCCTGGTCTTCTACGTGCCCACCATCGGGGCCGACGCCATCGGCGGACCGCTCCAGCACGAGTACGCAGCCGTTAGCGCTGATCCCGGTTCTTCTCCTGACTAGTCGGGCTGCCTTTGCCGCCCGCCAACAGTCACCCAGGAGAATCCCCCATGGACACGACCGTCCACCGCCGGGCTTCCGGCACCCCAATTCCCGCCGGCCTGACCCTCTTAGCGCCCGCCCACCCTGAGCGCTCCGGTCCGCAGCCGAGGCCCGGCTGCAAGCCCCGCCCGCCCTAGCGCATGCCACCGCTCCCATCAAGGTCCTGTACCGCCGGAGCGAGGTCGTTGGGTCCGCTGGGGGACCCAACGGCATGCTCCGGCGGAGGGGCGTCCGCGGGTGGGCGTCCGGTGAGGAAAGACGCTTCGGCGCCGGGACCGGAGGTCCCCCACGCACCACGCGGACCGCAATCAGATACCCGTACCCGTATCATTCTTTAGGAGCGCCGCCGGGGCGCACACGAAAGGTACGGGGACAGCGTGGACAGTTCGCCCAACAGCATCATGGCGGAGCCCCTGGGCGGCCGCTATCAGCTGGGGGAGGTGATTGGCCGGGGCGGCATGGCATCGGTCTACACGGCCAAGGACCTGAACCTTGGCCGGGACGTTGCCCTGAAACTCTTTGCACCGCAATCGGCGGATCCTGACGAGCTTCGCCGGCAGGAAGCGGAGATCGAACTGCTGGCGACCCTGAATCATCCAAGCCTGGTGACGCTGTTCGACGCCGGGACGGACACCCGGATTCCCGAGGAGCCCCGGCCCTTCCTGACCATGGAGCTCGTGGACGGCCAGGATCTGCGGACCCGGATCCGCCACAGTCCCCTGCCGCTGGCCGAGTTGGCCGTGGTGGGCGCCGGGATCGCCGATGCCCTCGCCTACGTCCACGGCCTCGGCATCGTCCACCGGGACATCAAGCCCGCCAACATCCTCCTGGTGCCGGTCCGGCCGGGAGAGCCGCTTCGGCCCAAGCTCACAGACTTCGGCATCGCCCGGATCATCGACGGGACCCGGCTGACCGCCACGGGAACCATGGTGGGAACTGCCGCCTACCTCAGTCCCGAACAGGCCCGCGGTGCCGACCTCGGTCCGGCGAGTGATATCTACTCGCTGGGCCTGGTCCTGCTCGAATGCCTCAAGGGCGAGGTGGAGTACCCGGGCAGCGCCGTCGAATCCGCTGTGGCCCGCCTGCACCGCGCCCCCGTCATCCCGGACGCCGTGCCCGAGGAGTGGGCCCGGCTCATCCAGGCCATGACCGTCCTGGACCCGTTGGACCGCCCCGCGGCCGCCGATCTCGAGGCAGCCTTCCGTGTTGCCCTCGTTTCCCCCGGATCGCTGCCCGGGCCCGTCACAACGGAACCCACCCGGGTCCTCCCGGCCCCGCCGGCAAGGCGGCCCCGCCCACCCAGGCCCGGAGCCGCAACGGCTGCGGCGTCGAGAACACGCCCCCTGAACCCGCTGGACCCGGATGCCCTGCCGCTGCGGCCGCGCCGCCGCCGCTCCGCGTCGCGCGGGGCCGCATGGTTCCTCCGGGCCCGGCCCCGCACCCGCGTGGCCGTGCTGCTCGCCGCGCTGGCAGTCCTTGCCGTCGTGGCGACGATCGCGGTCGCCCTGTCCGCCCCCGCGGCGCCCGACGTCGTCCCCTACCCCACCGTCACCGGACCGCTCGGCGATCACCTGAGGGAACTGCAGAAGGGTGTGGAACCATGAGCGATTCGCGAACCGCCGGGCAAGACCGCGGCCGGGTGAGGTATCGGGTGTCCGCAAGCCTCCTTGCCGGACTGCTGGCCGCCGGGGCTTTGGCCGGTTGCGGCTCCCCCGCCCCCGAACTGGGCAGCGGCGCGGCCCGGCAACTCCAATCCGAAGTCTTGGCTGCCAGCCAGGCTGCAGCCGCCAACGACCCGGAGGGTTCCCTGAAGCACCTTGACGAGTTGCTGACCCGGCTGGATGCCGTCGCCGCGAGCGGCGAGGTGTCCTTCAGACGCCACCAGAGCATCAAGTCATCGATTGACGCCGTCCGGGCGGACCTTACCGCGCAGCAGGCGGCCGAGGCGGCCCGGAAGGCTGCGGAAAAAGCAGCGGCTGACAAAGCGGCAGCCGACAAAGCAGCGGCTGAAAAGGCTGCCGCGGCTCAGGCAGCAGCCCAGGTCGCTGCAGCGCGGACGGCCCCGGCCGCCGTCGCCCCGGCCCCGGCCAAGGCCGCCACCGGGAAATCGAAGCACAAGGGCAACGGCAAGGGCTGACCCCGCAGCCCTCCCCCGCCCGGCTGCCCCTCTTTCCTGCCATCCTCCGACCCGCCGCCCCTCCGACCAGCCACCCCTACGACCAGCAGCGACGCGCGCACCGGAATCCCGGGCGGACAGCAGAACGCCCCGCCTCCCTTTCGGGAGACGGGGCGTTCTGCGTGGCGGCCGGCCCGGGCGCTGCCTGAGGTCTGGCGCCGGTTGAGGCTGGGACTACTTGGTCAGCGTCGCAAGCACTTCGCTGAACTTCGCCGACGGGCGCATGACCGCTGCAACCTTGGCCGCATCCGGCCGGTAGTACCCGCCAAGGTCCACCGGGGAACCCTGGACGGCCAGGAGTTCGCCGGTGATGGTGTCCTCGTTGGAGTTCAGCGCGTCAGAAACGGCGGCGAAGGCCGCGGCGAGCTCGGCGTCGTCGTTCTGGCTGGCCAGTTCCTGGGCCCAGAACTTGGCCAGGTAGAAGTGGCTGCCGCGGTTGTCCAACTCGCCGGCCTTGCGCTTCGGGGACTTGTCCTCCAGCAGGAACGTGCCGGTGGCCCGGTCCAGGGTGTCGGCCAGGACCTGGGCGCGGGCGTTGCCGGTGCTGGTGGCGAGGTGCTCGAAGCTGACGGCCAGTGCGAGGAATTCACCCAGGCTGTCCCAGCGCAGGTGGTTTTCCTTGAGCAACTGCTGGACGTGCTTCGGGGCGGATCCGCCGGCGCCGGTCTCGAACAGGCCGCCGCCGTTGATCAGCGGCACCACCGAAAGCATCTTGGCACTGGTGCCCAGTTCCAGGATCGGGAAGAGGTCGGTGAGGTAGTCGCGGAGCACGTTGCCGGTCACCGAGATGGTGTCCTCGCCCTTGCGGAGGCGCTCCACCGTGAAGGCCGTGGCCTCATCCGGGGACATGATGGCGATTTCCAGGCCCGCGGTGTCGTGATCCTTGAGGTATTCCTCCACCTTGGCGATCATCCGGGCGTCGTGCGCGCGGCCCTTGTCCAGCCAGAAGACGGCGGGCGTGGCGGAGGCGCGGGCACGGGTGACGGCCAGCTTCACCCAGTCGCGGATCGGCACGTCCTTGGTCTGGCAGGCGCGCCAGATGTCGCCCGGGGCAACCTTGTGCTCGATCAGCACCGTGCCGGCGTCGTCAACGATCTGGACGGTGCCGGCGGACTGGATCTCGAACGTCTTGTCGTGGCTGCCGTATTCCTCGGCGGCCTGGGCCATGAGGCCGACGTTCGGGACGGTGCCCATGGTGGTGGGATCGAAGGCCCCGTGGGCGCGGCAGTCATCAACCACGACCTGGTAGATGCCGGCGTAGCTGCTGTCCGGGAGGACGGCGAGGGTATCGGCTTCCTGGCCGTCGCGGCCCCACATGTGGCCCGAGCTGCGGATCATGGCCGGCATCGAGGCGTCGACAATGACGTCGGAGGGCACGTGCAGGTTGGTGATGCCCTTGTCGGAATCGACCATCGCGAGTTCGGGGCCCTCGTTGAGGCCCTTTTCGATGGCTGCCTGGACCTCGCCGCGGATCTCCTCCGGCAGGTCCTCGAGGCCGTTGAGGATGGAGGCAAGGCCGTTGTTGGGGCTCAGGCCGGCGGCGGCGATCTGCTCACCGTAGGTGGCGAAGAGGTCCGCGAAGTAGGCCTTGACGACGTGGCCGAAGATGATGGGGTCCGAGACCTTCATCATGGTGGCCTTGAGGTGGGCGGAGAACAGCACGCCCTCGTTCTTGGCCCGGGCGACCTGGGCTGCGAGGAACTCATCCAGGGCCGCGGCACGCATCACGGTGCCGTCGATGACCTCGCCGGCCAGGACCGGGAAGGCACGCTTGAGGACCTTGACGGTGCCGTCTTCCTTGACGAGCTGGATCTTGATGTTGGTGTCGGCCTCGATCACCACGGACAGCTCGTTCGAGCGGAAGTCGTCGGCGTCCATGTGGGCCACGTTGGTCTTGGACTCCGGAGTCCAGGCGCCCATGCTGTGCGGGTTCTGGCGGGCGTAGTTCTTGACCGAGAGCGGGGCGCGGCGGTCCGAGTTGCCTTCGCGCAGGACCGGGTTCACGGCGGAGCCCTTGATCTTGTCGTAGCGGGACCGGATGTCCGTTTCCTCGTCCGAGGAGGGGTTGTCCGGGTAGTCCGGCAGCGCGTAGCCGTGGCCCTGGAGTTCGGCGATTGCGGCCTTCAGCTGGGGCACGGAGGCGCTGATGTTGGGCAGCTTGATGATGTTGGCTTCGGGCGTCTTGGCGAGGGCACCAAGCTCGGCCAGGGCGTCGCTGACGCGCTGCTCTTCGGTGAGGTAGTCGCCGAACACGGCGATGATGCGGCCGGCCAGCGAGATGTCGCGGGTCTCCACTTCCACACCGGCCGTCGAGGCGAACGCCTCAATGATCGGCAAGAACGAATAGGTGGCCAGCATCGGCGCTTCGTCGGTGTGGGTATAGATAATCTTTGCCATTGCGCGGGCGTCTCCCTGAAGGTCTGGGTATTTCCGGAATCTTGTGTTATCTCAACACCCCTAACTTACCCGAGGTGCCCCCGTTGGCGCCTACCGGCGTCGTGCGCGGACGGATGAGTGACATCACGACACGGCATAACAAAAATTGACAAGCGACTTTACAGGTTAGTCAAATTGCCGTAGTTTCGTTCCATCCAGCGGCCGCCAACAGCGGCCGCCCCGCTTTTCCACCGGTTAGGACACCCATGAGAACACCCAAGACTCTGGCCACCAGCCTGCTGACTCTTTCGGCCGCCGCGCTGCTGGCCCTGAGTGCCGCGGGGGCGGCCACGGCCTCCCCCGCACCGGCCAAGGCACCGGTTTCCACCTCCGATGTCGCCAGCCACACCGTCACCGAGACGGGCGCGGCCGACTACTGGACCGCGGAACGCATGCGCAGCGCCGTCCCCGGCGACGTCCTCGCCGACAGGGCCATGAAGCGCAACGGCAAGGCCACCGCGGCCAGGGGCCCGGCGGAAACGGGCGCGCCGAGCAAGGTCGAGGCCGCGGCTCCCAAGCTGCAATCCCAGACGCTCCAGACCAAGACCAATGCGAGCGAAACCCCCGTCCCGCACATCGGCAAGGTCTTCTTCACCCTCGGCGGGACGAACTACGTCTGCTCCGGCAACTCGGTCTCCTCCGGCAACAAGAGCACGGTCTCCACGGCCGGGCACTGCGTGAATGAGGGCCCGGGCGCCTTCGCCACCAAGTTCACGTTCGTCCCGGCGTACCTGAACGGCGCGGCCCCCTACGGCAAGTGGACGGCCAAGGCCCTCTACGCCCCCACCCAGTGGAGCTCCTCGGGTGACATGACCTACGACACCGGCTTCGCCGTCATGTCCACGCTCAACGGCCAGTACCTGAGCGACGTCGTCGGCGGCTCCGGGCTGCAGTTCAACGCCGCCCGCGGCCTGAGCTACAAGTCATTCGGCTACCCCGCCGCAGCGCCCTTCAACGGTGAATCCCTCAAGAGCTGCTCCGGCACCGCCACGAACGATCCCTACAACCCGCAGTTCAACACCCAGGGGATCCCCTGCAACATGACCGGCGGTTCCTCAGGCGGTCCGTGGTTCATCGGCACCAGCGCCGCCGGCTACCAGAACTCCATCAACAGCTACGGCTACGGCAGCAACTCCACCACGATGTACGGCCCGTACTGGGGTAGCGTGATCCAGCAGGCCTACACCACGGCGGCCACTTCCTGACCTGAGGGCGCGGGGCCCCGTTCGCGCGGGGCCCGCGTTCCGATCGCGGGGCCCGCGCGCTCCGTTCGCGGGGGCCTGTTCGCGGGGCCCGCGCTCCGTTCGCGGGGGCCTGTTCGCGGGGCCCGCGCAGCCGGGCTTGTCTACCCTGTTTACCCCAGCGCGGGGTCATTGCGTCCCATCTTCAGCAGTGGGGAGGACGCAGTGGCCCCGCGCTGGCTTTATGTGCGACGGCGGATCGCGCCCGTCCCCTGGACATGCCCTCCGCTAACACGAAGGCCCGGACATATACCCCACATGTCCGGGCCTTGCCATGAGGAATGGACATGTCCTCCCGGGCGGCTTCTCGGCGCTTGGGAACGAATGAGCATGTCCCCCGGCTGGCCCGCTGCGCTCCAGAAAGAACGGGCATGTCCCCCGACTGGCCCTGGCAGCCGAGGGTCGCACGGGACATGCCCTCTTCACACTCCGAAGCCTGGACATATCCCCCATATGCCCACTCCTTGCCGCGAAAAATGAGCATGTCCCGCGGAAAGAACGGGCATGTCCCAGGGTCCGGCCACCAGCCCACTCGATGGCACAAAAAATGGACATGTCCCCCGGCCAGGGAGGGCATGTCAGGGAAGGGATGGGCATGTCCGACCGGGTCGGTCTCGAGCTCCTGAAGCCGCGAGCACGTCCCTTGGGTTGGCCCGGTACGCAACGAAAAGACTGAGCATGTCCCGCGGCTGGCCCCGACGCCCAGGGTCGCACAGGACATGCCCTCTCCACACTCCGAAGCCTGGACATATCCCCCATATGCCCACTCCTTGCCGCGAAAAATGAGCATGTCCCGCGGAAAGAATGAGCCTGTCCCAGGGTCCGGCCACCAGCCCGCTCGATGGCACAAAAAATGGACATGTCCCCCAGCCAGGGAGGGCATGTCCATTTTTTGTGCCGGTCTCTTGCGCGCGGGTCCCTTGTGCGCGAACCGCAGCCCGAGTGGAAGAGCACTACCCGAGTGGAAGGGCCCTAGTGGAAGAAGTGGCGTGCCCCGGTGAAGTACATGGTGATGCCGGCGGCGTTGGCCGCGGCGATGACTTCCTCGTCCCGGACTGAGCCGCCGGGCTGGACGACGGCGCGCACGCCGGCGTCGACCAGGATCTGCAGTCCGTCGGCGAACGGGAAGAACGCGTCCGACGCCGCCACGGCGCCCCGGGCACGCTCCGGCGAAGCGGCGGCGTCGGTGCCAGCAGCACCGCCGGCGGCGTCGACATCGGACTCCACGGTGACGCCGAGGGTGTTGGCGCGCTCGACCGCGAGCTTGCAGGAATCGAGCCGGTTGACCTGGCCCATGCCGATGCCGACGGCGGCACCGTTGTCTGCGAGCAGGATGGCGTTGGACTTCGCCGCGCGGCACGCGGTCCAGGCGAACGCGAGGTCGGCCAGAGTGGCGGCGTCGGCGGCGTCGCCCGCGGCCAGGGTCCAGTTCGCGGGGGTGTCGCCGTCGGCGTCGACCTTGTCCGTGGCCTGTACCAGCATGCCGCCGGAGACCTGGCGGAACTCGGTCGGGTAGCGGCCGTATCCGTCCGGGAGGGCCAGGAGGCGGATGTTCTTCTTCTTGGACAGGATCTCCACTGCCTCGTCGTCGAAGCCCGGCGCGATGACGACCTCCGTGAAGATGCCGGCGACGGTCCGTGCCATCCCGGCGGTGACGGTGCGGTTCGCGGCGATGACGCCGCCGAACGCGGACACGGGATCGCAGGCGTGGGCCTTGGCGTGGGCGTCGGCGATCGGGTCGGCCGCCGACGCGGACCCCACGGCCACGCCGCACGGGTTGGCGTGCTTGATGATGGCGACGGCGGGTTCGGCGAAGTCGAAGGCGGCGCGCAGGGCGGCGTCGGCGTCGACGAAGTTGTTGTAGCTCATGGCCTTGCCGTGCAGCTGGTCGGCCTGGGCGATGCCGGCCGGGGCGGCCTTGTCCACATACAGTGCGGCCTGCTGGTGCGGGTTTTCGCCGTAGCGGAGCACCTCGGAGCGTTCCAGGGCAAGGCCTGCGTAGGCGGGCCAGTCGATCACGCCGTCGCCGTCCTCGTCACGGAACTGGCTGGCGGTCCAGGTGGCCACGGCGGTGTCGTAGGCCGCGGTGTGCGCGAACGCCTTGGCGGCGAGCCGGCGGCGGGTCTTCAGGTCAAAACCGCCCGAGGCGGCGGCCTCCACCACGGCACCGTAGGACGCCGGGTCCACCACGATCGCGACGGCGGCGTGGTTCTTCGCGGCGGAGCGCACCATCGCGGGGCCCCCGATGTCGATCTGTTCGACGACGTCGTCCGGCGCGGCACCGGACTTCACGGTCTCCACGAAGGGGTAGAGGTTGACGACGACGAGGTCGAACGGCTCGATCTCCATGTCCGCCAGGGTCTGCATGTGGGCCGGGACGCGGCGGTCCGCGAGGATGCCGCCGTGCACGCGCGGGTGCAGGGTCTTGACGCGGCCGTCCAGCATTTCGGGGGAGCCGGTGACTTCCTCGACTTCCTGCACGGGGATGCCCGCGGCGGCGATCTTCTTGGCCGTGGAGCCGGTGGAGACGATCTTGACGCCGGCGGCGTGCAGGCCTTGAGCGAGCTCCTCCAGACCGGTCTTGTCGTAGACCGAAATCAGTGCCCGGTGGATGGGAACTCGGTCGATGGATACACGGTCAAGCTGCGTGAAGCTCACAAAAGTCTCCGTCTTATATCGCGGCGGGGCCGCGGGTGGTGGGGATGCGGCCAGTTTATCGCGTCCCGCCGCCGGGCCCTCCCGCGCGCCGGAGTGTGAAGCACGCGCAGGCCGCGGCCCGGCCACGTAGAGTTTTCACAGGAGGCCAAGATGAACACGTACACCACTGTGCCCAGCGGCGAACAGGTGGTCCAGGAACTGCCGTGGCGGTGGAAGGTCCAGGGCCGGATCTTCCTGATCGGCGGACTGGGCTTCATGTTTGATGCCTGGGACGTCACCCTCAACGGCATCCTCATTCCGTTGCTGTCCAAGCACTGGTCGCTGAGCCCGGGCGATGCCGCCTGGATCGGCACGGCGAACCTCATTGGCATGGCCCTGGGCGCATTCGTCTGGGGCACCATCGCGGACACCATCGGCCGCAAGAAGGCCTTCACCGCGACCCTGCTGATTTTCTCCATCTTCACCGTGCTCGGCGCCTTCTCCCCCGACTTCATGTGGTTCGTCGTGTTCCGGTTCCTGGCCGGGTTCGGCCTGGGCGGCTGCATCCCGGTGGACTATGCGCTGGTGGGCGAGTTCACCCCGCGCAAACAGCGCGGCCGGGTGCTCACCGCGATGGACGGCTGGTGGCCGATCGGCGCCGCCCTCTGCGGTTTTGTCTCCGCCGGGCTGGTCGCGTTCTTCGCGGACTGGCGGCTGACCATGCTGGTCATGGTGCTCCCGGCGCTGCTGGTGTTCTGGATCCGCCGCAGCGTGCCGGAATCCCCGCTGTTCCTGATCCGCAAGGGCCGCCGCGACGAGGCCGCCAAAGTGATCGACGCCCTGGTCCAGGCCACCGGCGCCGAGGCCCGCGTCTACAGCCTGCCCGCACCGCAGGATGCACCACGCCTCTCGGCGGGGAGTGCGTGGACGCAATTGCGCGCCCTCTGGCAGTTCAACTGGAAGATCACGACGGCGGCATGGGCCCTTTTCTTCAGCATCCTGCTCGTCTACTACCTGTCGCTGACGTGGATGCCGCGGATCCTGATCGGCGCCGGCTTCGAGGAGTACAAGGCCTTCCTGACCACGGCGTCGATGGCCGCCGTCGGACTCCTGGGCGTGGTGGTGGCCGCCCTGCTGGTGGAGCGGGTGGGCCGCAAGTGGATCCTGGCGATCACCGGACCGCTGTCCGCGCTGACGCTGGTGATCGTGGCGATCGTGGTGGACATTCCCACCGCCGCCGTGTTCTGGCTCCTGGTGTTCGGCTTCGTGGTGCAGGTGGCCATCCCGGTGCTCTACACCTACGTCTCCGAGCTCTACCCCACGGAACTGCGCGGCTCCGGCTTCGGCTGGGCCTCGACGTTCTCCCGGCTCGGCGCCGGGTTCGGTCCGCTGATCTTCGCGGCCTTCCTGTGGCCGGAACTGGGGCTCGCGACGTCGTTCGCCCTGGCCGGCGGCCTCGTGCTGCTCTCCGTGCTGTGGATGGCGTTCTTCGCCCCCGAGACGAAGCAGCGCCGGCTCGAGTAACCTCTCCCCTCCCCCAACTGACTCGCAGCAGGGGCCGTTCTGAGTCTTCAGAACGGCCCCTGCTGCGAGCTACTTGGGCTGCCAGCCGCGGTAGGCGAGAGCGGCGCGGACCTTGGTCACGGCGGCGCGCGCGTCGTTCTGCATGTGCCGTTTTGAGATCCTGACCAGGGTCCAGCCCGCGCCGCTGTAGTCCTCTTCCCTGGCGATGTCGCGGATGACCTGGGCCGCGTCGGAGTGCACGGCCCCCTCATACTCCACAGCAACCCGGTGTTTCGGATAGGCAAGATCAGGTTGACGCACGACGCCGGAGCGCAGGACCGTGCGCACGTTCAGTTCCGGTTCCGGTAGTCCTGAGCGGCAGAGGGCAAGCCGGAGTCTCGTCTCGGGGGCCGAATCCGCACCGATTCGGGCCTGCTCCAAGGCGAGCCGCGCCTTGCGGATACCGGGTGTTCCCTTGTGGCGGTCCAGCATCTCGGCCAGTTCCCCGGGACGGGCATAGGGCATGGTCCGGCTTTCAAACTCGGGCCGGGGATGGCGCAGCAGGTGGTCCGCCACCACGGTCAGTTCGTCAATGCTCATCTTCCGGGCGCAGTCCAACCACGTCCTGGTCCGTGAGGTTACCAGCACACCGTCGATCGTGGTGATTTCGTCGGCGAAGAATTGCCCGACATGGCCAATCACGCCCCTGCGCCGCGGTATCGCCATGGAGTCCGGACGAGATATGTGGATGCCGAGGGCACCAGAGCCCGGGAGAAAGCCCGGGAAGTCCCAGATCAGGAAGGCGGTCGCGTGGGAGGCTGCCGAGAACTGCGTGACAAGAGTTAGGGGCCGGGCATGGTGCGCTAGTTCAACGGGGTATTCTGCTGGCAACCGGATCCCGCGGCTCGGAACTTGGAGGGAGCGATGCCTGAGCCGGCGCCGGCTGACTCCGGCGTCGACGGCCTCCCTGACTGTAAACGGCGCCGAACCGAGCGGGGACGGGAGCGGCCGGGGTGTCTTCATCGACCCATCGTCGCAAAACCGAGGACTGCCTCGGAGAGTTATCCACAAGCCCCGGCCCGTCCTCCCAACTGACTCGCAGCAGGGGCCGTTCTGAGCGCTCAGAACGGCCCCTGCTGCGAGCTAGTTGGGTCAAGCGCGGAAATCAGGCAGCGGGAAATCAGGCAGGGGTGTGGGCCGCGGCGAGGGAAGCCAGAGTGGAGACCAGGAGCCGGCGTTCCACCACCTTGATGCGC
Organism: Arthrobacter sp. 05T410; assembly: GCF_056396505.1. NCBI lineage: Bacteria > Bacillati > Actinomycetota > Actinomycetes > Micrococcales > Micrococcaceae > Arthrobacter > Arthrobacter sp. 05T410. The sequence continues at coordinate 34,299 of NZ_JBFTLP010000002.1, read as the reverse complement.
TCGTGCAGGGATTCCTCGCTCTCGCCGTCCCCGACCGCCACGGCTTCCTGCGCGATGATGGGGCCCGTGTCCACCCCGGCGTCGGCCCAGTGCACCGTGCAGCCGGTGACCTTCACGCCGTAGGCCAGCGCGTCGCGGACACCGTGGGCGCCGGGGAAGGACGGCAGCAGCGCCGGGTGCGTGTTGAGGTATTTGCCGCCAAACGCGTCGATGAAGTCGGCGCTGACAATCCGCATGAAGCCCGAGGACACCACCACATCCGGGGCGAAGCCGGCGACGGCTTCGGTCAGGGCCGCGTTCCAGGCGGCCCTGTCCGGGTAGGCCTTGAAGTCCACCACAAACGTGGGAATCCCGGCGGCGGCGGAGCGTTCCACCCCGAACGTCCCCGGCCGGTCGGCGCCGACGGCGGCGATCTCGACGTCGAGATCGCCGGACTTCACGGCATTGATTACTGCCTGGAGGTTGGAGCCGGTGCCGGAAACGAGGACAACTATGCGCATGGTCCTAGCTTATGGGGCCGCTCGCGTAGGCTGGAAAACATGAATCCCCCCACGGAATCCGGCAGCGGCCAGTCGGACCGGCAACCGGCCGGCCAGGCAGCACAAGATTCCGCACGGCTGACGCACACCCTGTTCCGGCTGTTCGTCATCGCGGTCCTGGGCTCGTTCTTCGTCTTCCAGCTCGATGTGGGTTACGTGTGGCTGACGGCGCTGCTCACGGTGGCGGGGATTGTGCTGGGCATCGTGGTCCTGGTCCGGGCGGTGAAATACAAGGAATCACGGCTGGTTCTGTACGGCGCGATATCCGGGCTGGTGGTTTCGGCGGTGATGCTGCTGGTGGTCCTGGCCTCGACGCTGTTCTTCAACCAGATCCGCGATTACCAGCAGTGCGTCCGCTACGCCCTGACGCAGCAGGCAACCTCGGAATGCAGGACGCAGCTGGAGAAGTCCCTGCCGGGCCAGCTGCCCACGCAGCTGCGCTAACAGCTGCACCGACGCCGCTGCCCTAGCGGCTGCTGACCGTCTCCAGGTCTGCCTCGCGCAGCTTCTGCTGGCGTTCCAGCCACGGTCCGGCCGCGTAGCCGATCACGACGCCGATTCCGACCTCCGCGGCCACGAACAGCGCCGTGCGCAGCGGGTCGGGCCCGATCTCCGTCAGCCGACCGATGCCGGCCGAACCGCGGGCCAGCCAGGCGAGCCCCGCCGCGAGCAGCCCGGCGACGGAGCCGATCACCGCGCCCAGCACCAGGGTGGAGGCGGCGGCGGTAAACCAGCGGGCCCGGATCTTGATGGACAGCCATTCGTCGAAGTGGTTTTCGCCTTCGCGCAGGAACCACCAGCCGGCCAGCGCCCCGGCCAGCGCAGGCACCACCAGGGCCACGAAGCCGAAGTCGAGGGAACCGGCAGGCAGGGCGGCGAACACCGGAACGGACGGCAGCGGCCCGACGGCGGTCCCGAGCGGTCCGGCCAGCGACCCGACGCCCAGGGCGAACCCCGCGCCGGAGATCCAGGCCAGGGCAAAGACGACGAGGTTGGGCAGGAAGCCGAGCTGCACGATGGTGAGGACACCGCCGCCCATGGCACCGGCGTCGAGCCCTTCATAAACGGCGACCACAAGGTTCCAGTGGATGAAGAGGTCGACGGCAAGCAGCGCGGCGGACATCGCCAGGCTCGCCATCAGCGCCACCGAGCCTGCCTTGATGGCCGAACCCAGGTAGGACCCGGCCCAACGCGAGTGCTGGCTGGTACGGGAGAGCCAGGCCACGGCGTCCACGCCGATCAGCCGGCTCCACGACCCGGCCTCGCGGCGCGCGCCCACCACCATGCCGAGCCCGAACGGGACGAGGGGAATGAACGCGGCGGCCCACAGGCTGATGCCGACGTCGGCCGTGCGGCAGACGAAGCCCGTTGCAATCCCGAATCCGGCATACGCCAGCCAGGAGCCGAGCAGCGCCTGCCAGAGCTGGTCCGTATATGAGGCGCGGGCAAGGCGCCGACCGGCGCGCCAGGCGAGCAGGAACGGGATGAGGGCCAGGCCCAGCGGGATGAGCGAGAGCGTCCCGGATTCCGGCTGCGCGGCGGACCCGGCACCGGCGGTGTCCAGCAGCAGGGGCACGCCGTGGATCAGCAGCCAGGCCTGGCCGGCCAGGCGTGCCAGGACATCGAATCCGTCATGCTGGAATCCGGCCGTGGCCCAGACAATGACGATCGGGGCCACCACCACGAGGGCGGAAATGACGGCGGCCTGGGCGGACTCGAGGGCACCCTGCAGCCACAGGGGCATGGGAAGGCCACGTTGTCCGGTCTGATCAGCGCGCAGTTTCATCGAGATCCATGGTGCCACGGGCCCGGCACCCGGCCGGTTTCCGACAGGCACATTGGCCGGATCCGCCGGATTTGCCGTCGGTGGCCCCCGGCGCTTTTTGCGCACCCCGGTCGTAAAATTGTAAATGTCCGCAATCAGTGGTTGGAGGCAGATAATGACTACCGCATCTCCTCATGCGCACGGCGTTCATTTTGGTCGGACAGATGTACAGAACGTCGGCATGGGTGCAGGTATCGTCCTGATCGTCGTGGGCATCCTGGGGTTCATCCCCGGCATCACTACGAATTACAGCGAACTGAGGTTCTTCGGGCCCGATTCCAAGGCCCTGTTCCTGGGCCTGTTCCAGGTGTCGATGTTGCTGAACATCGTTCAGCTCGCGATCGGCGCCACCGGCCTGACCATGTCCCGGACTGCCACGGGCGCCCGGAATTTCCTCATGGGCTCCGGTCTGCTGTACATCGTCCTTAGCATTTACGGTTTCATCGTCGGCGTGGATTCGGCGGCCAACTTCCTGTCGCTGAACACCATGGACAATTGGGCCTTCATGGTGATGGGCGTAGTAATGGCCGGCGCAGGCTGGCTGATGACAAGGCACCTGGAAGAAGACGTAAAGACCCGGTCATCAACCCCCGGGACATAGGGAGCCGCGAATGAGTAACGTTTCATAGTATTCAGAAAATTCGTACTACCTGCTGGTGCAGCGGTTTAGCGGAAACGCGGCGGCTGCACCAGCTTTCTGTGTGGCGTCTGGGGCCGCCCGACGGCGGAACCTCCCGGCATCACGGAAGGCCGGGACTTTGTGAGTCCCGGCCTTCCGTGATGCCCTACCGCTGCCGTTGCCGCCGGTGATGATGCGGGTGCCGCGGCGGCTCGTTAGCTTGCGTGTTCCTGAACGCGGGGCGGAACAGTGTCCCACTCCGTTTCGGTGGCACGCATCCAGGGAAAGGGCAGCAGTTCCTTGATCCGGACCTTGCCCACCTCGCCCCCGGCATCGACCAGTACAGACGTCTCGGTTCCGTAAGAACGCAGCAGCTCCCGGCAGAGGCCGCACGGGTTGGTGACCTGGGGGTGTCCCTGCCCGTCCATACTGACGGCTACCACGGTGTGGATTGCTGGCTCCTGGGCCATGCGGGCATTGGCGAGGGCGCTGGATTCGGCGCACACATTAATGCGCTTGGCGCCAATGTGCAGTCCGAGATAGATGGCCCCCGACTCACCGCGCATGGCGGCCGCCACCCGGTGGTTCTCGCTGTGGTGGGCGGTGAGCAACAGCGCGCGCGCTGCCTCGTAAAGCTCCACGTCGGAGGCGTCGAGATCAAAGGAGATCACGTTTGCCTGCAAACCGTTTGTGTCCGGGCGACTGGCGTCCATGAGGGTTCCCACTTTCCGTTCCTGCTTACCGCTGTTCCTGCGTGCCTGTGTTCTGGCCTGGCTGTTTTGGTAACCGGCTGTCTTCGTAACCCGCCGTGGTCGTAGCCGGCTGTTTGCTCTACCGGCCGATGAAGATGCCGTTCTTCTTCCGGGCGAGCAGGTAGAAGACGATGCTGAGCGCCGACAGGACAGCCACGTAAACGGGGAAGATCCAGGAGGCGTTCATGGACTGGAGCCAGACCAGGAGGTAGGAGGCCGTGCCACCGAAGAGGGCGACGCCCAGGCCGTAGCCGAGCGCGGTGCCGGCACCGCGGCAACCCTTCGGCATCAGGGAGCTGGTGACCACGTTGTACAGGGTCATGTTCAGGACCAGCACAACCGAGCCGCCGAGGAGGACGGCCGCGAAGCCGGCGATGCCGGGCTTGACGTACATCAGCATCAGGAACACGGACGGAATGGCCAGCGCACGGGTGATCAGGAACCACTTGGACATTGACTTGCCGTCAGCGACCTTGCTGATGATGAGGCTGCCGACAACCAGCACGACGCCGAGGATGGTGGTGAGCGCGAAGACGGCGGTTGCGTCCTCCTTGAAGCCGGTGCGGGCCGCCGTGGGAAGGCCGGTGTTCCAGGCGTAGTTGTAGGCCTGCGCCGCGCCGACGACGAAGGTGATGGCCAGGACGCTGAGCCAGTGCTTGCGCACTCCACCCCAGACGGTCTTGGCGGAGTTGTTCGCCAGTTCTTCCGGTTTCATGGTTTCCGGAAGCGTCCGGCGAAGGTAGACAACGACGAAGCCGAAGGCTGCGCCGACGATGAACGGCACACGCCATCCCCAGTCGGCCATGACGGCCCCACCGAGCATCAGGGACGAGAGGTAGCTGACCAGCGAGGCGAGCAGGATGCCTGCGTTGACGTAGAAGGAGATGATGCCGGCGACAAAGCCCTCGCGTCCCTCGGGGACGAGTTCGACGGCGTGGGCGGTGGACAGCGGAGCTTCGACACCGGTGGAGATGCCCTGAACGATGCGGCAGACCAGCAGGATGACGCCGGCCGCGGGGCCAATCTGGTCATAGGTCGGCGACACGGCAATGATCAGGGTGGTGATCGCCATCATCATGATGGACCAGAGCATTACCCGCCGTCGTCCGATCCTGTCGGCGAAGGTGCCGAGCAGGATGCCGCCCAGCGGACGGAACGCGAAGCCGACGGCAAAGACTGCCAGCGCGCTCAGCGTCGCGGCAACGGGGTCCTGCGACGGGAAGAACTTGGGTCCGATGAAGGCCGACAGCAGGCCGAAGACCATCCAGTCGTACCATTCCAGGGTGTTTCCAAGTCCAAGGCCGAGCAGTCCCCGGCGGACTTCCGGAGATAGCCGGGACTTGCGGCCGGTCTCCAGGTCAGTCTTGACGACAGTGTCAGTCATGATTCCTTTTTCCTTCCCCCGCACTTTCGGGGTGCGTGAGGGTACGGATTGCCGGCGGGCACCCCTGTTGGGGTCGCCGGCAATCGAAACTATCGTTTGGCTTGGTCCGCGGGGCGGGACCGGCTCACCACATGGGAGGCGAGTTAGCCCAGATAGCTACGCATGCCTCTTCGTAGCGCTTGAATGCAAACGGGCCATCCAGCTCGGCAACAAGGAACTGGTCCCTGGTGACCGGCCAACATCGTGCTCTGCGGATGGCTTGGCAGATGTCACGGCAGCTTGGCTTAAGGAAAGGAACGTGTTCGCGGGTCGGATGCACCTTCCGCCAGAAGGCTGTGCGCCCTAACCTGTTTGAAGCGTTCTTCCCAAAAGTGTTGCGGCTCACACAACTATATTGAAGATCTTCACAGAGTCAATGGTTTTCGGAGAAGTCCCGTCCGCCCGCAGCAGGCCGGGCCCGGGCCGGATTACAAAGCCCCACGTCAGGCGCAGATTCGGCCCGGAACCGTAAAAATATTCACTAAAACCTTGATTCGCTAAAAGTTTTCACTATAGTTATGTGTGTTAGCTCACCAAGAGAGAGTCGGAGCATGACCAACGAAATCGTCACGGGACATTCCCCCGCCGGCACAAGCGTTCTTCTTGCCACCGTCGGCAACAAGGTCCGCAACATGCGCAAGGACAAAGGGATGACCCTTGCGAAGCTCTCGGAAGTCACTGGCCTCAGCCCGGCGATCGTCAGCCAGATCGAACGCGGCCTGGCCAATCCCTCTTTCACCACCTTGGCGCAGCTGGCACATGGCCTGGACATTCCGGTGGGGAAGTTCTTCCTCGGACAGGAGGAAACCAGGTCCCCCGTGGTCCGCAAGGCCGAGCGGCGGAACCTCAAGGGCGTCACCAAGAAGTCCGTGGGTGAAGCAGTCTATGAACTGCTCACCCCGGACCTCAACGGTGCGCTGGAGGCCCAATGGATCGTGAGTCCGCCAGGCCACGACACCAGCGCCACTCCTTTCCGGCACAGCGGCGAGGAATTCGGCATCGTGCTCTCCGGCCGGAAGGACATCTTCCTGGACGGCGAGAAGTACACCCTGGAAGAAGGCGATTCGATCACCTTCTCCTCGGATACGCCCCACTGGTACAAGAACAGCTACGAAGAGGTCTGCGTAGCAATCTGGGTTAACGCACCTCACGCGTGGTGATCCGCCGGCCCTAGCCGCCGTCACCTTTCTCCGGTCCGGACGCCTCTTCTATACCGCGGTGTCCGCCGGAACCCCTCCAACAGCCCGCACCACGGCCCCGCAACGGGCCGCGATGCGTCATACCCTCTGCCGGGTCGATTTCGCGGTCAGCGTTGCCGCGTTACTGCCGGGCACCGTCTTCTACGTCACCGGCACCGTTCCAACGGCACCCGTTCCCACGGCACGCCTCTAACGGCACTTCGGCCGAAACAGTAAGGATCCCCCATGAACCCGTCCACAGCCATGTCGTCGCTGGAACTCAGCACCACCACGGCGGACCTCACCGCCCCCGTCATTTCCCGCTCCGACGTCCTCGTCGTCGGCGGTGGCCCCGCAGGCGTGGCCGCAGCCGTCACCGCGGCCCGCTCGGGCGCCTCTGTCACGCTGCTGGAACGCTACTCCTCCCTGGGCGGCCTCGCCTCCGGCGGCATGGTCCTGGTGCTCGATGACATGATCAACGGCCAGGAAATCACGGTCACCGGCATCGTCTCCGAGTACGTCGAGCGGCTGCAGAAGCTGGGCCTGGCGATCGTCCCGCCGGCCGATGACCGCAAGACCTCCGAGGAACTGTGGAACAAGTGGGGCCGCTACGGCACCTTCGACTTCCACTCCCACACCACTCCCAAGCCGGTCTGCTACGCCGCAGCCTTCGACCCGGACGGCTGGAAGCGTGTCTCCAACGACCTCGTCCGCGAGGCGGGCGTCAACCTGCGCCTGCACTCCTGGTTCTCCCGCCCCATCGTGGACAACGGCGTCATGAAGGGCGTCATCTGCGAGACCAAGTCCGGCCCGCAGGCCTTCATGGCCGACATCGTCATCGACACCACCGGCGACATCGACGTCGCCTCCCGGGCCGGCGCCAGCTACGTCAAGGACAGCTACCTCACCACGCTCGTCTTCCGCCTGGGCAACGTCGACACCAACGCCGCGGAGGCCTTCGAACAGGCCAACCCGAAGGTAGCCCGCGCCATCAACCGCAAGATCAAGCGCCTCCTCGGCGGCGCCTGGGAACTGTGGTGGCTCAAGACCCCCATCGACGGCGTCGTCTGGTGCAACGCACCCCACATGACCGGGTTCGACGGCGTCGACCCGGCGGACATGACGGCCGCCGAGTTCGCCGCGCGGGACCGCATCACCGAGGCCGTGGACTACGTCCGCGCCAACCTGCCCGGCTTCGAGAACTGCTACATGCTCGACGTCGCGTCCCAGATGGGCGTGCGCCAGACCCGCCTGCTCGAAGGCGAGTACGTCATGACCAAGGAAGATGTCACCTCCCGCCGCCACTTCGCCGACACCGTGGCCCGCGGCCGCGACTACTACTACCCCTTCCGCTCGCTGCTGCCCAAGGAAGTGGACCAGCTGCTCGTCGCCGGCCGGCACTACTCCGCCACCCCCGAGGCCCAGAAGATGTCCCGCGAGATCCCGCCCTGCATGGCCATGGGCCAGGCAGTCGGCGTCGCCGCCGCGCTGGCGATCCAGAACGGCACCCTCGTCCGCGACGTCTCCGCCCTGGACATCCAGCAGGGCATGCGCCGGCACGGCGCGGACCCGGGCGACGTCCCGTCGTCGAACGCCACCCTTGACGTGGACGCGGTGGTGGGGGCATGAGCACCGTCATCGACGACCTGCTGTCAGGCACGACGGCGGCAACCGCCGCCGCTGAGGCCGGCACCCCGCTCCCGCTGGACGGAATCAAGATCGTGGACTTCACCCAGGTGTTCATGGGCCCGTCCTGCACCCAGCTGCTGGGCGACTACGGCGCGGACATCATCAAGGTGGAACGCCCCGGCGCCGGAGACATCTCCCGCAACTCGTTCCCGGACAAGGACGGCCAGGACAACCCGATCTTCCTGTCCATCAACCGGAACAAGCGCAGCATCTCCGTGGACACCCGCACCGATGAGGGCAAAGCCGTCCTCCGCCGGCTGCTCGCCGACGCGGACGTCGTGGTCAGCAACTTCCGCTCCGGCGTGATGGAGCGGATGGGCTTCGGCTACGAGGACCTCAAGGAGCAGAACCCGGGCATCATCTGGGCCTCCGGCACCGGCTTCGGCCCCGAGGGCCCCTACTCGCACAAGGGCGGCCAGGACGCGATCGCCCAGGCCTACTCCGGCGTCATGTGGCGGCGCGAGTCGGATGACATGAAACCGGCCATCTACCCCACCACGCTGTGCGACTACATCACGGGCATGCACCTCATGCAGGGCATCCTGCTGGCACTGCGCACCCGCGAGTCCGCCGGCGTCGGGCAGAAGGTGGAGGTGACCATGTACGACTCCATGCTGCACCTGCAGATGCAGGAGGCCTGCATGCAGCTCAACCGCGGCTACGAGGTCAACTGGGGCGCCATGCCGCTCAGCGGCGTCTTTGAAACCACCGACGGCGCCGTCTGCATGGTGGGCGGCTTCACCCCGGACCCGCTGCTGCGCATTTCCGAGGCCCTGGGCCTGGACGAGGACCTCACGCTGCGGCCCGAGTTCGCCAACCTCGAACAGCAGTTCAAGCACAAGCCGGCACTGCAGGCGATCTTCCGCGAGCGCATGGCCACCAACACCACCGAATACTGGACCACCCGGCTCGAAGACCAGGGGCTGCTCAACGCCCCGGTCCACACCCTGGAACAGACCCTGGCCGATGCGCAGACACACGCCAACAACATGATCGTCGAGGCGGAACACCCCGGCGTCGGCACCGTGAAGATGCTCAACGCACCCATCCGGCTCTCCGCCACCCCGCCCACCATCCGCCGGGTGGCCCCGCGCCTCGGCGAACACAACGTCGAGGTGCTGTTGGAGAACGGGTTCGACGCCGAGACCATCGAGCGCCTGCAGCAGCTGGGGGTCCTTCGGTGACCGCCGTTTCAGAGGCCGGGACGACCGCCTCGGTTCCCACCGCCGTTGACCAGGTCACCCTGACCATCGAGAACCACGTCGCTACCGTGGTCATCGACCGCCAGCACGTGCTCAACGCCGTCGACGGCGGCGCGCAGGCCCGGCTCAACGAGATCTGGGACCAGCTCGAAGCCGATCCGGACGTCCGCGCCGTGGTCATCACCGGCGCCGGGACCCGGGCCTTCTGCGTCGGGGCGGACATGTCCGCCTCCGCCGTGGACAAGACCGGGCTCGAATACTGGGCCGGTCTGGACCCGAACGGGTTCGGCGGGCTCAGCCTGCGCACCACGCTGGACATCCCGGTGATCGCCCGGGTCAACGGTTATGCGCTCGGCGGCGGCATGGAGATCGTGCTCGGCGCGGACATCGTAATCGCCGCGGACACGGCCCGCTTCGGGCTGACGGAACCGCGCGTCGGGCGCCTGGCGCTCGACGGCGGCATCCACCAGCTGGTGCGCCGGATCCCCTACACCCAGGCAATGGGCATGCTCCTGACCGGGCGGAAGGCCGAGGCCACCGAGATGCAGTCCATGGGCCTGGTCAATGAGGTGGTCCCCGCGGACCAGCTCGACGCCGCGGTACAGCGCTGGCTGGACCAGATCCTCGCCTGCGCCCCCACCTCGGTCCGGGCGGTCAAGCAGATGGTCACGCAGACCGCGCACCTGACCGCCGCCGAGGCCCGCGGCCTCCGGCTCCCCGCCCTCATGGCGGCGCTGGACAGCGAAGACTCCGCCGAGGGCGTCCGCGCCTTCCAGGAGAAGCGCCCGCCGCACTGGCCGGGACGCTAGCCGTTCCACGGCCCGAAGATTCAGCCGCTCGAAGAACAACAAGAGCTTAGAAGGAGAAACCAATGCGGGAGTCACTGACACCCGGCGTGTGGGGCGTCGTCGCCACACCGTTCCAGGGCAGCGCCCTGGATGTCGACACGGACAGCCTGGCCGGGCTCGTGAGCTACTACGAGTCGATCGGCGCCACGGGGCTCACGGTCCTGGGCGTGTTCGGCGAGGCCGCGGCCCTGACGGCGGCCGAGCGCAGCCTGCTCCTGGAAGTGGTCATGGAGGAAACGCGCCTGCCCCTCGTGGTGGGAGTGACTTCCCTCTTCACCGGCACGGCCGTCGATGAAATCCGTTCCATCCAGGCCGCCACCGGGGACCGGCTGTCGGCCGTCATGGTCCAGGCCAACTCCGCCACCCCCGGGGTGGTCATCGCGCACCTGAACGCCATCCACCACTCCACCGGCGCCAACGTGGTGCTGCAGGACTACCCGCTGGCCAGCGGCGTCCACATCAGCACCGAGGCGCTCATTTCGGTGGTGCAGGCCTGCGGCTTCGTCACCGCGGTCAAGGCCGAGGCACCGCCCACGTCCGTGGCGATCGGGCACCTCACCGCAGCCCTCGACGTCTCGGTCTTCGGCGGCCTCGGCGGCCAGGGGCTGCTGGACGAGCTCATGGCCGGCGCCGCGGGGGCGATGACCGGTTTCTCCTACCCGGAAGCGCTCATCGCCTGCGTGCAGGCCTGGCAGAAAGACGGCTACGAGGCCGCCCGCGATGCCCTGCTGCCCTACCTGCCGCTGATCAACTTCGAGCAGCAGGCGAAAATCGCGCTGGCCATCCGCAAGGAATGCCTGCACCAGCGCGGACTCATCGCCGACGCCGGCGTCCGGGCACCGGCCGCGCCGTTCCCGGAGGTTCTCCGGACCGGGCTGCGCACGCACCTGGCCGAGGCCGCCGAGGCCCTCGGCCAGAACCCGGCCGCCGTGCTGACCACGGCGGGGAGGAACTGATGGATTTCGGAATCAGCGGAAAGACCGCCTTTGTGGCCGCCTCGACCGGCGGCCTGGGCCTCGCCATCGCCCGGGCCCTCGCCGCCGAAGGCGTCCGGGTGGCCATCACCGGCCGGCGCGAAGTCCGCGCCAAGGAGATCGTGGCCGAACTGACGGACGCCTACGGACCGGGCGCCGTCGCCATCGAAGCGGACCTCAGCACCGCCGAAGGCGTGGCCGCAGCCGTCGAGCAGACAGTCGCGGAACTCGGGCCCATCGACATCCTGGTCCTCAACGGTCCCGGGCCGAAGCCCGGCGCGGCCGCCACACTCGGCGCGGACGACATCGCCGCGGCGTTCGAACAACTCGTCAAACCGCACCACGCCCTGGTCTCGCACATCCTGCCGGGCATGCGGGAACGGCGCTGGGGCCGGATCCTGGCCGTCGGGTCGAGCGGCGTCGTGGCACCGCTGCCGAACCTGGCCGTGTCCAACACCGGCCGCGCGGCGCTGGCCGGCTACCTCAAGACCCTCGCCGCCGAGGTGGCGCTGGACGCCGTCACGGTCAACATGCTCCTTCCCGGACGCATCGCCACGGACCGGGTCGCGGAACTCGACCAGGCCGCCGCCAAGCGGCGCGGCACCACGCCCGAGGAAATCCAGCTCGAATCCCGCAAGACCATCCCCGCCCGCCGCTACGGCGAACCCGAGGAATTCGGCGCCGCCGCGGCGTTCCTCTGCAGCGCCCCGGCCTCCTACATCACCGGCGTGGCACTGCGCTGCGACGGCGGCCTGATCCGCGGGCTCTAGCCACAGGCGCTGAACGCTCAGCACACACCCTGCTCCGACTCTCACGAAGGAACACCATGACTTCCACCGACACAGACACCTCAACCGCAACAGCCCGGGACCTTCTCACCGCCCGGCACCTGATCAACGGCGAATGGCTCGGCGGGGCGGACACCGAGCGGATGAACCCGGCCCGCCCGGGCGAGCTCGCCGCCCTCTCCCCCAGCGGCACCGCAGCCGACGTCGACGCCGCCATCACCGCCGCCGCCGCCGCGCAGCCGGCCTGGGCAGCACTGCCCGCCCCGTCCCGCGGCGCCATCCTGATGGCCGCCGGCAACCTGCTCCTGGAGCGCCAGACCGCCATCGCCGAGGACCTCGTCCGTGAAGAGGGCAAGACCCTCGCCGAGGCCAAGGGCGAGGTCAAGCGCGCCTCCGACGTGCTGCGTTTCTTCGGTTCCCTCGGCTGGGCCGCCACCGGTGAGGTGCTGCCCAGCGGCCTGCCGGACACCACCATCACCACCCGCCGCGAGGCTCTCGGCGTCGTCGGGCTCATCACGCCGTGGAACTTCCCCATCGCCATCCCGGCCTGGAAGTCCGCGCCGGCGCTGATCAGCGGCAACGCCGTGGTCATCAAGCCGGCCGAGCTCACCCCGCTCTCCGCCACGCACCTGGCCCGCGCCCTGCAGGACGCCGGGCTGCCCGCCGGCGTGTTCAACGTGGTCCACGGCAAGGGCCGCGTGGTGGGCGACGCCCTGGCCCGCGATCCCCGCATCGCCGGGTTGTCCTTCACCGGCTCCACCAGCGTCGGGCTGGGGCTGCAGGAGATCCTCAACGCCCGCCGCGCCCGGGTCCAGCTGGAAATGGGCGGCAAGAACGGCGTGCTGGTCCTGGACGACGCCGATCCCCGCAAGGCCGCCCAGGTGGTGGCGGCCGGCGCGTTCGGCCTCACCGGCCAGGCCTGCACCGCCACGTCCCGCGTCTACGTCACGCCCGGCATCCGCGAGGAATTCCTGGCGGCCCTCACCGAGGAAGCCGCGCAGTACAGGGCCGGCGACGGCCTCGAGGCCGCAAGGATGGGCGCCGTGGTGAGCAGCCAGCAGTTCGAACAGAACCAGGCCGCGGTGCGCACCGCCGTCGAACGCGGCGCCACGCTGCTGCACGGCGAGTACGACGGCGGCACGGACGCCGGGTTCCTCTTCCCGGCCGCCATCCTCACGGGCCTGCCCTTCGACGATGCCGCCGTGACCGAAGAGATCTTCGGACCCGTCGTGGCCGTCCTCGAGGTCCCGGACTACGAGGCCGGGCTCGCCGCGATCAACGACTCCCGCTACGGCCTGACCGCCGGGATCTGCACCGACTCCCTGGCGTTCTCCACGGACTTCGCCGCCCGCGCCCAGGCCGGCGTCATCAAGGTCAACCGTCCGACGGCGGGCCTGGACCTGAACGTGCCGTTCGGCGGAGTCAAGGACTCCTCCACCAACACGTTCCGCGAACAGGGGAAGTCCGCACTGGACTTCTTCACGTGGGGCAAGACCGTCTACACGGGTGTGTAGCCAGCCATGACGTACGTGATCGCCCAGCCCTGTGTGGATGTCAAGGACAAGGCCTGCATCGACGAATGCCCGGTGGACTGCATCTATGAGGGTGAACGCTCGCTCTACATCCACCCGTCCGAATGCGTGGACTGCGGCGCCTGCGATCCCGTCTGCCCGGTCGAGGCGATCTACTACTCGGACGATGTCCCGGACGAGTGGGACGACTACGTGCGCGCCAACGTGGAGTTCTTCGAGGAACTGGGGTCGCCGCAGGGCGCCTCAGCCCTCGGAAACCTGCACCGCGACCACCCGGTGGTGGCGCGTGCGCCTCTAGGCGCACGCGCCGTCGGCTGAGCCCGTGACTGAACTGGCTGATGACCGGGGACAACCGTTCCCTACCCCTCCCTTTTCTCCCGTTGGAACGCCCTCACTGCTTCGCTCACTGTTGGGTAGAAATGTTCGGGAGAGAAGCGGGCGCCCATGCCGTACTGCAACAATCTGTCTTTGACCGGGTCTTTGAGCTCGGCGAACACCAGGTCCACGCCGTGCCGGTCCAGCCATTCGTCAAGCTGCACCAACTCGTCCAGTGCAGTCGTGTCGATTCCCGTCACTGGTTCTGCCGCCAGCACCACGCGTTCTATGCCGTCCCCCGCCTGGTCCAGTTCGTTGCGAACGAAGGACCCCAACAAGGCGCCGTTGCCGAAGAACAGCGGTGCGTCGAAGCGCAGGATCAACAGGCCGGGGATGCGTTCCCCTTCCGGATGACGGCTCACGTCGTGGTACCCCGGAACCCCGGGCACGTCCACCAGTTCAGCACGGTAGGGGTCCCAGGCCTGCCGTAGGAAGTCCAGAATTGCCAAGCCGATGGCAACGGCGATGCCCGGGAGGACGCCCAGTATGGTCACCCCCAGGAAGGCCGCGAGCATCACCAACGATTCACTGCGGCTCATGCCGATGAGCCGTCGCACACCGGCCGGGTCGGCTATTGCGGCGGCTGCGGCGATGACAATGGCTGCAAGGGTTGTGGCCGGCAGGAACTCGGTGACGCCAGGCGCCACAAGCATGAAGCCGAGCACCAGGACGGCGCCTACGGCCCCCGTGAGCTGGGATTTCGCCCCGGACTCGACTGCCACCGGCGTGCGGGACGTGCTGGCCGACACCGGGAAGCCACCGAGCAGCCCGGTGGCAGCGTTCGCCGCGCCCAAGGCTGCCATTTCGTGGTTGCCGGATACCCTGCCGTCCTCTGCGGCCGCCAGGGATTGTGCCAGGGTACCGGTATCAACGAAGACGATGAGGGCGATCGCGGCGGCGGCGGGCAACAGTGTCAGGACGTCGGCCCAGCCAATTCCACCCAGGGCCGGTGCAGGGAGCCCCTGCGGGAGGGCACCAGTGACCTTCAAACGCTCTTGGAGTCCCAGCACGGCCACGGCGATGCAGGACACAACCACCGCAATGAGCACGCCCGGAACCTTCCATTTCAGCCGGCGGGGAACCCAGATGAGCGCCAGCGAGACCAAGCCGAGCAGTAGTGCCGTCAAATTGGTCTCGCCGGCAAGCACCTTCGGCACGGCGGCGATGAGTTTTTCCCAGGGTGTACCGCCTTCCACGGAGATCCCCAGGAGGGTGGGAAGCTGGGACACGGCCACCAGCAAGGCGATACCGTTGAGATAGCCGAGCCGGATGGGCTTCGACAGCAGTCCAGTGACGATTCCCAACCTCAGCACTGAGCCGAGCAGCAAGATGCCGCCAATCAGTATGGCGAGGAGACCGGCCAGGGCCACGGATTTCTGCTCGTTATCCGCGGCCAAGGGAATCAAGGCTGCCACGATCATCGGAGCGAGCGCGGAATCCGGGCCCAGCACCAGCACACGCGATGGCCCGACTGCCGCGTAGACAAGCAGGGGCACTACCGTCGCGTACAGGCCGGTCACCGGTGGAAGGCCGGCGGCCTGGGCGTACGCCATGCCAGCTGGGACCAAGATCGCGAAGAGCGCGGCGCCCGCCACCAAGTCGTGGCGCAGCCACTCGATCCTGTAGCCACGCAGGGCCGGCGGGACCGCCCAGAATGCAGTCCTTCCGGATCGGCGCATCTTCTGATCATGTCCCATCACGCCGCTGCTCGCCATCCATCATCGGGCGACCCCAGCCTTGCGCAGATAAATGTGAGCTGCCGGTTTGACTCTGGTGAATACTGACCCGGATGGGCCGCCAATCAGCTCGATCGCATGGCCGCGATTCACGGGCTAATCGGGCCGATCCGGGTGTCAGTCTTTTTTCAGTTTCTCGGCGAGCATCACGAGGATTCCGCTGGGACCTCGGAGGTAGGTGAGTTTGTAGACGTCACCGTAGGTCGCCACACCGCGTAGCGGACGGCATCCGTGCTTCGCAGCTACCTCAAGGGCCTCGTCGATGTCGTCAACCGAGAAGGCCACGCGGTGCATGCCGATGTCGTTGGGACGGGTTGGGTTCGACTCGATCGCTTTAGGGTGGATGTACTCGAAGAGCTCAAGTCGACCATGACCGTCCGGGGTCTGGAGCATCGCAATCTTGGCGTGGTTGCCATCAAGTCCGACGGCAGTGTCGGTCCACTCGCCGCTGACGGTATCACGGCCGACGACGGTGAGACCGAGGTCGGTGAAAAAGGCGATTGTTGCTTCGAGGTCACGAACCGCAATACCGACGTTTTCAAGTTTGATGGCCATGCGTTGAAGCTACCAAGACGGACCGACTAGCTCCAGTGCCGGGCCGGATTATGGTCAGAGTGTCTTCGTAGTGAAGAGAGAATCGCCGTGGATTTCGTCAGGTTCTACTTGCCCGGTTTCGACAAATCCGAGTTTGGCCAGCACACGGCGTGACGCTGTGTTCCAGTCACGGACTGTAGCCCACAGGCGTCGGTAGCCCGACGCCTGCGCCCGCTGGAGGACGGTCCACGAGGCCTCGGTCGCAAACCCGTGGCGCCAGACTTCGCGGAGGAACTCGAACGCGAGTTCTGGCTCTCCAGCCCGTCCGTGCTCGTTGGGAATCAGCCCGCAGTAGCCGATGACCTGCCCCGAACTCTTTTGCTCTGCGGCCAGCAACCCAGGGAAGGGGTGTCGGCTATCACGACGGATCCGGTCCTCGATATCTTCCAGCGTGGGGTGACCATCGGGACTGATGCGACGATGCGGAGGGACGCGAGGATCGCGCTCGGTCCACAGCTCGCGCAGGACGGCGGCGTCAGACACCCGCCATGGCCGCAGCAGCAGCCGATCCGTTTCGAAGACGACCTCGATCCGAGGTACTCGCGCATGGTCCACAGCGATAATTATGGATGATCGAAGGCTTTGAGCCCGCTGCGCCGGTTGCCCGCGATCTCGGAATGTCGGTCGAATCCATACCCGTGACTTATGGCTCTGGTCGACTGATGTCTGCCTGAGGACCATCACAAGCATTAGGACTGTGCCTGGCTGGGGGCGTTTTCCTGCCCTGACTGCACTCCCGACCTGCAAGAAGGACCCTCATGCCGATGGTCTGGATCCGCGAAAAATCCCGCCGGTTCACGGCCGCAATCCTCGCCGTCGTGCTTACGGCCGCCCTCGGCGGCTGCGTCCCCGGGCCGAAACCGCCGGCGCCGGCGTCGCCCGATTCCGGCTACCGGTCCGTGCTCGAACAGTTCGGCAGGAGATTGCTCGACGAGGGCGCCCCGGCCGTCCTCATCCAGGTCCGCGTGGGCGGGGACGAGTGGTCCGCGGCCTACGGGGTCCGAAACCTGAACAGCCCGTCCCGGGCCGAGATAACGGACCCGGTGCACATCGGCGGGGTCACCAAGTCCATGGTGGCCGTCTGCGTGCTCAAACTGGCCGAGGAGGGCCGGCTGGAACTGGACGCGCCGGTCAGCACCTACCTGCCGGAGTTCAACAAGGTGATGCACCCGCCGGGACCGGTCACGGTCCGCCAGCTGCTGCAGCACCGCTCCGGCATGCCGTCGGTGGACGGGCCGTTGTTCGATCCGGCCACAGTGCGCGAAGCCCTGACCACCAAGGTGAGCCTGGCGGATCTGCTGGCCATGGCGGGGCGGATCTCCTGGCAGGCGAAGCTGGCCCAGGGATTTGAGTACTCCAACTCGAATTACATTGCCCTGGCGCTGATCGTCGAGCGCCTCAGCGGCCGGCGGATCGGCGAGGTGATCAGCACCGACATCATCGAGCCGCTGGGTTTGAGCCAGACCTTGATGACGGCGGCCGGGCCGGCGCCGTCGTCCATGATCCACGGCTACATCGCGCTGGACCGCAAACAACTGGACGTCACCTATCCGGCCGCCCAGATCGACAACGCCGCGGGCGGCATGGTGTCCTCCGTGGCGGACGTGAATACGTTCTACCGCGCGCTGCTGCAGAACAAGCTGCTCAAGCCGGCGACGATCACGCAAATGGAGAGCCCGCTCTACGCCAGGTACGGACTCGGCGTGGTCCGCTGGAACGATCTGTGCACCAACGACTTCTACTACGGCCATCCCGGCGACGTGCCCGGCTACGGCACCATCACCATGACCAGCGCGGACGGAACCCGGCAGCTCACCATGGCCGTGGCCTACCCGCCGGAACCGCTCCCACGCGGGGACACCCACATTCTGCACCAAATGGAGTCCATCGCGGAGGACACCCTCAACGCCACGTGCATGACCGGGCCGACCGGGCCGCTCAACAATGCCGCAGGCAGTCCGGGCACTGCGACAATGG
Source organism: Arthrobacter sp. 05T410 (assembly GCF_056396505.1). NCBI lineage: Bacteria > Bacillati > Actinomycetota > Actinomycetes > Micrococcales > Micrococcaceae > Arthrobacter > Arthrobacter sp. 05T410. The sequence continues at coordinate 16,248 of NZ_JBFTLP010000002.1, read as the reverse complement.
GCAGATGACAGCAATCATCCTCGTCTGGGACCCCGACGAATGGAACGATTGGACCTACCCGGCCGTGCTGGAAGAGGTCGCCGAAACCGGCCGGCACCTGGCCAGCTGGGACGTCGGGACCTCTCTCGACAGCGGAGCCGGCAACGCGGCCGGAAGCGCCGCCGGCACGGACGCGTGGCTGGTGCTCCAGGGCCGCCACGGACGCGGCCTGATCGGCCACGGCGTTATCGTCGCGGAACGGCCGGTTCCCCGCGTCCAGGCACCGGACTCCGCGAGCGCCGCCCGGACCGGCGTACCGGCCGACTCGCCGCCCGGCGCACCGCCCGGCGCACAGGCCCCGTCCCCGCTCTACGTCCAGGTGGACTTCGACGCCCTCCTGCCCGCCGGCGACCAGATCCCGACCGGGGTCCTCGCCGAGGCCGTGCCCGGCATCGACTGGGAAGCCCTTCACGGCCCCGCGCTGGCCGTCGACCCCGCCGTCGAGCCCCTGCTCCGCGCCCTCTGGGGTGAGGTTGGCCCGGTACCGGCGGACCCCACCCAGCCCGTGCCCGGCACCATCCCGGCGGCGGCGGTCACCCGGGTCGAAGTCAACAAGTACGAACACAGTCGGGACGCCCGGCGGGTCTGCGTCGCCCACCACGGGACCAGCTGCGCCGCTTGCGGATTCTCGTTTGAAATTGCTTACGGCGAGATCGGCAAGGACTTCATTCCGGTCCACCACCTGGTCCCGGTGTCACAGCTGGGCAGCGGGTATGAACTGGACCCCATCACAGACCTCGTCCCGCTTTGCGCCAACTGCCACGCCATGGCGCACCACGGGGTACGGACCCCGCGCAGCGTCGCGGAGCTGCGCCGGATCATGGCCGCCGCCGGGTTCCTGACCGGACAGTCCGTGACCCCGGAGCAGCTCCAGGCCCAGCGGGACGCCCGGCGGATCCTGGAACAGCACTAACAGCCCTAACAGCAGGGGCAGCAGCAGCCGGCTCAGGCGGACCACACCTCGCGGAACTTGCCGCTCCGGTCCGGCCGGGGCGGCTCATCGCTAAAGCGGACGTCGACGCCGGCGGCGCCCCGGGCCGCGAAGAACGCACCCAGGCGCTCCCCCACCGCCGTCCGCACGGCCGTCGTCGCGGCATCCGGCCAGAGCTCGAGCCGCACGGTGAGCGAGCGCGGCCCGGTGCGGATCGCCTGGAACCGGCGGACGCCGGCGGTCTCCTCGATCACCGTGCCCAGCGCCAACGGCAGCACGGTGACCACTTTCCCGTCCGACCCTGTCCTGTCGGCGGCAGCGAAGCTCAGCACGCCGCCGCTGCGGCCCTCGACCCGCAGCGTGGGAAACGGGCTGCCGCAGGCGCACGGGCTGGCAGCCAGCTGCACCCGGTCGCCAAGGTTGTACCGGATGAGCGGCTGGACCCGGTTGGCCAGGTTGGTGACCAGCACCGTGTGGGAGAGTTCGCCGGGCGGGACGGGCCGGAAGGCGTCGTCCACCGGTTCCACGATGTTCCAGTCCGCGTTGACGTGCAGCAGCCCTTGCCGGCAGCGGCTGGTCAGGGCGAGCGCCTCCGAGGCAAGGTATCGCTCAGTGACCCGGCAGCCGAGGGCCGCCTCGATCTCGGCCGCTGCGTGGGCTGCCAGGCTCTCTCCGGACGCGACCGCCAGGAGCGGATGAATCCGTAGCCGTCCCGCTTTCTGTTCGGCGGCCAGTTGCACCATGGCGCTCGGATACCCGTAAAGCACTGTCGGCTGGAAGTCGTTGAGGTCCGCCACGAGGTCCGGGAGCGGCCGGAGCACGGAGAATACGCGCACCCGGCGGGCGATGCGGGGGCTGCGCCGCCGCGCGGATTCGGTCAGCACGACGCCGGCAAAGTGATCCCCGTCCGCGATCAGCGCCGCGGCCCGCAGTCCCCGGTGCGGGAAAGCCCGCGCCTCCTTGGCCGCCATCAGGGTCCGCCGTTCGCGGATCGGGCCCAGGAGACTGGCCACCAGCTGCGAGGTCCGGTCATGGACCAGGACCGCGGGTTCACCGGTGGACCCCGACGTCGTCACCACGAGGTACTGTCCGCGGTAGAGGCCGCCGATCCGCGACGGGTCATCGAGCAGGTCGTGCTTCAGCCCGGCGAGCGTGATGTGGGGATCGGTCACCCAGTCATCGAAGTTCTCCATGAGCTCGCGCTTGCCCACCGGAGGCAGCTCCCCTAAATACCTGCCCAGGTCCTTGGCCCGGTCCATGGCTGCGTCCGGGACCACGTCCGGGACGTCCCGGTACAGCCTGCGGAAGAAGGGCGAGGAGGACCGTGCGCACTCGACCAGCGCGGCGAGCCGGTCGCGCTGCCGGCGGGCGACCTCATCCTGGCTTGCCCGACCGGCCCGCCAGATGTCCCACGCGATCCCGGCCGTCCGTGTCATCCCAAGAGGAGAGCCGCGCATCACCCATCACCCCTTCACGGGCAGGCACTCATGGCCTCCGCCGTTCCCCGCTCACTCAGGCAGGCGCGCTCGTCCGCCCTTCCACGCCCGCACCCTCTTCCACGCTGGCACGGCGGTGGAGGCTCCCAACAGGGGCTTTAGGCACCGGCGGGACCTGGGCGTATGCCCGGACATCGTCGAATTGCTGGACTCCCGGCCGGAAGCACCACAGACTGTGTACAACAGCTGGCTGGGCGGCGTGGGAATTCCTGCCTCCAGGCCGGCCGGGGACTACCAGCAGCATCGTTTGGGGCTTTGCTTAATTTCTTTTCCACCGCCGTGAAAGGACCTGGTTATGCCGGACTTGTCATTTTTGTATCCGCTCATTTCGATCATCCTGGGGGCGGTCGCCGTCGTCGGCGTCATCTGGGTGGCAACAAAACTGATGTGGAAGGTGGCGGAACCGAACGAGGCCCTCATTATCTCCGGCCTGACGCGCGGCACGCTGGAAACCCGTGAGGGGATGGACTTCAAGATCGTCACGGGCAAGGGGGCCCTGGTGCTGCCGGGCCTGCAGACGGTGCGGCCGCTGTCCCTGACGCTGAACGAAACCGAACTCAAGGTCTCCTGCGTCACCTCCCAGGGCATCCAGGTGATTGTCGACGGCGTGGTCATCTACAAGATCGGCGATGCCCCGCCGTTCATTGCCAACGCCGCGCGCCGGTTCCTGGGCCAGCAGCCCAAGATGGAAAGCCAGGTGTACAACGTCTTCGAAGGCCACCTGCGCTCGATCATCGGCAGCATGACGGTCGAGGAAATCATCCGCGAGCGCGACAAGCTGGCCTCCCAGGTCCGCAGCGCCAGCGGCGTGGAAATGGAGAAGCTGGGCCTCGTCGTCGACTCGCTGCAGATCAAGGACCTCCAGGACCCCACGGGCTACATCCAGAACATCGCCAAACCGCACATCGCCATGGTCAAGATGGAGGCCCGCATCGCGGAGGCCACCCGGAACCGCGAGGCGGCGGAAAAGGAAGCGGAGGCCGAGGCCTTGATTGCCGATGCCCGGAGCTTGTCCGCCATCCGGCAGTCCGAGGCGCAGGCCAATGCCGAGCGCGCCAAGGCGAACGCGGCCCAGGCCGGGCCACTGGCCGACGCCACGGCGCGCCAGCAGGTGGTGGTCCAGGAAACCGAGGTGGCCAAGCTCGAGGCCGACCGGGAGGAACAAAAACTGCAGACCACCGTCCGCAAGCCCGCCGACGCGAGGGCCTACGCCAAGCGCACCGACGCGGAAGGCCAGAAATCCGCGGACATCAGCGCTGCCGAGGCGCTGGCCCGGCGCACCGAGCTCGAGGCCCAGGCCAACGCCCGGCGGACCGAGGTGCAGGCCCAGGCGAACGCGACGGCGGCAGCAGCCGCGGCCGGGGCCACCAAGGTCACCGGTGAGGCCGAGGCCGCCGCCACGAAGGCCCGCGGCGATGCCGCCGCCTCCGCCATCAAAGCCAAGGCACTGGCAGAGGCAGATGGCATCAAGGCCCGCGCCGAAGCACTGGGCACCAACCAGGACGCCGTCATCTCCCAGCAGCTCGCCGAGAACATGCCGGCGATCGTGGCGGCGGCGGCCGAGCCGTTCGCGCACGTCGGCCAGATGACCGTTCTCAACGGCGGCGAAGGGGTCAACCGGATGATCGGCGGGATTTTGGCACAGGTGGGCGACTACCTCCCGGCGCTCTCCACGGCCCTCAAAAACACCCGGGATGGCGGCAAACGGCCGGCGAAGGCGCCTGAGGCGTAGGGGCGGGAATGCGCGCGGAGAGCCGGAGGACCTGATGTACTGGGATTCTGATGTACTGGGGTTCTGATGCATAAGGATGTTGACCGGAGCCTGACCGGAAAGATCGGCCGCGTCACCGGACGGATCGGCCCGGGCACCATCGGCGAGGTCATGCTGCCGGTCCGCGGCGGAACCAGTGCCTTCCACGCGCACCCCTTCGATAAGACCAGCGTTTTCGCCGTGGGCGAGCAGGTCCTGGTCATCTATTTTGAACCGCCGCAGACGGTGTTTGTGGACGAACTTCCGGATGTCCTCAAGGCCGATTGACCCTCTGGACGGTAGGAGGCGACGGGCGTATTCTGAAGTTCCGTAGCCTCTGGAGGTATTTCTGATGGAAGGCAACAAGCGTGCGCGTTGCGGTCCGGTTTCCGGCATCCGTGCCCGCTTCCCGGTCGGCAACTGGCCCGACCCGCTGTAGCTCGACTTTCGTCATGCCATCCGGCACCGCTGCTTCGTAGGGTTTGCGCCGTGGACGCATGGCCGCGATGAACTGCGCCGACGAGAGGGTGCCCGACTAGTTCCCGGCAACCGTCCGCCTATCCGCGCGCCCTGTGGCGTTCCCTCCTGAGTTCGCCCGCCTGTTAACCCACTCTTCCCCTCCCGGCCACGCCTGCTCCCCCGCGCCGCAAACCGCCGCCCGCACCGTGGAGGGGTGAGGATCGCAATCGTCGCCGAATCATTCCTGCCGCTCATGAACGGGGTCACCCACTCCATCCTGCGCGTGCTGGAGCATCTGCAGAAGCGCGGGGACGAGGTGCTGGTGATCGCGCCGTCCACGCAGGACACGGATGTACCGGACGAGGTCTATGGCGCCCACGTCCTCCGGCTCCCCTCGGTCCCGCTGGCCGGCTACGCGAATCTGCGGGTGGCGATGGGCGGTGTGTATCGGGTCAAGCGAATCCTTGCCGACTACGCGCCCGACGTCGTGCACCTCGCGTCCCCGTTCGTGCTCGGCTGGCGGGCAGCGCAGGCCGCCCACCAGCTCGGCATCCCCACGGTCGCCATCTACCAGACCGAGGTCCCCGGCTATGCGGGCCGCTACGGCGTCCCCTTTCTGGAGAACTGGGCCTGGAACCGGGTGGACCAGATCCACCTGCTGGCCTCGCGCACCCTGGTCCCTTCCACGTTCGCGCTCAACCAGCTCCGCGGCCGCGGCATTCCGCGCGTGGACATGTGGCGGCGCGGCGTGGACACGCAGCGGTTCAACCCCGCGAAGCGCGACGCCGGCTGGCGGGCTGCCGTGGCGCCCGGCGGCGAGCGCCTCATCGGCTACGCGGGCCGGCTGGCGGCCGAGAAGCAGGTGGAGGATCTGGCGGTGCTGGCGGATGTTCCCGGGACCCGGCTGGTGATCATCGGCGACGGGCCCCAGCGGGCCGCCCTGGAAGCTGCCCTGCCGCGGGCGGTCTTCACCGGTTTCCTCGGCGGCGACCACCTCGCCCGGGCCGTGGCCTCCTTCGATCTCTTCGTCCATCCCGGCGAGTTCGAGACCTTTTGCCAGACCATCCAGGAGGCCATGGCGTCCGGGGTGCCCGTGGTGGCCACGGGCCGCGGCGGCCCGCTGGACCTCGTGGAGAACTCGCGGACCGGCTGGCTGTACGAGCCCGGCGACCTCGCCGGGTTCCGTGCCCGGGTGATGGACCTGATGGGCGACGACGCCAAGCGCCGAGCGTTCGCCGCGGCCGCGCACGCCTCGGTCCAGGGCCGGACGTGGTCCGTGCTCGGCGCCGAACTCGTTGGCCACTACAGGGCCGTGATCGGCGAGTCCCAGGTGGGCCGCTCCCCCCGCGTTGCCCTGTCACTTAGGGCTGCCAAACCAGAGTTTTAAGCACCCTAGGTGATAGCGCAACTGGGCGGTAAGTCCTCCGCCACGGGCACGGATTCGGCCCCGCCCACGTGTTGACACCCTCTTGACACCCAAGGGAGGCTTCCGGCGCCTATGATTTCCCGATGGGAGGGTTCTAAATGTCTCGTTGGTGGTCTCAGGTTCGCACGGCGGTAGCCGGGTGACGGCGTCGTTGTACCCGGAGGAAGCCCCCGGCACAGTCCCAACGACAGTCCCCCAGGAAGTATCCGCCGCGGTCCCGGGCTACGGGGACCTGGTGGAATCCAGCCCCGACGCCCTGCTGGTGGTGGCCGAGGACGGGACCATCAGGATGGTCAACACCGCCGCGGAGCGCATGTTCGGGTACGCCCGCGAGGAACTCGTGGGCTCGGACCACCGCATGCTCCTGGCCGAGGGGTTCCGGAACGGCCTCGAGCGGCTGTTTTTCAACCTCCGCCGCGGCGCCCACCCCGACGGCGACGCCGCTGCCGCCGAAACTGACACTGACACTGCTCCCGTGGAGGCTTACGGGGTGAGGCGGGACGGTACGGAGTTCCAGGCCGAGGTGGCCGGATCTATTTTCTTCACCGGTACAGGCGCCCGGGACGGGATTGGTAAAGGGACCGCGAGCATGATCGCCGCGGTCCGGGACACCTCGCACCGGCCGGAGAACGATGACAGCCTCCGCGAGGCCATGTCGCTGCTGAGCGCGACGCTCGAATCCACCGCGGACGGCATCCTGGTGGTCAGCAGCGACGGCGAGATCGCCGGCGTCAACAATCAGTTCGTCACCATGTGGGGCATCCCTCGGGAGATGTTGGCCACCGGGGAGGACGAGGCGGTCATGGCCTTCGTCCTGGACCAGTTGCAGGAGCCGGCCCAGTTCGTCGAGAAGGTCGAGGCCCTCTACGCCGAACCCGCGGCGGAAAGCCACGACATCCTGGAATTCCGCGACGGCCGGACTTTTGAACGCTATTCCCGCCCGCAGAAAGTCGCGGACCAGGTGGTCGGACGCGTGTGGAGCTTCCGGGATGTGACCGCGGCCAAGGTGGCCCAGGACCGGATCACCCGGGCCATGGCCGACCTCGCCGCACAGTCCGCGCAGCTGACGGCGCTGGCGTTCCGGGACGGATTGACCGGACTGTCCAACCGCCAACTGTTCAACGACCGCCTCGCAAGCGCGCTGGCGGACCAGCACGGCGGCGCCGTCGACGTCCTGCTCCTGGACCTGGACGACTTCAAGGAAGTCAACGACATCCTGGGCCACCACGCCGGGGACCAGATGCTCATTGAGGTCGGCCGGCGCCTGCGCGCGTGCGTGCGCCCGAGCGACATCGTGGCCCGGCTGGGCGGCGACGAGTTCGTGGTGCTCCTGCTCGACTCGCTGGAGCCCGAGGCGGTCGCCGCCCGGATCGTCGACTCGCTGCGCGTCCCGGTGTGGATCGACGGCACCATGCTGCGGCCCAGCCTCAGCCTGGGGCTCGCCTCGATCGGCGAGGCCGCCGTGGACGCCTCCGAGCTCCTGCGCCGTGCCGACGTCGCGATGTACGCGGCGAAGACTGCCGGGAAGAACCGGTACATGCGCTTCAAGCCGGAGATGATGAAGGCCCTCGTGGACCGCAACGACCTCGAGGCCGGCCTGCGGCGCGCCGTGGACAGCGGACAGATCGCCGTCCACTACCAGCCGATCGTCTCCGCCGGCAGCGGGACCGTGACTAAGGTCGAGGCCCTGGCCCGCTGGGTGCGCGATGGCGCGCTCGTCCCGCCCAAGCATTTCATTCCGGCGGCGGAACGCAGTGGCCTCATTGTCGAGATCGGCACCGAGGTGCTGCTTCGCAGCTGCACGGAGCTCAAGCCCTGGCTGGACGAGGACTCCACCCGGTCCCTGGCCGTGAACGTCTCCGGTGTCCAGCTGCAGCACGGGGACTTCGCCGAGCTGGTCATGGCCGTGACGGAATCCTGTGGCGTGGACCCGCGCCAGCTGATTCTGGAGGTCACGGAGAGCGTCTTCTTCGAAGACGACTGCCACGTCATCCAGCAGCTCATGACCCTGCGTGCGGCCGGCGCCCAAGTGGCGCTGGACGACTTCGGCACCGGCTTCTCCTCCCTGGGACGCCTGCAGGGCCTGCCCGTGGACACGCTGAAGATTGACCAGTCGTTTGTGTCCATGATCAACACCGGCACCGAGCAGTTGCCCATCCTGAACGCCATGATCGGGATGGCCCACGGACTGGGGCTGACCGTCACCGCGGAGGGCGTGGAAACGGCCGCCCAGGCCCGCTACCTGATGAGCCTGCACTGCGATTCCCTGCAGGGTTTCCTGTTTTCAGGCCCCCAGCCGGAGGCCACGCTCCAGCCCGCGCTGGACCGGGCGGCCCTGGCCATCGCCGCGCTGCGGGGCGATCGGGTGCCCGGCAACCGGTGACCCGCAAAGTTCCATGGCCGAGGTGCTGGACACGGGGCCGAAGGACCCTATGATTCAGTGAAACGCATTGCTCCGGGCCCTCGGCCGGGAACATCATCGCTCTATGAACTTCCGTCGCTTGGGGGCCGGTATCGTCGTGGGAACTGGATTTGGTGAAGACCTGCTGGAGCAGGGTCCTGATGCGTTTCTGCTGCTGACCGCGGACGGGACCATCGCCTTCGTGAATTCGGCCGCGGAACGGCTGTTCGGCTACCCCCGCGAGGAACTCCTCGGCGTTCAGCACACCATCCTGCTCTCGGAGGAAGCCCACAGCGGCTTCCTCCGGGTCTTCGGCCGGCTGGGACGCAAAAGCCCGGCCGGAAGCCGCCCGTTCGCGGCCGCCGGACTGCACCGCGACGGTTCGGACCTCGCCCTGGAGATCACGTGCTCGCTGGTGAGCGTCGACGGCGGCACGGCCATGGCGGTAGCCGTCCGCGACGCCGAGCACCGCAACGACCCCGATTCCGGCCGCCGGCTGGCCCTCTCCCTCGTGGACGCCACGCTGGAATCGACGTCGGACGGTATCGTCGTGCTCTCCAGCGAAGGCCAAATCACCGGGATCAACGACCAGTTTCTGTTGCTGTGGGGCATGCCGCCGGAACTGATCGCGGCCGAGGACCCCGATGCGCTGGTGCGGTTCATCGCGGACCAGCTGGTGGATTCCGACTCCTTCCTGCAAAAGGTTGCAGCGCTCTACGCGGACAACCTGATGCAGAGCCATGACATCCTCGAGTTCGCCGACGGCCGCACCGTGGAGCTGTACTCGCGCCCGCAGAAGGTGGCGGACGCGATCGTGGGACGGATCTGGAACTTCCGGGACATCACCTCACGCCGGCGCGCCCAGGACCAGGCCCGCCGCGCCATGGACGAACTGGCCGAGCAGGCGGGCAAGCTCAAGGAACTCGCGTTTCAGGACCCGCTTACCGGGCTGGCCAACCGGATGCTCTTCAACGAACGGGCCGCCGCGGCACTGCTGACCCCGGAACCGGTGCACGTGTTGCTCCTGGACCTGGACGACTTCAAGGAAGTCAACGACGTCCTGGGCCATCATGCCGGCGACGAGATGCTGGTCGAGATTTCCCGCCGGCTCCAGAACTGTGTGGGTCCGCACGGCACCGTCGCCCGGCTGGGCGGGGACGAGTTCGTGGTCCTGCTGGTCGGCTGCCGGGACGCCGACACCGTGGCCCAGCGCGTGGTCAGCACCCTGAACGCCCCGGTCTCCATCGAGGGAACCCTCATGCGGCCCGGCCTGAGCCTCGGCGTGGCATCGCGCGACGCCAGCACCGAGACGTCGTCGGAGCTGCTCCGGCAGGCGGACCTGGCCATGTACGCGGCCAAGGAGGCCGGGAAGAACTGCTATGTGCACTTCCGGCCCGAGATGCTGGCCGCGCTGCTGGAGCGCACCCAGCTCACGGCCGGGCTGCGGCGGGCGGTGGAACTGGGGCAGATCACCGTCCACTACCAGCCCGTCATCTCCAGTGACCGGCTCGAGGTGGTGCAGTTCGAGGCCCTGGCCCGCTGGGAGTGGGACGGCGAGCTGATTCCGCCGGACGAGTTCATCGAGACCGCCGAACGCAGCGGCCTGATCCGGGAAATCGGCGCCGAGGTGCTCAGGCGCAGCTGCACCGAGCTCGCCCCGTGGCTCGGGGAGGACCCGTTCCGGAGCGTGGCCGTCAACGTCTCCGGCGTGCAGCTGCAGCACCGGGACTTCGCCGAGCGCGTCCTGGACATTGCGGCGTGGAGCGGCGTGGACCCGCGCCAGCTGGTCCTGGAGGTGACCGAGAGCGTGTTCTTCGACGCCCATTCCCACGTGATCGGCCAGCTCGAGACCCTTCGCGAGGCCGGCATCCGGGTGGCCCTGGACGACTTCGGGACCGGCTATTCCTCGCTGGGCCGCCTGCAGGACCTGCCGGTGGATGTGGTGAAGATCGACAAGTCCTTCGTGTCGATGCTGCAGACCGGCGTCGAAAAGCTGCCCATCCTCACCTCCATGATCCACATGGCCCGGAGCCTGGGGCTGAAGGTCACGGCCGAGGGCATCGAGACACCGGCCCAGGCACGCTATCTCATGGACCACGGCTGCGATGCCCTGCAGGGCTTCCTCTTCTCCCGCCCGGAACCCGGGGCGGCCAGGCACCGCGCGGTCCGGAACTCCGCGGCGGCCATCGCCGAGCTCGAGGGCGTGCCGCTGCCCGGGTAGCCGGGGCGTTCGACACATTTGGTTGCGGCATGATGGCCATCCCGTCCGGGGAGCCCGCACCGCATATGATTCAGTCAGCGCAGTGCGCCTGCTCTCCGCAAGGTGCCCGCTATCCGTATTCATCGCCGGGGGGCTGTTAGACATCGTGGAAGCTGGTTTCGCACAACAACTGCTGGAGTACAGCCCGGACGCACTTTTGCTGGTCGCCCAGGACGGAGCCATTTCCTTCCTCAATGCGGCCGCGGAACGGCTCTTCGGCTACCCGCGGGCGCAACTGCTCGGCGCGGACCACAGCATGCTCCTGGCCGAGGCCTCGCGGGAGGAATTCCACGGCGTCCTGGCCGGGCTGGCCAAGGCCGCACGCCCCGGCTCCCCGTTCGCCGGCTCGGGCCGCCGCGCCGACGGCACGGAACTCCCCGTTGAAATCACCTGCTCGCTGGTCCCCGCCGCGGCCGGAGCAGCCGACGCCGGAACGTCCGTTGCCCTCTCCATCCGCGGCGCCGCAGGCCGGAACCCGGGCGCCGGCAGCGCCGGGCGCACGCTCAGCGGCGACTTTGCCCGCCGTCGTACTTCTGGTGCAGCGGGAGCTTCTCTTTCCGGAGGTCCAGCGGCTGCCGCTCCTGCGGCGTTTGCCGAGCACGACGACGAACTCAAGGCGGGCTCGCTCCGCGACCCCTTGACGGCGCTGCCCAACGGCCCCCTCTTCAACGAACGGCTCGCCGCGGCCCTCCGCCGTCCCGATCCGGTGGACATCCTGCTGCTGAACCTCGATGACTTCAAGCACCTCAATGACGTGCTGGGTCGCTCCGCGGCCGATGAACTGCTGGTGGAGGTGGCGAGCAGGCTGCGAAACTGCGTCCGCCCGCATGACACCGTGGCCCGGCTCGGCGGCGACGAGTTCGCGGTGCTGCTCACCGAATGCCTCAACGCGGACGCGGTGGCCAAGCGGATCGCCGAGTCCCTCTACGCCCCCCTGCGCGTGGGCAACTCCATGGTCCGGCCCGGCGTGAGCATGGGCCTGGCGTCGAAGTCGGGGCAGACGCTGGACGGGGCGGAACTGCTGCGGGAGGCCGACGCCGCCATGACCGCGGCGAAGGCTGCCGGGAAGAACACCTGGCTGCGGTTCCGGCCGGAGATGCTGAGCACCCCGGCGCACAAGGCCGACGGCGATTCCGGGCTGCGGCGCGCCGTCGAACTGGGCCAGATCTCGGTGCACTACCAGCCCGTGGTCTCTCCCGGCATCGGTTCGGTGGTGCAGTTCGAGGCGTTCGCGCGGTGGGAACGGCACGGGCGGCTGGTGCCGCCGAACCAGTTCCTGCCCGTCGCGGAGCAGAGCGGCCTGATCCGCGAGATCGGCGACGAGGTCCTGCGCCGTGCCTGCGCCGAGATCCGGCCCTGGCTGGCCGGCGATCCTGCCTACAGCGTCGCCGTGAACGTCTCGGGCCTGCAGTTCCAGCACCGGGACTTCGCCGCGGACGTGCTGGCGATTGCGGCGTCCACGGGCGTTGACCCGCGACAGCTCACGCTTGAGCTGACGGAGAGCGTGTTCTTCGACGCCTCCTCGGACGTGCTGGGCCAGCTGCGGCAGCTGCGCGGCGCCGGTGTCCGGATTGCCATGGACGACTTCGGCACCGGGTATTCCACGCTCGGCCGGCTTCAGGAACTGCCCCTGGACAAGGTCAAGATCGACCGCTCCTTCGTGGCCATGATCAAGACCGGCCAGGAACAGCTCCCGTTCTTCGCCACCATGATCAGCGCAGCGCATGCCCTCGGCCTGAAAGTCACGGCTGAAGGCATCGAGACGCCCGCGCAGGCCAAGTACCTGATGGACCGCGGCTGCGACTCCCTGCAGGGCTACCTGTTCGCCAAGCCAGCCCCCGCCAGCCACCTGGCCGGGACCATGGAGAGTGCCCTGAACGCCCTGGACAAGGTCGACGCCGCGCGGTAGGCGGGCGGGCTGGCTGACGTTAGGCCGGCCGGGCGGGTCGCGTTGACGCCGCCACACTCTGCCATTGGACGCAAACGGCCGCCAAGCATCATGGCTTAGTGGCCGTTCTTGGCAATTCGTTGGATGGTCCGGGCTGGCCCCAGAAGTTAGAGTCCCGGGGCCGTAGCCGCTTAAAGCAGTCGGGATCCCCGCCGTTGGCGAGGATCCCGACTGGTCATATCAGCGCTTTTCGCAGGCGATGCCGTCGTTGTCACGGTCGAGGTCGTACTGGCGGAAACCGCCGTCGTTGAGGTTGTACAGGGTGTTGTCGACGCGGAACGTGGTGACCGGCTTTCCGCTGGTCTTGTCGCGGGCGCCCTTCTTGCCGACGCCGTGCGGATAGACCTTGTTCAGCTCCGTGCAGTTCTTGTACGACTTCGGCGCGGGCGCGGCGGATGCCGGCACGGCCGTAGCGCTCAGGACGACGGCGGATGCCGCCAGGGACGCGATAAGCAATTTCTTCAGGCGCACGTTTAAGAGCACTCCCCCAGGTAGAAGCCCTCGGCCGCGGATCGGCGAGGGGCAGGAAAATGCTAACCCACGAATTCGGCGTTTCCGGTGAGGCTCAGGCGCCGTGATCCGAGCCCTGGTCCAGCTTGTCGAGGTCCTGGGCCACCATCGCCTCGCTGCGCTGCCAAAGGGCCTTGGCCAGGCCCGCGTCGTAGGCCTGCCTGTTGGCCTTGGAGAGCGTCCGCTTGGCGTAGTAAGCGCCGGAGATCCAGTCGTGGCCCGGGGTGGCGTTGGCGAGCCACACAAGGGTGTCCGCGCCCTGGTCAGGGGTCAGCATGAAGCGCTTGAGGAAGGACTTGTAGGCCAGGCGCATGGGGCTCGTGGAGTCGGCAGCGAAGTTGGTGGCCACGCCGCCGGGGTGGAACGCCGCCGTCGAGATCCCCTCGGTGTTGTAGCGGTTGTGGAGTTCGGCGGTGAAGAGGATGTTGGCGAGTTTGGCGTTGCCGTAGGCGCGGTTGGTGGAGTAGCTCTTGGCCGCGTCGAGGTCGTCGATGTCGAACTTGGCGAAGAGCGAATTCGCGACGCTTGAGGTGTTGATGACGGTGGCCTGACTGGCGGTCAGCACCTCGATCAGCTCGGTGGTGAGCAGGAACGGGGCCAGGTGGTTGACCTGGAAGGTTTTCTCGTGGCCGTCCACGGTGAGCTCACGGGGACCCATGATGCCGCCGGCGTTGTTGGCCAGGACGTCGATCCGCGGGTACTTTTCCTTCAGCTGCGTGGCCAGGGTCCGCACCTGGGCAAGGTCGGCGAAGTCGCTGACAAAGAATTCCGCGCCGATTTCGTTCGCGATCGCCTCGGTCTTTTGCGCAGAACGCCCGACGACGACCACACGTTCCCCCTGCCGGGCGAAGGTCCGCGCGGCGGACGCGCCGATGCCGTCGCTGGCTCCGGTGATGACGATAGTGCGCTCGGGCATTGAGGTGTCCTTAGAACGATGCGATGAACTGGTCTTTTGGAATCCAGCCCCGTCGAATTCTAACGAGTGCAACTGAGAGTTCGTTCCGCCGGAGCCGGGAGCTTTCCGAGACTTTGCTGGGATTCCCCGCAGTGCCTAGATGCGCAGCGGCGACCGGAAACTCAGGGCCGTGCCGGCGTTCTGCAACTTCAGGCTGATGGCCAGCATTTCTTCGGTGGTCCGGAGCAGCGAGTAGTGGCTGTAGTTGCCCTGGATAACGGTACCCGGGACCACGGATGGTGCCACCACGAAATTGGGTACCGGAGTATCTTCGTCAAAAAGCACGAATATCGCCGTGCGTCCCGCCCGGTAGCTTTGGCTGTTTAGGATGACCGGCAGCCATTGCGAGAGCCAGGTGTCGCCCGTCGCGACGCTGCAGTCATGCATGTCATTGCAAACATTCGGCACCACCACGGAGAAATTCGGCAATGTGTTGTTGGCGAGGTCGCCCGCCAGCTGCCCGGCGCTCACGGTGCCCAGGGGCACATTGTTGACCGCGCATGCCGCCCTGTCCCCCGTCCCTTGGTAGTAGATTTCGGGGTTGTGCCGCTCGGCATACAGGCCGGACGCGCTCAGCCGGCAATTCGACGGCATGTCCTCCATATAGCTCTTATAGGACTGGCCGGACGTACGCACCTGCCGAAAGATATTGTCGGCCGTAATGGGCGGCAGGCCGCTCGGGCTCGAATCGGACGTGACGCCCTGCGTGCTGCCGGAGGTCATGGCCAGATAGCTCGGCAACGAGGGCAGTCCCAGGCCGGCGTCAGCCCAGGTGGAAACCGAGGCGCACTGGTTCGCCTTTGTACTCATGTACGGCGCGCTGGCGTTCCCGATGACCTGTGAATAGGTCTTGTTCTCAAAGAGCACCCACATGACGTGGTCGTACTTTGCCGGAGGGGCGGTCGCCGTGCCACACGGGTTGTCGCCGGGGGGCGGAGGCGGCGGCGGTGGCGGCGGAGGAGGTGGCGGCGGCGTCGCGTTCGTGGTGACGGTCAATCGAGGCCGTTGCGTGGTGACGGAAGTTTCCTTGGAACTGTAAATGACGCCGTCAGAGGATGTGTTGCTGATGCGAAACGAATAGGTCCCGTCACCCTTAATCGCGCCGAAGAGATCGAACTCGACATAGGTGTTATCGGCAACAGCGCCGCGCGAAGCCACAATCGGCGTTTCCGCAACGGGCGCGTTGTTGAACGTGATCGTGTTCTCACTCCAGGAGTTGTTGAGGACCCGTCGGACTTGGCCGCCCGAGTTGGATGGATCCGTAGCGAACAGCCGGAGCTTGGCGCCAGTCACGGTACTGCCGGCGGTGCCGGTTACCGTGAGCTTGAGGAAGATCATTTCGACCGGCGAATTATCAGCCTTGAGGCCCGTCGCCGTGCGGAAATTGATAGTGGGACTGTCACGCTTCACGACGGCATCGGCCGTGGTAGAAAAGGTCAAAGTGGCGGCTTCTGCGGGGCCGGCAATAAGGGAAATTGTGGCAGCCACCAGGAAGACAACTGACGCCAGGGAAATCCCTCGGCGCCCCACAAAGGACCGGGCAAACCGATGCCCCTTAGTTGCCTTCTTGCCCAAGGCGAATCCAGGATCTACGCGCATCGCGGGACTCCTATAAGGTCCGGTCGACGCACCCTGCGCCTTAGTGGTCCGTAGGAATCCAAACCCTAGCCGGTCAAATCCGGCCTCTCAATGCGCATGACCAAAATAGCCGGCGGTTTAAAGGTATTCCCAAGGTCTCCATCGATTAAGGACATGCCCAAGGTTTTTCCATGGTTCTTAGGCATATGCCAGAACTGCCCGCCTGTTTCATCAGGGGCCTCTTCCCAACTGACTCGCAGCAGGGGCCGTTCTGAGCCGCCAAAACGGCCCCTGCTGCCAGTCAGTTGGGTGTTTTGGGCGGTTAAATGCGGGAGGACCCCCACCTTGTGGTGGGGGTCCTCGACCGTTAATGGTGTTCCGGCGGTGACCTACTCTCCCACACCCTCCCGGGTGCAGTACCATCGGCGCTGTGGGTCTTAGCTTCCGGGTTCGGGATGGGACCGGGCGTTTCCCCCACGCTATGACCGCCGTAAC